>CAMOSN010000069.1 GCA_946624935.1 uncultured Lachnospiraceae bacterium | reverse complement strand
CCGCGACCCTCGCCTTGGCAAGGCGATACTCCACCACTGAGCCACTCGCGCATATCCTGTCCGGCTGATGTCTGTTTCAGCGGACATTGGATATAATACTACAAAGCATGATCCGTGTCAACTCTTTTCAGGAAAAACTCTGTACTTCTTTTTCGATGCATTCAATGTAATTGTCAGAAAAGTTCAAACATTTTAAACATCATTTCCGATACCGGAGAATCACGACCCCTGTTCCATTCTTCTCATTGACCGGAAAAACGTTTTCTTCGCTAAATTGGGGATCGACCGCAACACAGGAACGGATCAGCTCCGTATGCGGGCTGTAAAGCACCAGCACAGCCTCATCCTTCAGAAGCTCCGGAATCTTTTCAAAAAACGACTGCAGCAGTTCCTCCGGCCGGATCGTGTCTCCGGTCAGCGGATCATGACACTGTCTCGGAAGATCCGAAATCACTTCATCAAAGGGATAGTCATGCCGGAAGGTAAAAAAGTCCCGGTTGATAAAATTGACCGGCACTTCCGCACTTTCGGCGTTCTCCCTGCCAAGCGAAACAGCCTGTCCATACAGGTCTACTCCAAATAACATTCCGCACTTTCCGGCCTTCGCCCGTTCGATCAGCATGGTCCCCACACCGCAGAACGGATCGAGGATCTGCGCGCCTTCCTTCAGATAAGGGCGGGCAAGCGCAATGGCCAGCGCCGCATTATACGGCGCGATGGATTCCGAAGTCTGGCCGAGACGATAGGCAAATCGGGTATCCGGAAGTGAAAACAGCTTCACGATCGGCACAAAGGATCCATCCTTTTTCTGCAGAAGACGAATCTCTACCTCGTAATCGGAGGCGTCGGCGCGCAGCATGGTGTCCGTCCCGCGCTCCAGTGCATCACTGATCCGGCGGATAAAAGCACCTTTTTTTTCTGCCGGGATCTGACCGCGCACGTCCATCCTGAAATAGAATGGGACACCCTCCTGCGGCATGTGCATATTCTGAAGGAAGCGCAGAAGTCCGGAGGTGGAAAGCGCACTCCCGATCTGAGCGGGTTCTCCGGTCAGAGCCTGACACTGCGGGACCGGGAACAGATATTCCTCGACTGTACGAATCTGCAGAAGTTCCCGCAGATCATCGCCGCTGACGCGGACTCCCCCAGCCAGCATCCGGCACATCCCGGTCATGACCTGATCGCGTGTCACTTCCCGCTGCATCCGGTTTGTGATCAGAATCACATCCGGCGAATGCGCCGGCATCCGGAATACATGCTTCTTTTTCTGTTCGTACCGGCCGAGAATATGCCGCAGGGCAGCCAGCTCCTCCGCACGATGCTTGCGGTCCTCCTCACGGATCTCCGATACCATCAGAAGATGCTCCTGCGTTCGCAGCTCGTCCCTGAGGAAGGCACAGTCAAACACATCCATGGCCTTGAGATAGGCGCTGCGGACAAAGAGCGTTTTTTCTTCCAGGTAAGCATTCCATAAAACCGATGCCGCCTTCTCCGGCCGGCACTGTCCGAAAAGAGCACAGGCATTTTTTCGAACCTTCGGATCAGAATTACGCAGCAGCGCATAAAGCCACCTGTAATCCCCTCCGGTGAGCTTTTGAAAATCACGAAGAGAGTGCTCATCGGAAAGCTCTTTTCGAAGGGCGGCCACATTTGTCCGCAGGTCCTTCCCTTCACAGATCTGTTTATAATTATCTCGCATCATAGGGATTCTTGTTTCCTTTGCTCTGTCTGTATCATTCTTCGGAAGCGGGGGCATTGCTTTCCAGGAATGCGGTCAGCTCATCGATTCCGGTTTCCTCCTCGTGCCTGCGCCGCGCCTCTTCCTCTTCCTTAGCCCGTTTTTCCTTTTCGGCTTCCTCTTTCCAGTAATTGCGGATCAGCATGACATCATCCAGGAAGGCTTCCCATTTATCCGGATGATCCACATAGTATTTCGGGCATTCTTTCCCTGTCACATCGTAATGCCGTATGATCTGATCCCGTTCAAGACCGTACCGCTCACTTAAATAGGCTGTCAGGTCCACCAGGGCTGTATAGGTTTTATCGGTCAGCCTTCCGCTCTCATCCTTGTGACAGTTTTCAATGGAGATCGAATAGCTGTTTGCACTGTTTGACGCATACGCCACCTCATCATCCGGAACGCAGTGGATGATCTCCCCTTCGATCCCGATCACATAATTGGCGCTCATCGATACATTCTTCAGATCCTTCAGGCTCTCGAAATAATCATGGTTCTCCTGGGCAGTCGTTTTCGGATTCCCAAGATAGTGGATCACGATGTAATCCAGGCTTTTGATCTTTTCCCCCGGTCTGGAATAGGGATTTACCGTGAGCAGCTGCTCATCAATGAAGGGACGGGGAACATAAAACTCCTCTTCCGTTTCCCCTGTTTTCTCCGTCTCCTCAAGATAATCGATCTTCATGGTCTCATTGATCAGCTGATCAACCGGCGTTTCGACCCCGTCATCCAGCACGAATATAACGATCGCAAGTCCTGCAAGCACAAGCAGAATCTCAATGAAGATGATCCACAGCAGCGTGTGCCGGCTTCTTTTCCTTTTTCGGTTCTCCATAATCCTATTGATCAGTCAGCATCGATGCTGTAATTTGGCGCTTCTTTTGTGATCTGAATATCATGCGGATGCGATTCCTTCAAAGATGCCGCGGAGATTTTCACAAACTGCCCGTTTTCCTTCAGTTCCTCAATGGTTCTGGTTCCGCAGTAGCCCATACCGGAGCGAAGGCCGCCGATCAGCTGGAATACCGTATCCTCGACTGCGCCCTTGAATGCAACACGTCCCTCCACACCTTCCGGCACGAGCTTGCGTGCATTGGTCTGGAAATAGCGGTCCTTACTGCCGTTCTCCATCGCAGCGATGGAGCCCATGCCTCTGTAAACCTTATATTTTCTTCCCTGGAACAGCTCGAAGGTACCCGGGCTTTCCTCACAGCCTGCGAACATGCTGCCCATCATACACACATTTGCACCGGCGGCAATGGCCTTGGTCACATCGCCGGAGTACTTGATTCCGCCGTCTGCGATGATCGGGATACCGTATTCCTTTGCCACCTCGTAGCAGTTCATGACTGCTGTGATCTGCGGTACACCGATGCCGGCCACAACACGCGTGGTGCAGATCGAGCCCGGTCCGATGCCGACCTTCACCGCATCGACCCCTGCTTCGATCAGAGCCTTTGCAGCTTCTCCGGTTGCAACATTACCTGCAATGATCTGCAGATCCGGATAAGCTTCCCGGATCATGCGTACACACCGCAGAACATTTTCGGAATGACCGTGGGCGGAATCCAGCACCACTACATCCACATGCGCATCCACGAGTGCTTTCACCCGATCCAGAACATTGGCTGTAATTCCGACAGCAGCGCCGCACAGCAGCCTGCCCTGTGCATCCTTTGCGGAAAGAGGATACTTGATCTGTTTTTCGATATCCTTGATCGTAACCAGGCCCTTCAGATGGAACTGCTCGTCAACAATGGGGAGCTTCTCCTTGCGCGCCTTTCCAAGGATCTTCTTGGCTTCCTCGAGGGTAATGCCCACAGGAGCCGTGATCAGATTTTCACTTGTCATGCACTCCTTGATCTTTTTGGAGTAATCCTCTTCGAACAGGAGATCACGGTTAGTCACGATTCCGACCAGCTTTCCGCTCTCCTCCGTGATCGGTACGCCGGAAATGCGATATTTCGCCATCAGCGCATCCGCTTCTGCCAGCGTGTTCTCGGGAGAAAGATGGAACGGATCGGTAATAACGCCGTTCTCGGAGCGCTTTACCTTATCCACCTCGTCCGCCTGCTCTTCGATGGACATATTCTTATGAATAATTCCGATTCCACCCTGACGGGCCATGGCGATCGCCATACGGTGTTCGGTGACGGTATCCATGCTTGCACTCATCAGCGGAATGTTCAGCCGGATCTTTTTGGTAAGCCAGGTTGAAATATCTACTTCATTCGGAATCACCTGTGAGTATGCAGGAACAAGAAGCACATCATCAAATGTAATACCCTCGCCGATAATTCTGCCCATTTACGCAGTCCTCCTTCATTCGAATATGTTTGATCAAACAACTTTTACCGGGAAGTGAGGCTTTTACGAAAAACCATCGAAACCCGATTTTCTCAACACTCTAACAAAATCCCGCTCATCTGTCAACCGTGAAAGACCTGTTCAGAAAATTTTAACAGCCTCTGCCCCGGGCCGTCCAAAACCGCTCAGTAAGAAGACAGCTCCGATGCGTTTGGAACGATGATGATCCAGGTACCGTTTGAACATTTCAGGAGAAGCTTTCGCATGACCTCCTCCTCTACGCTTACGCAGCCTCCGGTATACCAGTGATCATAGCTTTTGCAGTGCAGAAAGATCGCGGAGCCCTTTTTATAGACCACAGGATCACGGTTAAACCCGATCGCCATCGCATATTTGTACTGATAATAATCCTCCAGATGTTCTCCGGATACCCGCCAGGGGCTCTCGACCCAGGTGTTATAGGTACTGTACTCACCGGACCAGTAGGAGTTCGGGGTGATATCCTTCCAGTCCATGAGTGTACCGGGATTGGCCGCCTTGCCGAACGCATGCAGAATCGGGAACGCTCCAATGGGCGTTGTATTGTCGCCCTCGTAGCGGTCATAGGAAAGACCATTTTTTCCGTATCCGCAGTAGGCGGAAAGCTTCTGCTTCCAGGTGCCCTTCGCATTCTTCTGCCAGAGGGTCAGTGTATGATCGATGACCAGAATGATCTGGTTCGTTTTTTCTGCTGTACGTGTACGGGAGATCCTCTGTCGGAGGATGTTCTTCTCAACATAGGCATAGGCTTTTTCGGAAACCGTTTCCTTTGCCTGCACCCGCTGTGCGAAGCCGTGATCCACATAGTGCCGCAAAACAGCAAGATCATCATATCCGCAGGCCTTTTTCACCTCCGGATGCATAGCAGTATAATAAAAGTAATCATACACCTTTGCATAGCTGATTCCGTCCAGCTTTGTGGCCGGACTGACCATTTTTTTGATCTTTACGGCAGTTGCCGCCCGCCTGCGGCTTTTATACCCTTTATTCTGATAGTGCAGATAGTATTTTTTCAGGTTATTTCCATATTTCCGGCGAAGATCAGGATTCCCGTAAATATAAGACCTGACCTTGAAGGAGGCACATCCTCTGCGGCCCTTCTTCATCCCCTGCGTCACAAAATTCTTCAGCACTTTTTTCGGACTGTTTCCGATCTTCCGGATCACAGAAGGATATTTTTTACAGTAATAGCGGTAATCATACACTCTGGAATAATCCTGGCCTTTATACACCGTCTCGTACTTCTTTTCCGAACCGGACTGCGTTTCTGCGGCCGATGCGATGACGGGGGAAAACACACACCGGCATCCTGCGAGCGCGAAAAACATGAAAAGCACCGCAATCATCAGCTTCATCCCGGCATGGATCCCTACGTTTCTTTCGGTGCTTATCCTTACGCTTCTTTCGACGCTTCCCTGCCAGTTTTTATCTTCACACAAATCCCTCATAGCGGCCTCTCTCTGTGTCCAAACCATGCTACATCATAAACACTTTTCGAGGTGCTTTCCTGCGCAGATCGGCAACCAGCTCCTCATCGTCGAACTCGAAACGGACCCATTCCTTTTCCTGTTCACCGTTATAGATTCCGCACCACACCTTTGCCTGCTCATTTCCGGAGGTATAATCCCGAACAGCCAGCTTCTGATTGCGGTATTCATCGAGATGTGAAGACTTCTCCGGTGCAAATGCAATCAGCTGCTCCGCGTCATAGGAGCCAATGCGTTTACGCTTCTGCATATTGTAGATCACATCCACATCAAAATCGCCATTGACATACAGATATTCGAATTCCTTTGAAAACCGGCTGATGATGAAATATGCCCCCACGCCGGCTGCAACAGCCGGAATCAGAAGCAGCGGGGCAATCAGTAATCCTCCCGCGAGCAGGAGCACCGTGAGTGCAATGATCCCGTATTTTTTCAGGACATCCATACCACTGCTCTGCTGTTTTACCAGAATCTCTTTGTAAAGGTCATTCATGGAAACTTACCTCCCATCCATATTTCGACAATTATATCATATATCCGTTTGAGAGAACAGTCCATTTCGAGAACATGCCGGGAGGTTGTCCACAACTCCCGGGAACGCTGTACGCAAAAAAGTACTTCCGCAGCTGTTCCATCATTCAGCCGCGGAAGCACTCCCGGTTCTGTTTTCAATTTTAAGATTTTCCCGGCGGTGACGCCCGGATGTGTTTGTCCGAATCACTTCGGAAGTGCTGTCCGGATCAGCTCGGAAGTGCTGTCCGGATCAGCTCGGAAGCGCCAATGATTCCGAAATCCTGCTTCAGTGCAGCGGTCGTAAATTCCACCGGCAGCCCGATATGATCATACCGGTCGAACTGTGCACGGACCCTGTCAAACAGCAGATCACCAAATGCGGTCAGTCCTCCGCCAAACACAAAAAAGTTGATATTCAGAAGCTGATAAATGTTATATGCACACACGGCCATATAGTGTGCCATCTGATCGAGCATCTCCATGGCCAGTGCGTCTTTCTGCCGACAGGCCGTCAAAAGATCTCTGCAGCTGAGCAGCGTTTCATCGACGGATGAGAGCACACTTTCGCGCCCTTCATGCAGCTTCCTCAAAATGTGCATCGGGACATACCGCCCGCTGCCGTAGGACATAAAGCATCCCTGGTTGCCGCAGCCGCATTCGATTCCTTCATCCGGTGTGATCAGCATATGTCCCGCCTCCCCTGCAAAGCCGTAGGAGCCGCGGAATACATCCCCATTGATGATCAGGCCGCTGCCGATCCCGGTGCTGACCGTAAAATACACCATGTGCTTCAGGCCTCTGCCTGCTCCGGCTCCCTTGCGGAACTCCGCCAGTGCCGCTGCGTTGGCATCATTGTCCAGAAGGACCGGCACATTCAGCTTTTCACGCAGGTAATCGCGCATATAGAAGTCCTGCACCTTCGGCAGCGCGGATGTCAGGAAAATGTATCCTTTATCAAACATGATATAGGAGGGCATAACGACCCCGACTCCTTCCAGTGCATCCCGAACAGACGCATGCTTATCCAGCAGCATCTGCACCGACCATGCCATGCGGTCCGCGAAGGCCGGCCCGTCCGCCTCCTGGTCGGACGGATGTTCATAGCGGTCGACCAGCTCTCCCTGCGCATCAAAAAGTCCGTATGCTACTTTCGTCCCTCCGGCATCGATTCCGATTGTATAACCTTTTTCTCTCATCACATCGCTCCCAGCTTCATCACATTACTCCCAGGTTTATTTGGTTCATTTTATACCGGATACCAGGATCGGTCCGGATACCGCCCCCGGACCGGTCAGGTTCTGCCTAACGGTCATCGAAGCCCAAGACATCCGAAATAGATTGCTCCGACCGCCTGCGCAAACTGTGCGACGGTATAATCCGGATGTGCATCCAGCTCCTTCATGTATCCGGTAAAGGCCAGAGAACTGTCGGCCGCGTACAGCTTCAGCTCCGGCACGCGTCTGTTCGCGCCTTCCTTCATCAGCGCAAAGCATTCCGGAACTTTGACCAGCCTGCCGTACAGGGATCTCTCCTGCGCAGGCGGATTCAGGATATACTGTGTCTCCTGCCAGGTCACTGCCAGATATTCTCCGATCTCCCGGAAGATCTGCGCACAGGCAGGATGCGTCCCGTCCGCTGCCTTTTCCATAAAGAATTCCAGCGCACTTTTCCGCATATCCTTCGGGGCAGTGGGAACCTCCAGCCCATTATCCTGCGTTTTTACAAAAAGGCCCTTCTCCAGCGCTTCCTCGTACACCTGCGGATCCTGCTCCGGCAGATATTTTGCCGCCAGGCGGAACACACCGGACTGACAGGTGTATTTCTGCAAAGTGCCGGGCAGCTGTGTGTTGATATTGTTGATGCTGCGTACATCCGGGGAAGCAAATCCTTTCTGCGTAAAACTCCCCAGGTCAATAATAAAATTGTAGACCTCCAGCGGGATCTCCGGAATCGAACCATCCGCCTGCACCCATCCGGTGCCCAGCTCTGTGCCGAGAGTGTGCGCAAAGAAGCCCTTTGAAACATCCTCCCCCGCCGCAGCAAGCTCTACGGCAGAAGTAAAGGCTGCCATCGGTCCGTCATTGGTGCTCATCACAGCTCCGTCTTCCGTCACATACCTGTGCAGAAGCTCATTCAGTCCGCTGACCTTTGCAAACTGCTGTTCAAAATCCAGCTGTGGATTGTCGCGCATGCCCTTGAACTTATGACACTCTCCTCCGACGATCCGGTTGCGGATCACCACATCCGGGAAGCTAAGGCCGATCGCATCGAAATTCTTCATGTCCGGTCCGAGCGCAGCCTCCATTCTTCGGATTCCTTCTTCCATCTGCTCCGTCGTGGCATCCTTGAGCAGAGCATCACGGTCGATGAGCTCTTCTTTTCCCGCTGCATACAGGCATGCTGCGCAGCGCATCAGACGGACCAGAAGCAGAATCGGGTCGATCATCTGGGATACCAGGGAAAACCCCGCGGGATTCCAGTCGTATTCCTTGCATACCGCCAGCCTTCCGCCTGCAGCAGCCGTGAGCTTGATATCCGTTCCGCCCACATCGATTCCCAGCAGCATCCGTCCGAGTGCCTTCTCCGGGAGGGAAGCAAAAATACTGCCGCCGGACGCTTCATGTCCGGACACATCTGTGCAACGGTCCTGTCCGTCCTCCTTCCACTGCGCCGCATCGCACACCGCAAAGGCAAATTTCCCGGAGCTGCCAAAAAGCGCTGCAAGCACACGGTCATTGACATTCATGCATTTTCCGTATCCGCTCCGCTGTGTTTTCGGAACATCACTTTGAAATACCTCCGGGAGGGAGTGTGCCAGCTCCAACAGGTCCGCATTGGCCGGATCGGTAAAGATCTCAATTTTCTTACCACCCAGCGAAGAAAGCAGATTGTAGACCGTCGCATAAAGATAAGAGCGGACGAAGTCCTTTTCTTCGGCATCGGACATTTCCGGCAGCATCATCGGAAAGCACCGCATACTGTCGTCGTATAGGGTAATGCGCAGATGAAACGGAAAGCAGCCTTCCCTGTTTAACGCCTCACGAACATCCGTAATATACACAGGCTCATCTTTTCGGGCCTGTTCCAGAAACTTCTTCAGCATAATCCCACTCCTTTTATTCCTTAACAATATGCCTGATCTGCTCCTCCTGCAGGATCCGGTAAAAATGCTCCATCTCTTCTTCGGAAAGCGCTATTTTCTCCTCGACCGGATAAGGCACTTCCAGTGCTTCGTATTTGCTGCGGCACAGCGGATTATAATTTAAAAGCTCATAACGCGCATCCGGATCCATGCCTCGGACATAACGGGCGATGGAGCGGATATTTTCATCCTCCGCGGTATATCCCGGGATCAGCGGTGTGCGCACAAGGACATCCTTCCCGCATTTCACCAGCGTCTCATAATTTTTGAGGATCCTGCTGTTGTCCGTTCCGATCACGGCCTTATGTCGTTCCGGATCAAGGATTTTAATATCGATCAGAAAATGATCCGTAACCTCCATCAAAGCAGCAAGCGCCTCGGCCGTTCCCTCAAGGGAGGTTTCGACTGCAGTATCAACACCAGCCTCCCGGCAGCGCTTTAACACAGCGCCGGCAAACCTCCACTGCATCAGAACCTCGCCGCCGGAAAGGGTCACGCCGCCCTTCTCCCGGAAAAACACGCGGTCGCGCAGCAGCATATCCGCTGCTTCCTCCACACCAACTTCTCTGCCGCGGATCTCGAGCGCCCCTCCGGGACAGAGGTCTACACACCTGCCGCACATCCTGCAGGCTCCGGAACGGATGTGAAGGCGCATCTCCTCAGGCTGACCTGCTGCGGACAGCGAAAGCGCTTTTTCAGGACATGAAGCCACGCAGGTCCCGCAGTGCAGGCACTGGGAGGGGCTGTACCACAGCAGAGGCTTTGCGCGGAGCCCCTCCGGGTTCTGGCACCAGGGGCACCGAAGCGGACACCCTTTCAGAAAAAGCGTACTGCGCAGCCCGTCGCCGTCATGCACCGCAAAGCGTTTCAAATCAAAAATCATTCCGGTCAGTGGATCGCCGGATACACGGTTCTTCATCATATCATAACGACTCATACGCGTTTTGCACGATGCTCTCATACCGACTCGTACGTGGTCCGTGCGATGATCTCATCCTGCAGATCCGGTGCCAACTCCGTAAAGTACGCCGTATAGCCTGCCACACGGACCGTAAGGCTGCGGTACTGCTCCGGATGCTGCTGCGCCGCACGCAGGTCCTTTTCATTCAGCACATTGAACTGAATGTGACTGATTCCCAGATCGCATACCGCGCGCAGAAGCTGGGAAAACTTCCGGATACCTTCATCGGTCTTAAAAAACTGCGGCAGGAATTTCATATTCAGCAGTGTTCCATTGCTGGCCTTGGAAAAGGGCAGCTTCGCCACCGACTGCAGCAGCGCTGTCGGTCCCTGCTGATCCCGTCCATACATGGCGGACACACCGCCGTCGGCCAGCGGATCCTTTGCGAGGCGTCCGTCTGCGGAAGCGCCGACATTCTGCCCCATCGGAACGTGGGCTGAAACGGTATACAGGCCCATCTGGTAAATCCCGCCTCTCCGGTTGCGATATTTCTTCAGCCCGTCCGCAAAATAGTTGACCCACTTGACCCCGAGCTCATCGACCCACTTCACATCATTTCCATATTTGGGAACCTTGTTGATGAGCGTTGCCCTCAGGAGCGGATCGTCCGCAAAGCTTGTCTGCAGAGCGTGCAGAAGCTGCTGTGCGGAAACGGTTTTCTTTTCATACACCAGGCTTTTGATCGAAGCCAGAGAATCGGCAACATTGGCCACCTGGATCGCCTGAACGCCGGCAAAATTGTATTTTGCTCCGCCCTTTGTCACGTCCTTTCCTTCCGCCATGCAGTTATCGATGACTGAGGACAGGAAAGGCGTCGGCAGAAGCTTTTCGTGCATCTCCTCCACCTTGGTGACGCACTCTACCATACGGTCAGAGAAATAGTCGATCTGTCTGGCATAGGCCTGCTCAAGCTCCTCAAACGAGGCATAGGTGGTCAGGTCCCCGAGATCCAGCCCGGTCTTCTCACCGGTAAGCATATCCACGCCGTGGTTGATGGTCAGCTCCAGCACCTTGAGCAGGTTGAACATGGCAGCGTCACTCCAGGCCAGCGCATTTCCGTGGGTCGTCAGCTCCACACAGCCGACGATCGCGTAATTCATCGCGTCCGCATGGTCCACGCCATGGGATTCAAGGGCGGGAATCACGGCCTCATCGTTGAACACCTGCGGCATGCCGCTGCCCAGGCCGATCACGCGGCTTGCATGCTCCAGAAGCTCCTGCGGCGAATCTTTATAGATGCGCAGGGACAGATTGGGCTGCGGAAGAAGAAGGTGCGACTGTGCCTGCAGGAACAGATAACTCAGATCATTGGACGCGTCCGTTCCATCCTCGTTCTGTCCGCCGATGGCGACATTGAAGCCGATGGGGAAGCCGGCAAAATACCGCGCACTGTTGGAATTGCGCAGATAAACGAGCTGGTTGAACTTCAGCCACAGGCTTTCCGTGATCTCCAGCGCGTCCTCCAGCGTCATGCCCATCTCCCGGCTCTTCTCATAATAGGGATACAGATACTGATCCATCCGTCCCGGGGAGAAGGAGGAGGCGTTTCCCTCCATCTGCAGGATCACATACAGGAACCACACCGCCTGGACCGCTTCCTGGTAAGTCTGGGGCGGTTCTTCGGACAGCTTGTGACAGATTCGTTCGACCTCCTTCAGATTTTCCTTTCCTGTCTGCGCATAAAGTTCACCGGCCAGCACACTGTAGCGCTCCATAAAGGCGCAGGCGCCTTCCATGGACAGAATAACGCTCCGGTAGAAATCCGCACTGTCCCCTTTCGCGCAGGCAAGCTTTTCCTCCGCCTGGGCCTTCAGGCCGGCGGGGCCCATCGCAAGCCATTTCTTTGTATTCGGGCAGATATGTCCCTGGGAATGATCCTTCTGGTTGATCTTGACGACCTTCGCCATGGAATCCACCTGCTCTCCGACCACGGCACGCACCTGGTCTTCGAGGGATCTTCCCTTCCAGTATGGCAGGATCTCGCTGCGGAAGGTGGTGATATCTTCCGGATGCACCTGGAATTTATCCTGCGGCCTTGTGGGAAGGGTCTCAAATTCGCGGTCGACCCAGGAGGCACCTGTCTCCGGAAACACCACGCCGCCCCGCACACCGCTGGTGCGGTTGCCGACGATTCGTTCATCGGGCTCAATGCGGATACCGATCTTCGTCAGGGAAGCCTTCAGCGCCTTCGCCCTGCGGATACAGGGAGGCTCGCCCTCGGTTTCTTTATAGCTGTCGGTAACGATCTGCGCCTGCTCGATCGTCGCGTATCGCGGCTCCGCAAGCATCTCCTCGCGAAGCTTCATGATCCGCTGCGATTCCTCAAGCGCGCCGATCTGTTTGATGCTGATCTGTTTCATAATATTCACGTTTCCTCTCTTTTAACGGAAATGACCCAGGAAATGCCTATGAGTTCTGCCCGGAAATGACCC
>CAMOSN010000068.1 GCA_946624935.1 uncultured Lachnospiraceae bacterium | reverse complement strand
ATTTAACACAGCAAGGAAGTCCCCCACCTCAACGTCGCGGAGACGTAGGTGGGGGCAGGGGACTTACTTGTGTCAGGTGGAGTTCAAGCTCCACCTGACAGTCCGCGAAGCGGACATCTGGGTTAGCCGCAAGTAGCGAAGCGGATTGCGGATGACCTTTGACTCATAGAGGACATCATGGAAGAAAAACAGAAGAAAAACGGCTCCCCGGCGCCTGCTGCAACGCAGGCGATCCGGATCATTGAGTATTTGTCTTCCTGCTCCGAAATGGCGAGTATTACAGAAATTGCCAAAGGACTGGGGATCAATAGCAATATGGTGTTTCGTGTGCTGAAAGCCCTCGAACAGGAAGGATGGGTGTATTCGGATCTGATTACGGGTAAGATCCAGCTGACCCTCAAGCCGGTCAGTATTGCTGCTGCGGCGTCCCAGCGCGTCAATCTGACCGGAGCTGCGCTTCCATATTTGCATGAACTGTGGCAGGAAACCGGAGAAAGTACGTGGCTTGGGATTCTGCATGAAGATCAGGTTTTTTACCTGCAGCATCTGGATTCGGTGAAAAGCATCAAGGTTTCCGGAATGACAGGCGGTCTGTATCCGGCAGCGGTTTCTGCACCCGGCAGGGTACTGCTTGCATGGCAGTCCAGAGCTTATCTGGAAGAATACATTTTTGGAAGAGGTGACTGGTCCGATGTGCAGAGGGTAGATTTTATCAGAATGCTGCAGCAGGTTCGGGAGCAGGGATATGCTCTGGACAATGAAGAATACGGACCGGGGATCATCTGTTACGCGGCACCTGTAATGGATTATACCGGAATGGCTGTGGCAGCAGTGGGCTGCTCCGGAGCGCTGGCCATTTATCGGAATATTGAAAACTATGTGGATATGTATGGCAGTAAGATCAGTGATACTGCAAAGCGAATATCCCTGATACTGGGGAATGGTACCTGAATGAAAGCAGATAAAGAAGTGAGAGTGACAGAGATTATGCTGGAAAAAGTAAAACGTTCCCTGTTGTGTATGCAGCGGTACCCCTGGGAGCACGGGACAGCCATGCAGGCGTTTCTTGAGGCTGGTGATATGGAGATCGTGACCGCTATGGCGGCGGAGGCTGCATATCGCAGGATCGAAGATGGACGGGTCGCACAGATTGGAGACACTTTCAGTGTGACGGATCCCTGCTGTGCAGGAGAGGGACTTCTGGCAGCTTATCGGGAAACCGGCGATCCGGAGTTGAAAAATGCATTTGACGGTCTGCTGAAATGGGCTATGGAAGGAGCCCCGAGAAATGCACAGGGGGTCGTATATCACAGAGCGGATGCTCCCCAGTTCTGGTCGGATTCAATGTACATGCTGCCACCTTTTCTGGCGGTTGCCGGTGAATATGATGCCTGCCTGCACCAGATCCGCGGATACCTGGCAGCGCTGATGGATCCGGAAACACATCTGATGCGGCATATGTGGGATGATGAGAAAAAGTGCTTTGTCAGGTCGGCTCTTTGGGGGACCGGCAGCGGCTGGACCGCAGCGGGACTGGCCAGAGTGATCGCGCTTCTTCCGGAGACATATGAAAAGGAACGGCGTGAGATGATCAAAATCGCGCGGGAAATCCTGGATGGGATGCTTCGGTATGTGCGGGATGACGGGCTTTTTTATGATGTGCTCGATGATCCCGGCTCTTTCCCGGAAACCAACACCGGTCAGATGGTGGCATATACGATTTTCCGCGGGATGGCGGAAGGATGGCTTCCGGAGGAATATCTGGAAGCAGCACAGAAAATGCGCCGGGCCGCCATGCGCAAGGTAGATGCCTATGGACGGGTACAGGGGGCCTGCGGAGCACCGACCTTTGATAAAAGCGGCAGTTCTCCCGAAGCGAATGCTTTTTTCATTCTGATGGAAAGTGCCGCACATCGATACGGGGCGGAGGATATGAAAGAGATACAGAGGGAAATGCAATAACGATACGAAAGAAGCTCGATGGATAACGGATCAATCCAGATGATGGAACAATACAGGTCATGCAATTGCTTTTGAAAAAGGAGGAACGCTATGCAGACTTCGAAACTATTTGCCCTGCTTCCGGAGGAATATGTTTGTACTCCGGACGGAATGGAAATCGACAAAAACGGGGATCTGATCCTTTCCTGCCCGAACTATGCGGACGATGAGATGTCCGGATGTGTGGTCAGAATCACAAAGGAACGCAAAATCTCCAAGTGGTTTGATGTTCCTGTACATCCGCAGACCGGCATTGCCCGCAATATGGGAATTGCATTTGACAGCGAATGGAATATGTATCTGTGCGATAACCAGGGATGGTCCGGGAAGGAAGAGCTTGCATTTAAAGGAAGAATTCTGAAGGTGATCTTTGATGAGAACCGTCAGGTAAAGGGCTGGTATACCGTTGCCGACAACATGGAGCATCCCAATGGCTGCCGTGTGTATGGAAAATGGCTGTATGTCACGCAGAGCTACCTGACCCGTGTTCCGGACAAGTCCGGCAAGCTGGTCAGCTGTGTATATCGCTTCCCGCTGGATGCGAAGAATATTGATATCAGCAATACCCTTGAGGACGAATATATCTTTAAAACTTTCATCACCCACAATCCGCGCTGTCAGTATGGCTGCGATGGAATCGAGATTACCTCCGACGGTCAGCTGTTTGTCGGAAATTATGGTGACGGCGAGGTGTGGCGGATCCGTCTGGATGAGAATGGAGATATTCTGGAGGAAGAAGTTTACGCCAAGAATCCGGCAGAGCTGAATTCGACCGATGGGATGATCATGGACGAGAATACCGGAAACCTTTACATTGCGGACTTCAATGCGAATGCAATTGTGATGGTGGACAAGAACCGGAATGTCCGCAGAATTGCACAGTCTCCTGACTGTGACGGACTGCACGGGGAATTGGACCAGCCCGGTGAGCCGATCATCTGGGACGGGATCGTGGTTGCAAGCTGCTTTGACCTGGTGACGGATGAGACAAAGGTAAATACAGCACACGAGATGCCTGCCACAATGGCTTATGTGGAGCTTGAGCCGTAGAAGCAGTGGATTTATGACAGCAGAAAATGCTCATTCCGGGAGGGAGGCTGTCCGATTACGGCGGTGTCCATGGATGAGCGGCTGGACGGAATCATGCAGGAGCTGTCGCTGGATCGGGAATACCTGCTGAAGGTGACGGATTCTGCTCTTGGGAAGAAGGTTTATCAATCGCTGAACAGAGCACAAAAGGACAGGAAAATGATCCGGAAGCACCTGCTGCAGGAAGTGACTGCATATAGAAAGAAACAGGATGAAATGGGGATGTTTCTGAAATCATACCTGGAGGAAGGCATCCGGAAGAACTCATAAAGAAGGAGCAATGGCTTGGAGAATAATACGATGACGGATTCCATATTGCTGACCGGTGCGACCGGATTTCTCGGGACGGAAGTAGCCACCAGACTGGCAGACCTTCCCGGGACAGTCGTATATGCGCTTGTGCGCTCTTCCTGTGAGGAGGAAGCAGTTCATCGCCTCCGGGAAGCGTGGTTTCATGACAAAAAGCTCTATGATGCGATCGGAAGAAAAATTTTTCCGATCTGCGGCGACTTTACGGTGGAGAATCTGGGGCTGAATCCGCAGGACCGGGAGAAATTGTGTGAAGAGGTCACACAAGTGATCCACGCCGGGGCGCAGATCGGATTTGAGAAAAGCCGGGATGAGTTGATGGACACAAATGCCGGCGGGACGAAGAAGATGCTTTCCTTTGCATCCGACATCCGGCAGCTGCGTAGATTCGTCTATATTTCCACTGCGTATGTATGCGGCGTGCGAAGCGGAACCATCTATGAAGAGGATCTGCCGGCGGACGATTTTTCCAGTATGTATGAGAGGAGTAAGGCACAGGCGGAGCAGCTGGTGCGCGCATCCGGACTGCCATTCTCCATCTGCCGTCCCGGAATGATTGTCGGTGATTCGCAAACCGGCTGGGTACGAAGCTTTAATACAATCTATTATGTCCTGAAACTGATGCTCAAGAGTGAATTGCGCATTCTTCCGGTCAGCAGAAAAACAAAGCTGAATATCGTTCCGGTAGATTATGTCGCGGACGCGGTTGTACGGATAAGTATGGCAGCGGAGGCGGAAGGGAAGACATTCCATCTTACCTGCCCCGGGAGTGCATCCCCGGATGCCGGAGGACTGGCGGATTATGTGCGTGTATGGGCGAAACAGAATCTGGCCCTGGACCTGAGCACGCCGGTTTTTATGCCGGTCCCTGCTCTGAAACAGGTTGGACTTGCATATAACAAAAACGCGGACGAGAAGAAAAAGGCGTTTGCATCCAATCTTCTGATATTGATGCCGTATTTTTTCGGTGGGCAGAACTTTGACCGGACGAATACAGACCTGCTGTGCGGCAGCTTTCCATGTGACTGGCATGGATATATTGACCGGCTGCTTACGTTTGCCTGCCGTAAGAACTTTATGCGTCAGACCGGGCAGACGGTCTTTGAGCAGGCTATGGTACGAAGGGCCAGCAGCCGGTTCCCGATCTGTTATTACGATATAACCGAAAAAGGAATCCGAAAGCTTAGCGGCGTGAAGATGAATGAACGGATCCGAAGGACGACAGACGCATTATGGGGATGGGGGATCCGAAAAGGAGACAGGGTCGCCCTTACAGGGATCAATTCCATTGCCTATATGGTTCTGGAGCAGGCAATCGGGCTTCTTGGAGCAGTAAGTGTACCGATCTATTATACGACGCCGGCTGCGGAGGTATCTCTGCTGCTTGAGCGCAGCGGTGCAAAATGGTTTTTTATCGGTGATAAGCGCATGATGGAGCAGGTCAGTGAGATCAGGACGGATGCAAAGCTTGTCGCTTTTTCGGCCGGACAAAGCGTATTAAAGAAAACAGCCGGACCGGACTCCAGGCATAAGGCGGTGATGGGATGGAAGCGTTTCCTGAAAAAGGCGGATAAGCCGGCGCCTGCACAATATCCCGATCCGGAGGATCTGGCGACGATTCGTTATACCTCCGGAACGACCGGGGAGCCGAAGGGGGTAATGTTCAGCTTTGCACAGCTTTCGTGGATGGGCGAGGTGCTGACCAACCTCCTTCCCTGGAAGGACCGCAACAGTCAGATGTGTTATCTTTCCTTCCTGCCGCTCAGTCATGTTGTGGAAGGGATTCTGGCTGCTTATGCTCCTTATTATGTGCTGGCGAAGGTCGATTATTATTTCCTGAATGATTTCGGAAAGCTGACCGAAGCGCTGCCCCGGGTACGGCCGAATGTCTTTTTCTCCGTACCAAGGTTTTATGAAAAGCTCTGGGAGCAGGTGAGCACCAACGCTCTCGGAAAAAGATGGCTTTTGGCAGGTGAGGGTCCGGCAAAAAAGGCATTGGGTGCGGTCCTTCGCAAAGCGGTACTCAAAAAGGCGGGATTGGAGCGGTGCTCTCAGCTGATCGTCGGGTCAGCACCGATCAGTGAATCACTGCTGCGGCAGTTCCGCGCTTTGGGTATTGAAATTCATAATGCCTATGGCCAGACAGAAGCTCCGCTGATTACAATCAACCGGCTGGGAGATAACATCATTCCGACGATCGGCACTCCGCTTCCGGACACGCAGGTGACATCCCTTGAGGACGGGGAACTTGTCGTAAAGGGACCGCAGGTGGCACTGGGATATTATGGACTGGAAACCGACCGGATCCGGGACGGAGTTTTGCTCACTGGCGATCTGGGGGTGATCCATGAAAACGGTCACATCACCCTGCAGGGCAGGAAGAAGGAGATGATCGTTACCGCGTACGGGAAAAATATCAGTATTCCGAAGATCGAAGAGCGGCTCCGGGATATCCCGGGCGTTGCTCAGGCGGTCCTGATCGGGGAGAAGCGGCCTTACTGCAGTGCACTGATCTGGCTGGAGGGGGAAGTGCCGGAACTGGATGAAAAGATCCGGAGAATGAATGAAGGGCTTTCTCATCCGGAGCAGGTCCGAAAGTTCCGGGTGATCTCCCGGCCGCTGAGCATCCGGGAGGGAGAACTGACGCCGAACCTGAAGGTGAAACGGGCCGCTGTTGAAGTGCACTTTGCAGAGGAGATCGAGGAGATGTACCGTGTGTGAGAAAGCAAATGTCCCCGAAAGGCATACGTGCCTCCGTGCCCGTATATTCCGGCGAATAATGGATCATCTTGAAAAGCATCCTTCCGGGCTGCTGATACGGCTTCAGGCTCAGGTGCTTACTTGTGTCACGGCCCGCGCGTTTTCCCGGAGAGGAAAGATGGTATGTCACCGGCCTGCCCGGGAAGCGCTGGAGCTGTACATGGATTGTACGATTCAATGGATGAATGAGCTGGCCGTTCAGGAGAAGGCCTGCATAGTCAGGACCGGACGCCGGCTGTACCGTCTTGCCCGCCATCTTGGATCGAGCATCCGCAGGATCACCGGGTTTACGCAGGAGGAGGATCTGCAGCGCCTGGTGTTTCTGCTCTACAGGAACATCGCGATCGAGATGCAGGGAAACATTCCGGGGCAGATTCTGGTAAGAGCATGCTTTTTCAGCTGCAGGTATACGCCGGCACAGTGCCGGATGATGTCGAACATGGACGACGGAGTGGTCACAGGAATTGTCGGAGGCGGGAAGCTGACTTTTTCGCAGCGGCTTACCGAAGGCTGCGGAACGTGCAGAGCATGTTTTAAGGCAGGGAGGGAATAAAGATGACGGAGCATACCAGAAAAAAAACAGCAATCGTGATCGGGACAGGCGCCGGCGGTGCGATGATGGCAAAGGAGCTGCAGGGGGACTATCAGGTTACCATTCTGGAAGCAGGAAAACCGTTCAGGCCGTTTTCCCTGTCTGTGGAAAAAATGGGCAGGTTAAGGTCGACCGGCCTCTATTTTGATGAGCGCCTCATTCGGCTGCTGCTGCCGAATATGCTTGTGGAAAAGTCGCAGGATATGGTAATGGTGCGGGGCATCGGCGTTGGCGGAACAACGACGCTGGCAACGGGGAATGCAGTGCGTTATGATGATGCGCTGAAAGATCTCGGAATCGACCTGGATGAGGCGTTTGAACAGCTTTATGAAGAGCTTCCGATCACGACGGAGCATCAGAAGAACTGGACGAAGACCACAAAGAAAATGTTCGCGCTTTTTGAAAAAATGGATCTGGCCCCGGTCGTGACGCCGAAGCTGCTGCATGCTCCAAGATGTGTGTCCTGTGGTCATTGTGCGATCGGGTGTCCTTACGGTGCCAAGTGGGATACAAGAGATCTGATTGATGAAGCGCTGAAGGCGGGAGCAATGCTGATCACCGGATGCAAAGTGACCGGTCTGGAAATCAGCGGGAATGCTGTAACAAAAGTTTATGCAAAATGGGATGGGAAAAAATCGGAATTTCATGCGGATGTTATTGTGCTTGCAGCAGGAGGCTTCGGTACGCCGGTGATTCTTGAAAATTCAGGCATCTCATGCAGCAGGACACTTTTTGTGGATCCGGTTCTGTGTGTGGCCGGTCCGCTGCAGGGACTGAGGCAGGACCGCCAGATCCTGATGCCCTTTATCAGTCAGCAGGATGGATATATCCTGTCCCCCTATATGGACTACCTGAGCTTTTTCTTTAATAAGGACTGGCGTATGCCGATGCGGGATCTTGCCAGTATCATGATTAAGCTTGCAGATGAGGAGAAGGGGAGCATACACGGGAAAAGGATCGATAAGTGCATGTCGCAGAAGGATCAGGCCCGCATGGATCAGGCGGTTGCACAAAGCCGGGAGATACTGGCGCGGATGGGAGTGCCGGTCGATCAGCAATTCCTGGGTACATTAAATGCCGGACATCCGGGAGGAATGCTTCCTTTAACCGAGGCGGAACGGAACACATTGCATCATGCGGCTCTGCCGGAGAATCTTTATGTAGCAGATGCCACGATCCTGCCGAAGGCCATGGGTAACCCGCCGATCCTGACAATCATGGCTCTGGCGAAGAAAATCGCAGGACAGATCCTTCGTCAAATTTAGCAAGATTGAAGAAGCATTTTAGCGGATTCCATTGTATAATGGAAAGGAAACGACAATCCATCACGTTACAGATCGTAGGAGGGTTTTTGATGTCTGTAAATGTAAAAGAGATGCCAAAGCTTGGATTTGGTCTGATGAGACTGCCGGAAGTGGATGGTACGATTGATCTCGAACAGGTATGTCGCATGGTTGACCTGTATATGAAGGCAGGGCTGAATTATTTTGACACTGCCTATGTGTACCATGGAGGCAGGTCGGAGAGTATCGCAAAAGAAGCAATCGTTAAGCGTTATCCCAGAGAATCCTTTTACCTTGCAACGAAGCTTCCCGCATGGGAAATGAAAGAGGCGGATGACCGGGATCGTCTTTTTAATGAACAGCTTGAGAGGACCGGCGCCGAATATTTTGATTTTTATCTGCTGCATTCGATTGAAAACGGAAACCTTCAGGTTTATGAAAAGTATGACTGCTTTACATGGGCAATGAAGAAAAAAGAGGAAGGAAAGATCCGGCATTTCGGGTTCTCCTTCCATGGAAGCCCGGAGCTTCTGGAGAAAGTTCTCAACGCACATCCTGAGGTGGAATTTGTACAGATTCAGCTCAATTATGCAGACTGGAATAATCCGGTGGTTTGTTCCGGAGCACTGTATGAGATTTTGGAAAAGCGTGGGATTCCTGTGATTGTGATGGAGCCGGTTAAGGGGGGAACACTCGCAAGCCTGAAGCCGGAGCTTGAGGATAAGCTCAAAGGTGTGCGACCGGAGGCGTCCATTGCCTCCTGGGCAATGCGTTTTGTAGGTTCCCTGCCGGGAGTAATGACCATTCTGTCCGGAATGTCCAAAGAAGATCAGATGCAGGATAATCTTGACACGTTCCTGAATTTTGAACCGCTGTCGGATGATGAACGGACATTATTGGATGAAGTGACAAGGATTATGCTGGACACACCCCAGATCGGATGTACATCCTGCCGCTACTGTGTGGACGGATGTCCGATGGGGATCAGAATCCCGGATGTGCTGCGCGCAGTGAATACCATACTGTTATATCATGACGATTTCAGGCCGAAATCCTTCTATAAGAATCTGCTTGTAGATGGAAGCGGGAAAGCCTCGGACTGCGTAGCGTGCGGGCAGTGTGAAGGAGTCTGTCCACAGCATCTGCCGATTATTGAACTGATGGCGGATGCGGCGAAGCGTCTTGAAAACTGATTCTTCTGGATAAAGAAGTTTGTATATAGGAGAAGGGTTTTTATAGAAAGAGATGATCTGTCGTGTCAAGTGTGCCGGAAAAAATGAGAGCTGTTGTTGCAAGAGGTGTGAATGACTATACCTTTATGGAGGTTGATGTTCCGAAGCTGGAGGAAGGAGGAATGGAAATGATTTATGACTATTTCCCTGCAATCAGTTCGGCGGGCAGGCTCCGGGTACGGATGATGAGATCCATGAGTTCTGTACGATGCACTTTAATACCACATTTCCTCAGATGAAAAAGGCGGATGTGAATGGAGAAAACGAGCTTCCTTTGTACACCTGGCTGAAATCCCAGAAGGGCTTTGAAGGCTTTGACGAGCATGAGTACAAGGCTCTGCTCGAGGATATGTTTACAAAAGCGGATCCTGACTGGGCGAAAAAGCCGGATATCAAGTGGAATTTCACAAAGTTCATTATCGACCGGGAAGGAAATGTCGTTGCCCGTTTTGAGCCGACGGCAGATATGGCGAAAGTGGAGGAATGTGTAAAAGCACTTCTGTAATCACTTCTGCAGATGATAAAGAACAAAGAGACTTGAAACAATTCGAGCTGATATAGACAGAATCGGGAAGGAGGAGCAGGACAGTATGATCGATTTAACCGTGAACGCGCAGGGAAGAGCGCACAATATTCAGAGGGCGAAGGAGCAGGGGATCATCATTCCGACGATCGCGCAGATGAAGAACCCTGAAACCATTCCGGAGCAGATTCAGCAACAGTTGAAAAATGTCGGATTATGGGATGTAAATCCTTTAAATCTGTTTCGGATCACATGGAAGAATGAGCCCAAAGAAAAAGGAGGACTTTTCGGAAAACCGAATTATATTGTACTGCCGTCCTCTCTGACCGGAGTAAAAGCGAAGATACTTCTGATGGTCGGCAAGTATTTTCCGACGGGCTGTCATAAGGTTGGCGCCTCCTTTGGATGCCTTGTACCGCGTCTGGTGACGGGACAGTTTGATTCCTCTTATCATAGAGCGGTGTGGCCTTCCACCGGCAATTATTGCAGAGGGGGAGCCTTCAATTCCAAACTGCTGGGCTGTCATTCGGTTGCAATTCTTCCGGAAGGGATGAGCCGTGAACGTTTTGAGTGGCTGGAGACAGTCGCCAGTGAAATCATTGCAACACCTGGGTCCGAATCGAATGTTAAGGAGATTTTTGACAAGACCCACGAACTTGAGCGGGAGCCGGACTGCATGATCTTTAACCAGTTTGCAGAGATGGGCAATTACATGTGGCATTATCATGTGACGGGTAATGCGATTGCTGAGGCTTTTGAACTGGAAAAGGGAGAAGGAGACCGTCTGGCCGGCGCTATTTTCACCTCGGGTTCTGCCGGAACGATGGCATCCGGAGACCGGATCAAGGATCTGTACCCCGGAGCAAAGCTGGGTGTCGGTGAGGCGCTGCAGTGCCCGACGCTACTGGACAACGGTTTCGGCGCGCACAGGATCGAAGGCATCGGAGATAAGCATGTTCCGTGGATCCATAATGTGAAGAATACGGATCTGGTGGTGGATATCGACGATGAAGATTCCCAGAAGGTGCTGCGTCTGTTTAACGAGCCGACCGGGCGTGACTATCTGCGCAGCGCAGGAGTACCTGAGGAAACGCTGGATCAGCTTTCTCTGTTCGGTATTTCCGGAATCGCAAATATGCTCTGTGCGATCAAGATGGCGAAATACTACGAGCTGACCGAGCATGATGTAGTTGCATCCGTGATGACGGATTCTGCGCAGATGTACAGCTCACGCGTGCGGGAACTGCAGGAGGAGGACGGCGAATACACCAGAGAGATGGCGGCAGTGGATTTCCATACGCATATCCTTGGAGAAAAAACAGATCATATGCTGGAGCTGACCTATCCGTCAAAGAAGCGCGTTCATAATCTGAAATATTACACATGGGTAGAGCAGCAGGGAAAGACCTCCGAGGAGCTCAATGCACTCTGGTATGATCAGGAGCATACCTGGAACAGTGTCAAGGCGGATGCGGACAGAGTCGATGACATGATTCGGGAGTTCAACGAGGATACCGGTCTTCTGAAGAATCTGTAATCCATTGTATTTTACAGCAGATATATGACAACCATAAAAAGTGGATGACCCGGAGAGGAGAAAACCATGGCTTTATTAAATGTTACGGGAGCAAGATGTACGATCTGTGGACGGGTCACCCCGGCAGAGCCTGAAACGACGACATGCCCACACTGCGGCGGGATCCTGGATATTGAATATGATTATGATTATATCCGAAGCAGGATTGCAAAAGCCCCTCTTGCGGAGCGCAGTGAGCGGACGATGTGGCGCTATATGGAATTCCTGCCGGTAGAAGGGATCGGAAATCGTCCCCGTCTTCGTGTTGGAAATTCTCCACTTTATCATGCGGATGCATTGGGCTGGAAGCTTGGCATACGGGATCTCTGGATCAAGGATGACGGTCAGAACCCAACAGCGTCACTCAAAGACAGGGCTTCCGCCATGGCGGTGGTAAAAGCAGAGGAAGCGGGCAGGAGGACGATCGCGTGCTCTTCCACCGGAAATGCCGCCAGCTCTCTTGCGGGGAATGCAGCAGCAGCCGGTTTGTCTACTTTTATCTTTGTACCCTCCCGGGCACCGAAGGGGAAGGTGGCGCAGCTGATGATGTTCGGTGCCACCGTCATACTGGTGGAAGGAAGCTATGAGGACACCTTCAGGATCTCAGCAGAAGCCATCGACCGGTGGGGCTGGTACAACCGCAACGCGGCGATCAATCCATACCTGATGGAAGGAAAAAAGACGGTTTCTCTTGAGATCGCGGAGCAGCTTTCCTTCAGGGTGCCGGATTATGTAGCTGTGTCTGTGGGAGATGGATGTACGATCGGCGGGGTATGGAAGGGCTTCAAAGATCTGTATGGTGCCGGCCTGATCGACAAGCTGCCCAGGATCATCAGTGTGCAGGCCAGTGGATGCTGTCCGATCAATACGGCAGCTGCAGCCGGGACCATGGAGTGGGTTCCGCAGGAGGAGAACACACTGGCAGATTCCATCGCCGTAGGAGTACCCCGTAACCCGGTGAAGGCATTGCGCGCGATCAAAGAATCAAATGGGATTGTCGTGAATGTCAGCGATGAAGAGATCCTGGAGGCAATGCGTCTGCTCGGTGCACACGCGGGCGTATTTGCAGAACCTGCAGGAGCGACGGGTACGGCCGGACTGAAAAAGGCTGTGGAAACCGGTCTGATCGAAAAGGATGCATCGGTTGTTTCCATCGTCACAGGGAACGGGCTGAAGGATGTAAGCAATGCCATTCGCGCGGCCGGAGAACCGATGTCGATCAAACCGGAAATGCATCTGCTGCTTGAGGCATTTGCACAAAAAGGGCTGAACCCTGCCAAATAGGCGCGAAGAGTCTTAGGCATGTGAAATGGAAACCCGGAATAGAGGACCTGCCGGAAATACCGGCAGGTTTTTT
>CAMOSN010000067.1 GCA_946624935.1 uncultured Lachnospiraceae bacterium | reverse complement strand
CTTTGGACAAGCAGCAGGCACAGGCCTGAGAGTGCTTTGGACAAGCAGCAGGCACAGGCCTGAGAGTGCTTTGGACAAGCAGCAGGCACGGGCCTGAGAATGCTTTGGGTTAAACAGCAGGCATGGGCTTGTGTAGACCTGGAAAACCAGCATAGGGTGTCCCGGAGCTGTCGGTAAAGACAGCTTTCCGGGACATTTTTGTTATGGAAGAAAATGAATCTGGAGAGAACGTTTCTTAAGAAAACGTTTTTGAAAGAAATTGTTTTTCCATGATTTACAGAACCGGTAAAAAAGACTATACTAACAGTGGTTTGGTCTGCACTTTTGCACTGCAGGCTTTTCGGGTCGCTCTGCCGGGGAGATGGCAGACGGTTCCGGGGATATGTTTGGCTTTGGGAGGATAAACTGTTATGAGACGTCGAACGAATAAGGTTCTGGCAGCGATCATGGCGGCTGCGATGCTGTTATCACAGAGCGGAGGTGCTCTTTCGGTGATTGCGGAAGAGGTGCCGGAGGAGACTGTGGTCGCGCAGGAAGCTGCTGCGGAGCTTTATGAAGAGCCTTCCGGCGAAGAATTCCAGGAGGAAGCTTCGGCAGAGGGTGAAAATACAATGGAAGAGGCACAGGAAGTGCCCGATCCTGCTTTGGAAGCACCGGTCACGGAGGCACCTGCTCCGGAAGCACCGGTCACAGAAGCACCTGCTCCGGAGGTACCGGTCACAGAGGCGCCGGTCACGGAAGCACCTGCCCCGGAGGCGCCGGTCACAGAGGCGCCGGTCACAGAAGCACCTGCCCCGGAGGCGCCGGTCACAGAAGCACCGGTCACAGAGGCGCCGCAAACGGACGCTCCCGCCACGGAAGCACCGGTTACGGAAGCCCCCGCGACAGAGGCACCGCAAACGGACGCTCCCGCCACGGAAGCACCGGTTACGGAAGCACCCGTAACAGAGGCACCGCAGACGGAGCAGCAGGCTTCGGAAAGTGATCTGCCGGCGGATATCATCGAAACGGAAGAAACTGAGGAGGAAACGGAACCGGTTTCCGAGGCGATGACGGATATGTTCCGCTGCAGCGGCGAGGGGATCACGATCTATGCGCAGCTCACAGGAGGTGAGATGCTTCCGCAGAGCGCGTATATGGATGTGACTTGGCTGGATGCTGCCCGACAGGGCGCCGGCTACAATGTTCTCCTGAAGCAGGAGCTGGAGAAGGGACACCGCAGCGTGGCCGGAGCGGAATTCTTCCGGATCCGGTTCATGGATGGGGAGGAAGAGCTCCGCACACAGAATCCGGTCCACATTACCTTCCAGTTCGAGCAGCCCCGAAATCTCGGCCTGTCTGCTTATATGGAAGCGGAAGCGGTGGCTTATCTGATGGAGCCCTCGATGCAGCTGCTTACCCGTCCGGGGCTGGAAAATGATGAAAACGGTACGCCATGGCTGTATGCAGCCGAGGTGGAGGCGCCTTCAGGCGCTGTGATCGCATTCGCCGGTGTGCAGAACCATGTCAATGCCGGCATGGAGCTGACAAAAGGCGAGATCAGCGAGAAGCTCGGGAAATATCTTGAACATCCGATCCTCACAAATGTGCTGAACTGGAATGATGCGGCGGCAGCAGCGGTTTCAGGCCTTGCGGCAGGAAACTATACGCAGCTTGTCTCAGCCGGAAATGATATGATTCAGCCGGAAACCGATGTCCATACCTACGCATCTGAGGAGGATGTGTCCGCTGATTTCGCACAGGATGCAGCTTCAGCTGCCGGCGCGGGGCTGAGCGGGGAAGAAATCCGCACCATGCTGGATGAGCTCTCGGAGCTTTCCGTAAAGCTGGCGGATGCCAGAGGCACGGACGATGTTGCTGTGGTTAATCTTTATGCAGATGAGACGGGTGCGATCGCCCAGGCTCCGCTCAAAGCGGTCCTGACCTCGGATGGCACACATCTGGATGTGACGAAGAAAAAGATCCTGGTCAACATTGTTGCAGCCAGTCAGGAACAGGCTCTTACCCTTCCGGTCTATCCGGTGCGCGATGACGACCCCGAGCGGGTAAACCTTGATGAATCCTTTGGCTACGCCCGTGTACTGTACAATGTGACTGCCTGGAAGGATGGAGGATTTGCTCCTTATAAGGGACAGGCCACCATGAAAGAAGCCACCGGAGGTACATGGATCCTGCCGGAAGGATCTCTTACCGTAGAAAAAGGACTGCTCGGCGGTGCAATGGCCGATCAGGTCAGCATGAAGGAACAGGCCCTTTTCCAGGCCATGCCGCTGCAGACCAGTGATGGGGTTTCCACTGACTTCATCTCGCCTGAGGACGTGGCACCGATTCCCGATGCCATGCCGGAAGTGGTTGACGGAGGTGAGCAGCTTCAGCCGGATGCAGGAGAAGACCATGCGGCGGATGAGGATTATGCAAAGCCCCTGGTGATCACCTCCGCGACTGGCAGCTGGGTGTATGACGGGAACGCACACAGCATGGCGGAGTATACCGTGACCTTTGACGGACAGGAGGTTACTCCGGATGAGAGCGGGTCATCGTATGTACTGCCCGGTACCGGGGATAAGCTTACACTGACAGTGATCGAAGCGGTTGCTCCTGAGGTAAAGGATTATACGGAAAAACCGGTAGAAAATACCATTGATGGAGTGGTCGCAATTACGATCACAGACCCTGAGGATTCGGAAAAATCCGTCATTGGCCAATACTCCGATATTCGACTGGTAAACGGAACCCTGACCGTTACAAAACGTCCGCTCACCGTCACCGGCATTGCCGACACAACGAAGGTTTACAACGGAACGGAGCAGAGTGTGGAAGTGACCGGGGATGCCATTGTGGCAGGCACCGGCGAGAATGAAGGCCTTGTGGAAGGACATACCCACAACATCGCTTCCTGCACCGCAAAGGGAACCAATGCTGGAAACTATGCCGGCGAGTTCTCCTATGCCCACGGAGAGCAGGCGGAAACGGAGATGATCATCCGCGATGCGGATGGCAATGTCGTGACCGAAAACTATGAGGTATCCCTTCAGAGCGGAGAACTCACCATTGCACAGCGTCCGGTGACCTTTACCGGAGAAACCGCAACGAAGGAGTATACCGGCAGCGAGATCGAGCTGACAGGAGTCACTGTGAGCAGCGGCGAGAATGAGGGCCTGATCGAGGGACATACAGTAACGCCTGCGATCACCTACTCGGCCAAGGGAACCGCTGCAGGCACCTACCAGGGCGCCTTCACCGGACCGGATGGCGCGAAGATCACGGATGCAGCCGGCAATGATGTAACAGCCAACTATAACCCGACCCTGACGGCAGGGAAACTGACCATCACTCCGAAGGCGGGCGGCACCGTGACAATCACGGTGAAATCCTGGCTCGGAAGCACACAGGATAAGGCATTTACCGAGGCAGCGGTTTATCAGCTGGCGGACAGCGAAGGAAATGTACTGAAGTCTTCGGAAGGAGCAATTGAGACGCTCACCAACAAGACGGGAGAGGTCAAGTGGACCTTTGACCCGACACAGTACGGGCTGTTCAAACAGGAGCTTGGAACGAAGGAGACCGTTGATCTGAAGATTCTCGGCCAGGTGCCGGAGGGGTATTACGCAAACCGCGCTGAGTATCCGATCAAAATCGGCAGAGACAAAAACGGCAATGTAAAGGTGAACAAGACGGCAGCACATTTCTTCTATCGTGAGCTGCTTACCACCTTTACCGTCAATGTCAGCGCAGAGGTAAAGAATTCTTCCAGCAAGACCGGTTATGATTATCTGGCTGCGGAGTTTACACTGAAGGATGAAAATGGAAAAGCTATTGCGAATGCCGACAAGGAGCCGCTGACCGTCAGCGTGACGACGGAAGGTGCAACTGCACTTGTGATCGATCCGGAGAATTATCCGGAGCTTGCAAAAGGTCTGGCGGACGGCAAGGAGATCACCCTCACGCTGGAGGAGACGACGTCCCCGGACGGCTATTTCGTGAACCCGACCAAGCAGCTGGTGCTGTGGAAGGATACCTACGGCAACGTACGGGTACGCCGTTCTACCGCCACGAAGGCCGCAACCGGAAACGTTCTGAACTTCCGTTACATCCATAAGCTGCTGCGCACTTACCTGACCATTCAGGCCGTGGATAAGGACGATACCAAGTCGCCGCTTCCCGGCGCAGCCTATGCAGTGCGCATGTCGGATGGCACACCGCTCAAGATTATATGCCTGAACAGTGACGGGGATGCAAAGCTTATGACGGTTGCACCCACCCTTGGCACCTCCAAAAAGTCGCTGGCGCATCTGGCCGTCATCGACCTGCGCAGAAATGAGACCCTCAAGGCCATCCTGGAGGAGAAGGGAAAAGCCGAGCTGACCGTATCCGAGCTGACACCGCCCACCGGAAATACGAAGGGGAAGGCGGCCTCCTACAAGGTATACGGATCACCGGATTACAAGGTGACGCTGACTTACAACAAACAGACAGGCAGTCTTACCTTTGACAAGAGCAAGGTTCTGATGCTCAACGAAAAGCGTTCCGCGGATGAGACCACCACATCCGATTCGATCCAGGTGGTCAAGAAGCAGTACTACGGAAACGCTGCCATTACGATGGGAGAAAAGGCAACCTATTACTTTGCACTGTTCTCCGATGCCAAACGCAAAAACCGTGTCAGCGAGGTTCGTACGATCCTCTTCGCGCGGGGCGGCGTGACCACCGCTTCCACAACGTTCACGGGACTGCAGCCGGGCACCTACTATGTGGGTGAGACCGATCGCTTCGGCAATCTGGTCGGCAGACAGAAGAAGCAGAAAAAGGCAAAGGATCCTTTCTATGTAGAGTACGATGATGAGGATGTCGAGATCGCCGGTACCACCAACCGTACCTACACGGTGACGGCAGCCAATCACTTCTTTGAGCTGCCCGACGGAGCTTCGTACTATGCAGAGCTGACCGTACAGAAGCAGCTTAAGGATGACAAGGGCGCCGACAAGGCTTCCGCCGGTGAGTTCTACTTCTATATCTATTCCGAGAACGGGCAGTACCCGCTGGGAACCAGGGAAGAGAACGGCCAGATCGTCCGTCCGACTCCTTATGTGATCGCCATGAACGGAGCATCCATCGGCGAACGGACAATGGCACTGCCGATGGCGGAGGACAGCCGCACACTGCGCATCCGTGAGACAGACAAGAATGGCGTGCTTCTGAAGACCGGAGAAAACTATAAGATCACCTACAGCAACGAGAACGGGGCTGTCACACTGACCCGGGATCAGCAACAGCCTGCGGTGCTGACGATCACCAACCAGGAGATCTCCGAGGAGGAGAAAAACGCAGCGAAGACGGCAACCCTGACCCTCACCAAGAAGGTCACCTACAAGGGAACGCCGATGCGCGTCAATGCAGCCTACTATATCGGCATCTTCAAGAGTGCCGATATCAAGAAGGAGAACCTGCTCGGAACCGTATCCGCTTCCGTGCGCGCACTGGCCCTTCGTAACGCCAGCGAGGCGTCCACCAAGCCGATCACCGTACGGCTTGACCGGGTGGCATCCCGTGAAGTGACTCTCTACTTCGCAGAGACCGACCGGGAGGGGAATCCGGTACAGTCCGGCACGAAGACGGGATATAACATCTCCATCAACGGACAGGCCGGAAATTATGCGAAGGTTACACTGAACTCCAAGAACCCGAAGGCTGAGGTCGTGGTGACCAACGACATCCTGTCGGGCGGAGTACAGGAACGCCGGCTGCTCAACAGTTCCAGCGGCTTCGCAGGCGACAGAAGTGCGCTGGCGGAAGCACAGGAAATCGAGAACGATACAACTGCCGGTGTTGCCTCCAATACCGGAGACGAGACACCGATCCTTCCGCTGGTCGGAATCCTCGGAGGAAGCGCGGCGGTGATCCTGATCGCAGTGCTGGTGCTCCTGCGCAGGAGAAAAAATCGGAAGTGATCCGCAGACGGTATAAAAAAGGCTTTCATTGACAGCGCGGGAATCTCCTAAGAGATTCCTGCGCTGTTTTCTGCTCCCGGAGATTTTCGTACAGAAAAATCCGTCCCCTGCGACGTCTGCGAATCCAAGGTTGCCAACCAACGTAAAAGAGGATATAATGTCTCTGAATTAGTGGATTCAAACACGTAATCGTCAACAGAAAGGTGGAATTTGTTATGGCTTTAGTAACGACAACCGAGATGTTCAAAAAGGCTTACACCGGCGGATATGCCATCGGTGCATTCAATGTAAACAATATGGAGATCGTTCAGGCGATCGTAGAAGCAGCTGATGAGCTCAAGAGCCCGGTCATCCTGCAGGCTTCCGCTGGCGCAAGAAAGTATGCCAAGAATGCATATCTGAAGCACCTTGTAGAGGCAGCTGTTGAGACTTCCTCTATTCCGATCGCTCTGCATCTGGATCACGGCGCGGATTTCGCAACCTGCAAGGATTGCGTAGACGGCGGCTTCACCTCCGTTATGATCGACTATTCCAGCCATTCCTTCGAGGAGAACATCGAAGAGTCCAGAAGAGTTGCCGAGTATGCTCATGAGCATGGCGTTGTAGTAGAGGCCGAGCTTGGAACACTGGGCGGTGTGGAAGACGAAGTCAGCGTTGAGATGGACAAGGCAATGTACACCGATCCGGATCAGGTTGAAGAATTTGTGAAAAAGACCGGCGTTGACTCCCTGGCAATCGCCATCGGCACCAGCCACGGCGCTTACAAGTTCAAACCGGGTCAGAACCCGAAACTTCGTCTGGACATCCTGGCAGAGGTTGCCAGAAGACTTCCGGGCTTCCCGATCGTTCTGCATGGTTCTTCTTCCGTTCCGCAGGAATATGTGAAGATCATCAATGCAAACGGCGGCGCTCTGAAGGATGCCATTGGTATTCCGGAGGATCAGCTTCGTGAGGCTGCAAAGGGTGCTGTGTGCAAGATCAACATCGACTCCGATCTGCGTCTTGGCATGACTGCCGGTATCCGTCAGCATTTCGTAGAGCATCCGGATCACTTCGATCCCAGACAGTACATCGGCGATGGCCGCAAGTATGTCAAGGACATCGTTGCGCATAAGATCGTTGAGGTTCTGGGCAGCAACGGCCAGGCCTGATCACATCATTCGATAATCGTAGGGACTGCCGTTTTCGGTATGGGAAACGGCAGTCTTTTTAAACTTAAACTGTATTGGCTTTTCATGGAACGGGACCCGTAAGTCCGGTGGGAGACCGGATATGAGGATTGGAAACAATGGGAAAGATTGCATTCGTTACAGACAGCAACAGCGGCATTACACAGGAACAGGGAGAGGCACTGGGAGTCAGTGTGATACCCATGCCGTTTTATATTGACGATCAGCTGTATTTTGAGGGGATCAATCTGTCGCAGGAGGAGTTTTATCACAAACTGGAGCATGACGCAAAAATCAGTACGTCCATGCCTGCGCCGGGCGATGTGATCGACCTGTGGAAAAAGCTGCTTGCCGATCATGATCAGATCATTTATATTCCCATGTCCAGCGGACTTTCCAGCTCCTGCCAGACTGCCAGAATGCTGGCAGAGGACGAATTTGCGGGAAAGGTGTTTGTTGTCAATAATCAGAGGATCTCGGTCACCCAGCGGCAGTCCATTCTGGATGGGATGGAGCTTGCCCGCAGAGGGATGGATGCCCGGGAGATTCAGGAATATCTGGAGCGCACCCGCTTCGATTCCAGTATTTACATTACGGTAGATACGCTCACCTATCTCAAGCGTGGCGGACGAATTACGCCGGCAGCTGCCGCGATCGGCACGCTTCTGCGCATCAAGCCCGTGCTGCAGATCCAGGGCGAAAAGCTGGATTCCTTTGCGAAGTGCAGGACCACAAAGCACGCACAGGAGACGATGCTCGCCGCCGTGGATAAGGATCTGAAGGAACGGTTTGGCCTTGCGGACCACCCGGAGGATGCGGTGATCGCCGGGGCTTACACCTGTGGACCGGAGGAGGCACAGAAGTGGATCGATGAAGTGAAGTCGGTGTATCCGGACCATGATGTGCATTTTGATCCGCTCTCCCTGAGTATTGCCTGCCACATCGGGCCGGGTTCAACGGCTGTTACCATCAGCAGAAGGCTTCCGGATGATGTCGGGAGACAGAAATAAAAGGGAGCATGCCGCAATTTGCATGGATGCTCTAAATATTCAGAATACTTCGACAATTACGAAAAATATAACAGAATTAACGCGAAAGCAAAGCTTAAAAGCATAAAAACAAAGTAAAATCAGCCAAAAAGCGTTGACAAAACGGCGTGCTCATGCTATTATACAGTTACTTACAGAGAGTACCACCGCAAAGGATAAAGCAAACGCCGATGCGGACGCATGGTACAGTGCACACTGCGAGAGCAGAAGGAAAGGAGGTTGAGACCTTTGGACATGGAATATGCAAAGGCGTGGAACGAATGCCCGCTGGCAGTTCATTCCTGCAGAAACAACCTTTTTTCACGGCTTTATAAATAGGACGAATTTATCGTAGGATCGGAGAGAATAAACAAAAAGTCCGGAAAAGGTGCTGCAAGCAGGCAACGTCCACCCCTGTAATCGACATTTGAAAGAACTATGGAGACATTTTACAGGATGGCTGCCGGTAAAACGGCGGAGATTTATAAATGGATTTATGGGACGACTAGAATATCGGAAACCGTTCTACCAGGTACTTCCCCGACAGGAACGAGGAGAACAGGCTGAAGATATCATCAGATAAATGCAGGAACATTCCTCCGGTCAGTCATATATAAATTGAAAGAACTTTAGTCCGATCGGGAAGGAGATCGGAACCGAATTTCATATAAATAAAACTGAATATCGCAGCGGTCAGGAAAACGATCCTGACCGCTTCTTTTTTTATGGAAAATATGGAAAACCCTTGTAAAAGGTGGTATAGTAAATTGAATCAGTGTTTATTTTGCAAGTATAAAAAACATGTAAAGGGTATGCAAGAAAAACCTTTTACAGCCATTTACGAAAATACTGATTTTCGAAATATATTGCATCGGAGGAAAGGGAATTGAAGATCATTATTGTAGGCTGCGGCAAGGTTGGAGAAGAGCTGGCTGCAGTGCTTTCCAGTGAGGGAAATGATATTACAATAATCGACAAGAACGAGGCTCTGGTAGAAGAGCTGTGTGACCGCTATGATGTGATGGGAACGGTGGGAAATGGCGCCAGCTATAACGTTCTTCTGGAAGCAGACATTACACATACGGACCTGATGATCGCTGTGACCGGATCGGATGAGCTGAATTTGCTGTGCTGTCTGTCCGCGCGCAAAGCGGGTCACTGTCACACCATTGCACGGGTGCGCAATCCGGAGTACAGCACGGAAATCAGCTTCCTGAAGGAAGAACTGGGCCTGGCGATGATCATCAACCAGGAACAGACTGCGGCCCGGGAAATCGCCAGAGTGATGAAGTTTCCATCGGCCATCGAAATCGACACCTTTGCCAAGGGCCGGGTCGAGCTTTTGCGGTTCCGCATTCCGGAGGGATCCATTCTGGACGGCCTGACGCTGGTGGAGATGCATGCCAGGCTGCACTGCCAGGTCCTGGTGTGTACGGTGGAGCATGCAGGCAGTATCGTGATCCCGAACGGTGATCATCAGCTTCACGCAGGAGATGTGATCTCCATTGTGTCCGAGGCCAGAGAGGAAGAGAATTTCTTCCGGAAGATCGGACTGCACACGAATAAAGTAAAGAATGTCATCATCGTAGGCGGAGGAGACATCGGATTTTATCTTTGCGACATGCTTCTTTCGGCCGGAATCGATGTCAAGGTGATCGAGAAGCGCTTTGACCGCTGCGAATTTTTGAGTGAACGTTTCCCGAAGGCTTCGATTATCCATGGAGACGGAAGCAATCAGCAGCTGCTTCTGGAGGAGGACATTGAATCGACCGAAGGGCTGGTGGCCCTGACGGACTTCGACGAGGAAAATGTGATTCTTTCTCTGTACGCCAGAAAGGCAGGGGTGCGTAAGATTGTCACCAAGATCAACCGGATCGCCTTCGAGGAAGTGATTGAGTCCCTGGATCTGGATACGACGATTCATCCCCGAAGCCTGACGGCGGAATATATTCTGCAATATGTGCGGGCGCGCCGCAATTCCTTCGACAGCAATGTGGAGACGCTGCACTGGATCGTGGACAACAAGGCGGAGGCGCTGGAATTCCATGTGGGCGAGGGCTTCCGGATGAATGGCATACCGCTCCAGGATGTCCCGCTCAGAGAAAACATGCTGGTAGCCTGCATTAACCGGAACGGTACCATCATCCTTCCCCGCGGCCAGGATGTGATGCAGACCGGCGATACGGTGGTCATCGTTACGACCCTTCGCGGACTGAATGATATCAATGATATCCTGCGTTAAAGAATGACATAAGCCGGAGCAGAAACACTTCGGCGGGAAGAGATGATATTATGAACTATGGTGTTGTGTTTTACTGTCTCGGCTGGGTGCTTTCCTTTGAGGCGCTGTTCCTGGTGCCGCCGTCCATCTGTGCTCTGATCTATCGGGAAAAGGACGGTCTGAGCCTGGTGATCACCATGCTGCTGTGCCTGTGTGTAGGCGCATTTGCCGTGTTTTACAAACCAAAGCGCAAGCGGCTCTACTCCAGGGAGGGCTTTGTGATCGTGGCACTGTCCTGGTTTGTGCTGAGTCTGTTCGGTGCATTGCCGTTCCGTCTGTCCGGATATATTCCGCACATGGTGGATGCGGTATTTGAGACGGCCTCGGGCTTTACAACGACCGGAGCAAGCATCCTTTCGGATGTTGAGAGCTGGCCAAGATGCCTGCTCTTCTGGAGGAGCTTTACCCACTGGATCGGCGGCATGGGTGTCCTGGTATTTGTGATCGCGATCCTGCCCCTGGCGGGCGGCAGCGATATGTTCCTGATGAAGGCGGAGAGCCCGGGACCGTCAGTCAAGAAGCTGGTCCCGAAGGTAAAAAATACGGCCGGTGCACTGTATTCCATGTACATTGTGATCACGGTGCTGCAGTTTCTGTTCCTGGTGGCCGGAAAGATGCCGGTGTATGAGTCGATGCTCACGGCCTTCGGTACCGCCGGTACCGGAGGATTTGGCTTCCTCAATGACAGCATGGCCCGGATGACGGTTTATCAGCAGGTCGTGATCACGATATTCATGATCCTGTTCGGAGTGAATTTCAATGCTTATTTCCTGATCTACCAGAGAAAGTTCAGGGATATTCTGGGTATGTCCGAGGTGATTGCCTATTTCAGCGTGATCGCCGCGTCTGTCATTCTGATCAGTATCAACATCAACGGGATGTATCCGCATACATGGATGGCAGTGAAGGATGCAGCGTTCCAGGTGGGATCGATCATCACGACCACCGGCTTTTCCACGACGGACTTTAACCTGTGGCCGACGTTTTCCAAGGGCCTGCTGGTGACGCTCATGTTTGTCGGTGCCTGCGCCGGCAGTACCGGCGGCGGAATCAAGGTATCCCGTGTGCTGATCATGGCGAAGACCCTGAAAAAAGAGATCCTTTCCTATATTCATCCCAACAGTGTCCGGAAGATCAAGGTGGATGGAAGGCAGCTGGAGCATTCCGTGCTGCGGGCGACCAATGTGTTCCTGTGCACCTATGCATTCGTCTTTGTGTTTTCATTCCTGATCATTACACTGGATAATTTCGATCTGGAGACCAGCTTTACGGCCGTGGCGGCCACGCTGAACAACATCGGTCCCGGGCTTTCAAAGGTAGGACCGTCGGCGAATTTCGGCGGGATGTCCTATCTGTCAAAAATCGTTCTGACGTTTGATATGATTGCAGGAAGACTGGAGCTGTTCCCGGTGCTGATCCTGTTTACAAAGAGTACCTGGAAAAAATAAAAATGTGATTGCAGAGGTGAAGAGATTGGATAAGAACGAATACAAGGTCAGGCTTGAGGAGATCAAACAGCTGATTGAACAGGAAAACTATACAGAAGCTGCGGCCATAGCGGACCGGATCGAATGGCGCAAGGTTCGCAATGTCAATACACTCTGCATGATCAGTGAAGTGTATGAGGCGGTCGACCGCTACGAAGACAGCAAGATGCTTCTGCTGCGGGCCTATCGTCGTTCCCCGATGAGCCGTACGGTTCTGTACCGCCTGGTGGAAGTGACGATTGCGCTGCGTCAGTTTGACGAATCGATCGGGTACTACACGGAATATGTCCAGGCAGCGCCCAACGACACCAACCGTTACATCCTGAAGTATAAGATTTATCGCGGAAGGGGCTCCTCCGTGAATGAACAGATCGATATCCTGAAGGAATATCTGGATCAGGAATACAATGAGAAGTATGCCTATGAGCTGGCGAAGCTGTATCGCGAGGCTGACCGCATGCAGGAATGTATTGCTGCCTGTGATGATCTTGTGCTGTGGTTCCACAGCGGCAAGTATGTGATCAAGGCGCTGGAGCTGAAGCGTAAATATGCGGCGCTTACCCCCAAGCAGCAGGAAATCTATGACGGCAGGTTTGCTGTGGAGGATGAGGAGCGTGAACTGGCCCGCATCGGTGAGGAAAAACAGATGGTCGGGACCGATGAGACGACCCTGGCCGACACCATTATCGAGGACACGGAAAAGGAAATCGCGCAGGCGGTCGCTCAGGCTGCCCGCGGGGAGCAGCAGCCGCAGCAGAATCCGTCATCCGTGACGGAAATGGCAGGAGCAGCTACCGCCAGGGTGCCGGGAGAGCGGAGCATGTCTTCTGAAGGATTGCCTGCTGAAGCAGAGCAGGTACAAAGCGGGAGCGAAGCACCGGTACGAATTTCGGAGGAGAATGCTGCCCAGGCAGCCACAGCCGCGTTTGTGGAGTCGGCAGAAGTTGATGCAGCCGCAGTGGCTGAGGAGCCTGTAGAGG
>CAMOSN010000066.1 GCA_946624935.1 uncultured Lachnospiraceae bacterium | reverse complement strand
CCCTGCGGAGCACCATAATTCCCCGGCTGGCCATAGCCCTGCGGAGCGCCGTAGTTTCCAGGCTGTCCATAGCCTCCCTGCGGAGCGCCGTAATTCCCCGGGTGGCCATAGCCCTGCGGAGCGCCATAATTCCCCGGCTGGCCGTATCCTCCCTGCGGAGCGCCGTAATTCCCCGGCTGGCCATAGCCCTGCGAAGCACTGTAGTTTCCAGGCTGCCCATAGCCTCCTTGCGGAGCACCGTAATTTCCCGGCTGGCTGTCTCCCCCCTGAGGAGTACCGTAATTCCCCTGCGGAGTGCCATAGTTCCCCGGCTGCGCGTACCCGGATGCTGTCTGCGTGGCCTGGTCGCCCTGCGGCGCCTGCTCCTTTCCACCGTTCTTATCGCTGTAGCGGCTCGAAGTCACTCGATCATCAAAATCACTCATTTTGTTTTCCCCGTTATTCTCCCCGATTGATTCATAAAGTAGTCATTGATCCCCAAAGAAGGGATTGGTTTTCAAAAAAGCTTCATTGTACCAGCCTTCTCCAGGTGTTCCTCCATAGTTCCAGCTGAATCTTCCACAGCCGGCGCTTCTCTCCCGTTTCCGGCAGGGGTATTCCTTCGTCCCAGTGCACACCTGCTTCCCGGGCAGCCCACGCCGATGTGTCCATCCTGCGTTCCCGCCGCCAGCGCCTTCCCATCGAAAGTCCCTCCAGCAGGCCTCTTACATAGATCCCGCCAAGCCCCTTTCTCACAAAAAAGAGCGTCTTCACCAGAAAACCGGTGGCAAGGAAAGGCAGGTTGAGCAGGATCTGCCATGCGGGCATATTCTTCCAGATCAGATACACACTGTTCCGGGAGGTCAGCTTTGTCTTGAAGGCATTGTACCGCGACCCGGAGGAAGCGCTTCCTGCGTGCATCACGACGGCCTGCGGCAGGTACCAGTTTTCGTACCCCGCAATTCTGGCCCGATAGCCGATGTCCACATCCTCCAGATAAGCGAAATGTCGTTCATCAAACAGCCCGGTCCGCTCCAGTCCTTCCCGGCGGTAGATTGCGGCTCCGCCGCATGCGGCAAACACCTGGTGCTCCCGGCTCCGCCTGGCAGCGGGAAGTCCTTTCCCGTCCGCAAATGCCCATCCCAGTGCGCAGTAATAGTCTCCGGCATCATCGATCCGTTCCGGCGCATGCATCTGCATCATCCGCGCACTGCAGGAGAAGGCGTTCTCATGCCGCCGCATTCCTGCAAGCATCTGCTCCACAAAATCCGGTGCACACACCGTGTCATTATTCAGCAGGATGATATACGCAGCCTCCCCGCTCAGACGAATCCCCTCGTTGACCGCGCGGCAGAAGCCTGTATTCCGGTGGAAGGCACGGATCCCGACCTGCGGGTAATGTGCGCGCACATATTCCACGCTTCCATCCTCCGACCCATTGTCGATCAGGATGATCCGGAAGTCTGAAACCGTCTGACGGCAGAGCGAATCCAGGCAGTCCGGCAGATATTTCTTTCCATTCCAGTTTGGAATCACTACGGTGGCCTCGATCATGTTCCCGACTCCATTTTTGCCCCGGCGCGCAGAGCATAGTTCCACTTGCTCAGGGACAGATTTTTATTGTAGCAGGGATCTCCCTCTTTCAGAAGATCCTCCCACCTGGTGCGCATCTGCTCGATCTCATCCTGGAAGCGGCGCACCTTTTCCTTTGAATCCTCCGCCCCTCTGGTCCGGGACTCGTCGTGGATGAGTACTGCAAAGGGATCGTATACGATCCGAAGGCCACTCTGCCCGATCCGCAGGCACAGATCCACGTCATTGAAGGCGACGGAAAGCTTCTCTTCAAATCCGTTTACGCGTTCGAACACCTCCCGCGGCACAAGCATACACGCTGCCGTTACCGCGGAAAGATCCTGCAACAGAGAGGCCTTATGCAGATAGCCGGACCGCTCGGCCTTCATGTCCACAAACAGACTGCCGGCCACGCCGCCCAGTCCCACAACGATCCCGGCATGCTGTATGGTACCCTCCGGATACTGCAGCCGGATCCCGACGGCGCCCACATCCTCGCGCCTGCATACGCCAAGCATCTCACTCAGCCACCCGGGATCGATGGCGCGGGTGTCATTGTTCAGAAACAGCAGATATCTTCCGCGCGCACGGGAAGCGGCAAAATTATTGATAGCAGAATAGTTGAACGGTTTTTTCCAGCGCAGCAGCCGGATATCCTCCCGCTCCGAAAGCTCCCTGTAATATCGGAAGGTCTCCTCCTGTGTGCTGTTGTTCTCCACGATCAGAATCTCTTTGGAGATTTCCTGCGTGGTGGCTGACAGGCTTTCAACACAGACCCGGAGGGCTTCCCTCTCGTCCTTATTGGGAATGATCACGGAAACCAGTGGACGATCCTCCTGCATGCTTTCCGGCACGGGGTAATGCACCCGGTAGAAGCCGTGATCCTTCAAAAGCTCCACCGTTCCCTCCTGGCCGCACCGCTGCAGATGCTCCTCAATGGCCCGTTTCCCGGCCTCATAGGCGTAGCGCTTGCTCTCGGGATTATCCGCTGTGGAGGCGGCATGTACCCGCCAGTGATAAAGGATTTCCGGAACATGTCCGATCACCTCGCCTGTCATGCGCAGCGAAAGTCCATTTCCGGATTTTCCGCGCATCGGCGCAGCCTCCCCGGTACGCTCCTGTCCCGGTGCCGTTTTTATACTGCCCTGTTCTGAGGCTTCGCTCTCTTGGGCTGCCGCAAGCTCCGCGCACCGGAATATGAAATCATAATCCTGCGCACCGTTGAAGGCATCCCGCAGTCCGCCGGCGCGCTGTGCCAGCGTCCGCTCCACACTCAGAAAATGGCAGATGTAATTGTTGGACCGCAGCAGATCCAGGTTGAAATCCGGCTTCAGATGCGGCTGGAAATGCTCCTTCCCGTCGGAAGTGATTTTGTCCTCATCCGTATAGACCATCCGTGCCTTCGGATGCTCCTCCAGGTATCGCGCCAGCAAAAACAGTGCCGCCGGGGAGAGGGTGTCGTCGTGATCCAGAAAGCAGACGAAATCGCCCTTTGCCCTCGCAAGTCCCGCATTGGTATTGCCACTGATTCCTTTGTTTTCATCCAGGGAAATGCACAAAAGCCGCGGATCCGCTTCATAGCCGTGCAGGATCTCCCGCATGGCCGGATCCTGCGGCGAAGCATTCACCACGATCAGTTCAAAGTGGGGATAGGTCTGGGAAAATACAGAATCCAACATCTCCCGAAGATATTCTCCGGGAGTATGAAAACAGGGTACAATGATCGAAAAGAGGATCGGATGCTTCCACACCCGCGCCCTCTGCTTTGCCAGCATGGCCTCGTCAGGCACATAGGCTTCGTACCAGGGGCCGTAAGGAACCTCCTCCGGCTCCATCCGCTCCGAAAGCCGGATCCAGAATTCCTTCCAGCCGAAATGGCGCAGGTATCGGATGCCCTTGAGGACCATGTAAGGACTGAGTTTTTTCAGATAACTGTTCATTTGTTCCTTCAGCAATCATTTCCCGAAATACTTCAGGATGCAGTCCGCTACATATTCCACATCCTTCATATCCAGGTTGTAGAACATCGGAAGCCGCATCAGCCGTTCGCTTTCCTTCGTGGTGTATACGTCCTCCCCGTGGAAGCGTCCGAAGCGCAGTCCTGCCTCGGCACTGTGCAGCGGAATGTAGTGGAACACCGCCATCACGCCCTTTTCCTTCAGATAAGCAATCAGCTTTGTACGCTCCTCCAGATCCTTCAGCTTTATGTAATACATATGTGCGTTGTGCTTTGCGTAATCCGGCACGAAGGGCTGCTCAATGAGGCCTTCCTGCGCAAGCGGACGGAGTGCTTCATGGTAATACTGATAGATGGCGTGCCGCTTTTCATCGATGCGCTCCGCCTGCTCCAGTTCCGCATACAGATATGCGGCATTCATGTCGCTGGGCAGATAGGAGGAGCCATAGTCCACCCAGGTGTATTTGTCGATCTGACCGCGGAAGAACTTGCTGCGGTTCGTTCCCTTCTCACGCAGGATCTCCGCGCGCTCCAGATACGCATCGTCCGGGAATACGATCGCACCGCCCTCTCCCATGGAATAGTTCTTGGTCTCATGGAAGCTGTAGCAGCCGAAATCACCGATCGTCCCGAGGGCTTTTCCCTTATAATAGGCATTCACGCCCTGGGCTGCATCCTCCACGACCTTCAGATGATGGCGCCTGGCAATGTCCATGATCTCATCCATCGCACAGGCCACCCCTGCGTAATGGACCGGCACGATTGCCTTTGTCTTTTCCGTGATCGCGTCCTCGATCAGACGTTCATCGATGTTCATCGTATCCGGACGGATGTCCACGAACACCGGCACAGCTCCGCGCAGCACAAACGCATCGGCTGTGGAAACAAAGGTGTAGGACGGCATGATCACCTCATCCCCCGGCTTCAGGTCACACAGATAGGAGGCCATCTCCAGCGCATGCGTACAGGAGGTCGTGAGCAGCACATGTGCGATGTCAAACCGTTCCCGCATCCAGGCAGAGCATTTTTTGGTGAACATCCCGTCACCGCAGAGCTTTCCGCTGTCCACTGCTTCCTTGATATATTCCAGTTCCTTCCCGACAAACGGGGGATTATTAAAAGCAATCATGTTCTGTTCTCTCCTTTATGGATGAATTCCGTTTTTCTAGATCCCGTAAATCTTCGCCAGCGCAAAAATCAGCATTCCGATCAGGATAATGCAGATTCCGAGAATCCTCCTTCTGCTGATCTTTTCCTTCAGGATCAGTACTCCGAACAGCGGAATGAAGATGTAGCTGGTGGATTCAAGCATCGGGGAAAATGAATAGGGCACCACCCGCATGGCGAACATAGTCATAAAGGTGGATGCAAAAAACATTCCGTAAGCAATGATCACGTACGGATTAAGGTACTCGTGCAGCCGGTCCGGGTACTCTTTGTTCGCAGAAATCTTCAGCAGCGTCTGCGAAACCGAGGAGACAAACACGGAAAACAGCCACAGCAGTATATTAAGAATCAGACTGTTCATCTCCGCTCACTCCTATCACAACTCCGGCCAGAATCACCAGCACGCCGACGACCATCAGCGGTGTGACCCTCTCCCGAAAGATCAGTACGCTCCAGATCAGGGAATAGATCACGCGCACGGGACGGTTGGTAATGGCAAAGGTCAGGCTCATATGGCCCAGCACCTGCTGCCACACAATGGCGAAGGCAAAAATCAGCAGAAGATCCAGCCCGTAGTAAAACAGAAACCCCATGGACATCAGCGGGTTTCTGCCCGCCATCTTCGAGGCCACTCCCGACATGGAGTTGAGCAGCACGGAGATGTGCAGAATCAAAAACCACTTCCATGGGACCTCAAGCCCCAGTCTCTTTCCGGGCGGTCCGGCTTTTCCGGCCTGCTTTTTTGTTTCCTTTAAGCCTGACTTTTCGTCCGACATATTTTCCTCCTGTGTGTGCAGCCTCCCGGTCATACTTCTCCCGGCTCCGCTGCCTTTTCCCGGCACAGCTGCCTGCCCGGACCATTTCCGTTGCATTATACACTGCAGCGGGCACCACTTCAATGCCAAAACACCGCTTCATAAAAAGATCACTTTTGTCCGGGAAGTCACTTCAGTGAAAAATCATTCCGGTCCAGCGAAAGATTGGGATTGTAATACGGATCTCCCTTCGTGAGGATGTCCGGCCACTTTTTCAGGAAACGGTCCGCTTCATTGTTGAACCGGGAGATCTTTCCCGGGGTATCCTCATATCCCCTGGACTTTGATTCGTAATGAATCAGTTCCGCAAACGGGTTGTACACGATCAGCCGTCCGCATTCCCGGATGCGCAGGCAGAAATCAATGTCGTTGAAGGCTACCTTGAAGGATCCGTCCAGGCCGCCCAGGGCACGGTACAGATCCGCCTTCACAAGCATACACGCCGCTGTCACCGCGCTCAGATCCTGTGCACAGATGATCCTTGAGAAATACCCGTTCGCGCCTGCCGGCATGTTCTGGAATGCATGTCCTGCGATCCCGCCGTAGCCAATGATCACCCCTGCATGCTGGATCGTGCGGTCCGGATAGTACAGTCTCGCGCCGACAGCGCCCACCTCGGGACGCAGTGCCGGTCCCACCAGCTGTGTGAGACAGTCCCCACCCAGCATCTGTGTATCATTGTTGAGGAGCAGAAAAAGCGATCCCCTGGCGTGCTGTGCACCGAAATTATTGATCAGCGCGTAATTGAACTCCTTTTCCCAGCGCAGCACACGGATCTGATCGTGCGCCGCCTGCAGCTGTTCATAGTAGGTAAAGGTCTCCTCCAGGGTACTGTTGTTCTCCACGACGAGGATCTCGTAGCGGGAATAATCCTGCCGCAGGATGGACTGGATGCACTTTTCCAGGTCATCGATATGATCCTTGTTCGGAATGATGATCGACACCAGCGGCTCCGGGTCGGGCAGCATATATTCGGTACGGTAAAGTCCCGGATAAGCCCCCATGCTTACCACGGCCGGAATGCCGCACCGGTCATAGTGAGCCTGCACCGCCCGCCGGCCGGCCTCGAAGGCATACTGTTTGCTGGCGGGATCGGCTGCGGTGGATCCCTGATGAGAACGCCAGTGATAGAGCGCCTTCGGGATATGCTCCACGCATTTTGCACGCTCGACGGCGCGCAGCACAAAGTCATAATCCTGGGCACCGTCGAATTCCTGCCTCAGATTTCCGACAGCCCCCAGAAGGTCCCTTCCCACCACCACCAGATGGCAGATGTAATTGACGGAGCACAGATAATCAATATTGAAATCCGGCTTGAAATGCGGCTCAAAAAAGGTCTTTCCGTCGGTGTCCACCTTGTCTTCATCGGTGTAGATCAGGTCCGCCTGCGGTGTTTCATTGATCCTTTTCACACATTCGTAAAGGGCGTCAGCGCGCAGAAGATCATCGTGATCCATGAACGCAATAAACTCGCCCCGGGCCATGTCCAGCGCCCTGTTTGTATTCTCCGCGATCCCAAGCGGTACGGTATTTTTCACATAGCGGATCCGCGAATCCTGCGCCGCCAGAGAAACCAGCAGCTTCTCCAGCGGGCTGTTTTCCCCGCTTCCGTCGGACAGACACAGTTCCCAGTTTCGATACGTCTGCTCCTGCAAAGAAGTCACCAGGGCACGCAGCATATTTTCCGGCGTGCGGTACAGGGGTACCGCCACGGATATCAATGGCTCATAGGCAAACCGGGCCCTGCGCTGCGCCTCCAGCTCCTCCTTTGCCGGCAGATGCTTCTTCCGCCAGGACATATAGCTTTCCTTCCGCCCGGTCATCTTCTCGGAGAGCTTCTCCCGGGTGCGCACCAGCGTCCGCATCACGCCATTTCTGCGCAGATACGCCGTTCCCCGCTCCAGAATGCTCTGGCCTTTTGCCCGCCAGGGCAGTCCCCCGGAAAGACGCACCGGCCACACGAGCTGCTGGCCCTTCGCACGTACCACCAGCTTCACCGCCTTTTCCTGCGGCTTTGCAAAGGATACCTCAAAGCCGAACCGGCTCTTTAAGTCTCTTCCGGTCAGCTCCGGATAATTATCCAGGATATCCTGCCGGTAGTGGCGGGTCAGGTTCGAAGGAATCGTCTCCCCCTCCTTCGTGCATACACTGATCCTGCAGGGGGAGGCCCCGACGGCCCAGCCGCCGATCCGAATCATTCCGTCCTCATCGTGAAAGGTCTCCAGATACCCGTCCGGCGTGTGCTTTTCCCGTTCCAGAAAGGCAGCGGAACAGCGGTAGATCCTGCGCTGCTTCCCGTCCGTCTCCTGATAGACCTGCAGCGGTCCCATGCCGGAAAGCAGCTCCGGCAGTGTGATCCAGATATCGTATTCGCGGTCGATCTGCTCATAGCCGATCCCCCGGGCAAAATACTTCTGCCGCACGGCCAGTCCCTGCCGGATGCTCACACGCACCGGGAGAGACTCCCTCCCCCAGAAGGCTCTGATATCCGAGCTGTCCAGAATGCGGTCCTGACAATATCCCTGCAGAACAAACACCCGGTCGCTGCCGCATGCAAACCTTGCTAATGTCAGTACAAACATTTCCTCACCACAGTGAGAACGGCAGCCGGTCCACGGAAAGATTGGCGTTGTAATACGGATCCCCCGCATCCACCGTTTCTCCCCAGCGGTCCCGGAACCGCTTCACTTCCTGTTCAAAACGTGCTTTCTTCTCCGGTGTATCCTCGTAGCCTCTTGACTTGGATTCAAAATGATGCCACTTCGCAAACGGCGTACACACGATCCGGTAGCCGGCCGCGCGGACCTTCATGCACAGATCCACATCGTTGAGCGCTACCTTAAAGTCTTCGGTCAGTCCGCCGACCTGCTCATACACATCTCTTCGGATCATCAGGCATGCTGCCGTCACAGCGCTCCAGTTCCCGGTCATCTGCGCACGCATCATAAATCCGTAGTCGGTATCTTTGATACCGGAGAACACATGCCCCGCAAATCCGCCGGGACCTAAGATGATCCCACAGTGCTGCACAGTGTCATCCGCAAAAAGCAGCTTTGCACCCACGCAGCCAATTGCACTGCGCATGCACAGCCCGAGCATTTCCCCAAGGCTGTCGGGCTCGATCAGCTCCGTGTCATTATTGAGCAGAAGCAGATAATCCCCCTTTGCATGGCGCACGCCGAAATTGTTGATCGCGGAATAATTGAATTCCTGCTCCCAGCGCACCACCCGCACCTGAGCATGCGCCTTCTCAAGCTCCTCATAGTAAGCAAAGGTCTCCGGTGATGTACTGTTGTTTTCAACGATCACCAGTTCAAAATTCCGGTAGGTGCTCTTTGTCAGCATCGACTCCACGCACAGCTTCAGATCCTGAATATGATCCTTGTTGGGGATGATCACCGAAATCAGGGGATCCCCGGGGGTATCATACCGCACATGATTGAGGCCCCACAGATCGAGGCGGGTCACGGTGCCGTGATCCCCCGTCCGCTCCAGCGCCGAGGCGATCGCACGGGTTCCCGCATCGTAGGCATACAGCTTGCTCTCCGGATTCTGGGAGGTGGAGCCGGGATGATTGCGCCAATAGTACAATATTTTCGGAATGTGCTCAATGTGGTCCGTCGCTTCCGTTGCGCGCAGGATCAGGTCATAATCCTGGGCGCCGTCGTATTCCTTCCGGAAATACCCGATCCGTTCCAGGAGTGAGCGCCTTGCCACAAAGAAATGGGTAATGTAATTGTGGGAACGCAGAAGATCCGGCGAAAAATCCGGCTTCAGGTTCGGATCGAAATGGAATACCCCCTCCATGTCGATCTTGTCTTCATCGGTATATAAAACATCCGGCTTCTTTAGGCTGATGGCTGCAGCGATCTCGAACAGTGCGTCCGGTGCCAGGATATCATCGTGGTCCAGAAGGCCGACATAATCGCCCGTGGCCAGAGAAGCAGCTGCATTGGTATTGCCGGAGATGCCATAGTTTTCATCCAGAAGCACATAGCGGATCCGCGGATCCATCTGTGCATACTCGCGCAGGATCGCAGCGACCTGCTCATTTCTCGGTACCGTATCTGCCGCGGCCGCACCCTCCCCGGATCCGCGGCCGTTCTCTCCTTCCGGCAGCACACTGGCATCCGCGATGCACAGCTCCCAGTTGCCGTAGGTCTGGCTGCGAACGGAGTCGATCATCTCCCGCAGGTATTTCTCCGGTGTGTTCCAGGTGGGCACCAGGATACTGATCTTTGCCTGCCGCGGCAGCGTAAGCTTGCGCTGAAGCTCCAGGTCCTGCGCGGTTGCACTGTGAAGCGCAAACCACTGCTGATAGCGGGGATCTCCACTGACCGGCTGCGCTTTCACCCGGAAGGGCGGCAGCGCGCGGACTCTCGCCATCACGAAGTTTCTTGCCTGGCGCAGTTTCTCCACGGCCCGGTAGGCCTTGGTCGTCCGGGTCGCGTAAAGCTGTGCGGAAAGATCCTGCACCTGAAGCGCCAGCGCGTCCCGCTCCCGGCGCACCGCATCCATATCCGGCAGTTTCATCGCTACGGGAATGGTCTCGATTCGTCCCCTCAGCGTGATCTTGCAGTTGTCCGGAATATCGCCCTCGATCAGATAGGCCGGATCCAGGGACCAGAATTCATCCCACTCCCCGCTGCGAAATCCGTTGAGCGGTGTGATCTTCACCACCACCGGAGAGGTGATCGATGTGATCTGCATCCTGCACATCAGGTTCGACACCGGATCCCACCGGATATAACTGACCGCACCGATCTTCTTCGTTGTGAGTGTTGTCTCGAAGGTGTCCCGACGCAGATTCATCCGGATCCCGCGTACGACCTTCTCCGTCACCGGAGAAGTTTCACCCTGCCCTTCCCCGGAAGAAGTCCCTTCTCTTTTCAGTCCGAAATAGGCAGTCCCCTCCGGATCGGCGCTGTTGCGTTCTGCATGACGCACCTCCCGGGGCACCTTGCAGCCCGGCGTGATCTGGGCATAGAGGCTGCGCAGTGGATGATGCTCCAGATCAATGCGCTCCTGCCATGCCTGCTCCATCTCCAGGAACAGAAGCACCTCCGGCCAGGTAAAGCCGGCTTCCTCCATGAACATCTTTTCATCCGTCTCGGCGGCATCCACGTAGTAGGCGTGGAAATAATGCCATATCCGGAACACCACAAAGCGCACCGGTACAGGATAATCCACCGTCCACTCATAGTCGATCAGTGTCCAGTGTCCGTCCGCCGGATCAATCAGAATATTGTCCGCAATCATATCCAGGTCAGTCACCGGAAGTGTGCGGTCCTCATACAGATAGTTCGTCCTTCCAAACAGCGTGCAGAAGCCTTCGTTCACGGTGAATGGAGCCTGGGCCCTGCTTTCGATCAGGTCGGTAAGCTCCCGCAGCATGGCAAAGCATTCCCTGCGCTGTCCGTCTTTCCAGGCGTGGGCTGCCTGATCCGCCAGGGTCTGCGTGTACGGCAGGTATTCCAGGCGAAGCGTATCATCCTCCTGCACCGCTTTATTGACCCGAAGAGAGGTGCCGGCAAAGAGCTCCTCCAGCGCTGCGCTGTGCCGGGCCATGTTGGCAATGTGCGCCCAGCCCTCATCATAGGACGCTTTCTTGAGCACACTGCAGCTGCCGTCCGCTTCCTTGAAGATCTGCGTATTGACGCTGTAGCGGCGGCTGCGGTCATTGGAAAACTTCACATACACCGGTGCATGCGAGGCCGGTCCGGTCACCACCAGAAAAGAATTGGAAAACTGCGGGAACAGGCCGCTGCGAATCAGAGAATCGTACACCCTGCTCTCATCAAACAGGATCAGGCGGTCCCGGTCAAAATTCCAGATGTTGGTATTGAGGCTGCCGGTCCGCGGGAGATAATCATCCGAGTAGACCACCGTGGGCAGCTTGTAATCCGGATACGGATAATAAAAGCTGGCCGTCTCATATCCATTTTCACGCAGCAGCGCCTCCAGCTCGGGGCGGGAGAACGTGTGAATATCCTTCTGCTGAGGATAGTCCTCAAGTCCATCAAAGTACCCGCCGGTGTGATCCTCCCGGGCACCTGCAAAATATTTCAGGCCAAGCCGGTTTTCGATGGCGATGACCAGCCTGCCTCCGCTCTTTAAGTGCCTGCCGATCCGGCGCAGAAATTCTCCGTAGGGGTCCTTCCCGCCGATATAGGCCGCGCCGTATTCAAATACGCCGATCAGCGTGATCACATCAAACTTCCGGTCAAGCCCTTCCTCAATGTCTCTGAAATTCCCGACCAGGATTTCGATGTTTTCCAGATCCTTATGGCGGTACGCATTCACGAGGCTGCGGCGCCGGGAAAGATCAATACAGGTGACCGAACAGGCCCGGCGCGCCAGACTCCCCGTCACGGCGCCGCAGCCGGATCCGATCTCCAGTACATCCTCTGTAGCGGCAATGGGTACTGCGTCGGTCACATTTTCCCGGATGTGGGACATATGGTAGAGCACGGCCCAGTCCCGCTCCTGGGCAATGACTGCATTCAAAGCGGCCTCCGGAGTACTCTTTGCGATCTCCAGAAGCCGGTCCTCAATCTCTCCGTCCGTATACAGGTCCTTCCCGGAATACCAGGTGTAGTCCAGGCGGACCTTTCCGATAAACTCCTCTTTTAAAGGCTTGTCAGGCATTTGGCTCTCCGTCCTCATGATAATCCCTGATCAGGGTCACTTTTGAATTCGTATCATAAAAACCGACCGTATTCTTTTCGGAAACAATCGTCAGATTGCAGGCCTCGTACAGCCGGTGATGAACGACGAAATCATTGCCGTCGTAGCCGGTGCACCCCAGGGAAAGCATGTATTCTCCGCCCTGCATATCCATGTTCTGGGTAAAGGAGATCTCCTGTACATCGCCGTCCTTCATCGGCTTTACCGATGCGCGCTCAAACAGGCTGTTGGTGCCGGTGATGTCCGTTCCCTTCAGATCCGTGATGGTAAAGGCATAGATCGGGTCATCCACCCGTCCGTGGAAGCGCACACGCATCTGTATCGTGCACTCCTCTCCCTTTCCGATCGTATTGCTCGAGCTGCCATCCTTATCCAGAATGTTGAAGCCCGTGATCTCGGCAATCCGGTCCCCGTATTCATTGATCTGCGGGTTGACCGGAAAGTCCGGGGTCCAGGGATCCCCCGCCGAATGATGCTCCTCCCGGAAGGTACCCTTCTCCTCTGCGGCGGCATGCCCCTTTGGCCCGATCACCTCGAGCGTTTCCAGGTCCAGCTGCCCCACCAGAAGCTTCTTGTACAGATCCACCATGTGCATGGGGGAGCCCTCTGCCAGCTTCACACCCTTATTGAGCAGAATCACCCGGTCACAATACTTACTGATGCTGCTCAGGTCATGGCTTACAAACAGAATCGTCTTTCCCATCCGCTTGAAATCCTCGAACTTCCGGTAGCACTTCGACTGGAAGAATACATCTCCCACCGACAGTGCTTCATCGACGATGAGGATCTCCGGATCGATATTGATGGCCACGGCAAAGGCCAGCCGCACAAACATGC
>CAMOSN010000065.1 GCA_946624935.1 uncultured Lachnospiraceae bacterium | reverse complement strand
AGTCTCTCCGGATGGGGTAGAATATAAATTGTTGAAATATCCGCAGAATGTTCAGCAAATAATCCTGGAGCATTTCTGCGAAAATGGGACAGGGGACGGTTCTCTGTCCCATTTTTGAATGATCAGCGTATCAGCAGATGCCGTACGGTTTTACGGGTGTTTCAAAATGAACCTGTTTCATTCCTGCATTTGGTGGTGAAATCCGGCGGATTGGATTACCATGAACCTGTAATTTATGTTGCCTTAAAACCAGGACCGGTAGGCAGAAAACACTCCGGCGCGTCCGGGATGCGCCGGAGAGACCGGTCTCGCTCAACAGATAAGAAGGAGAAAGAACATGAAGCTGGGACATCTTGCAATCACCGTGAAAAATATGGAGGAATCCGTCCGTTTTTATACGACTGCTTTCGGCGTGAAGCAGGCGTTTGAACTTTCCAGGCCGGAAACAGGAGAGCCGTGGATCGTCTACCTGTATGTGGGTGACGGACAGTTTATTGAGCTGTTCTACGGCGGAGAGAAGGAGTATTCCTGGGACGAGCATGACAGGGCATATAACCATGTGTGCTTTACGGTAGAGGACATTCATGCGGCAGTGAAGCAGATCGAGGATGCCGGGTATACGATGCGCAAAGCGCCGAAGATTGGAATCGACGGCAACTGGCAGGCATGGATCGATGATCCGGACGGAGTGCGGATCGAGATCATGCAGCTTGGAGAATCGTCACCGCATATGAAGGCGATCCGTGAGCTGAGCCTGTGATGGCAGCGAGCGGCTGCAAGTGTTTACACACGTTTTAAAAGGACCATGAGGGACGCGCTTCCGGCGGAGATCATATCCGGTGGAAACCTGACCGGGGGGCGTCACAGAATAAAGGAAGTGGAGAGAAAATGAAGGCAGGAATCATCGGCTGTGGTGTGATCAGCGACATATATCTGAAAAATCTTACGGGAAAGTATACCAACCCGGTGTTCACAGCCTGTGCGGATATCCGGATGGAGGCTGCGAAGAAGCGTGCGGAGGAATACGGTCTGCGGGCGATGTCGGTGGAGGAGCTGCTCTCCGATCCGGAGATCGATCTGGTTCTGAACCTCACAACGCCTCTGAACCATGTGCAGATTTCTCTTCAGGCGCTGGAGCATGGGAAGCATGTCTATAGTGAAAAACCGCTGGCGGTAACGGTGGAGGACGGGAAAAGAATTCTGTCTGCAGCCCGGGGAAAGGGCCTTTTTGTTGGCTGCGCGCCGGATACCTTTCTGGGTGCGGGATTGCAGACGGCGCTGAAGGCCCTTCGGGAGGGCTGGATCGGGCAGCCGGTTGCGGCCGCTGCCTTCTGGAGTTCGCGCGGACATGAGCGGTGGCATGGGAATCCGGGCTTCTACTATACGGAAGGCGGCGGTCCTCACTTCGATATGGGGCCGTACTATCTTACTGCTCTGGTGAATGCCTTTGGCAGAGTACGCCGCGTCAACGCAATGAGTAAACGTTCCTTCCCGCAGCGGCTGGTGACTGCGGAGGGCCCGATGCATGGAAAACAGATCGAGGTGGAGGTGGACACACATATGAGTGCATCCCTCGAATTCGACAGTGGTGTGATCGCAACGCTGCTGCTGTCCTTTGATCTGTGGTCGACCAGCCTTCCAAGGCTGGAATTTTACGGGACCTCAGGCACGATCTCTGCTCCTGATCCGAATTTCTTCGACGGTCCGGTGAAGATCCGGACGCTCTATGACGATACCTTCCGGGAGATTCCGTTGGTGAACCCCTTCGGAGGGAATGCACGCGGCCTCGGCCTTGCTCAGATGTGTCAGGCAATCGAGCAGGGAGGACACATTCTGGCCGGCGCAGAGCAGGCATTGCATGTGCTCGAGGTGATCGAAGCCATCGACCGCGCCGGGCGGACGGGAGAAAGCATCTTATGCGAAACACCGTATACACCCGGGGACCTGCTGCCGCAGGGACTGATGGAGTTGTCATACGGATTCTGAAAATGGGACAGGGGACGGTTCTGTCCCAAACAAAAAGTGTGTCACTTATAGCATAGGTAATAATGGGACGGGGACGGTTCTCTGCCCCAAACAAAAAGGTTTGTCACATAAGGCAAATGTAAAAATGGGACAGAGAACCGTCCCCTGTCCCACTTCAGGAGGTAGTATATGATCCGAAACACGTCAGACGGGAACCAGATTACGAGGGATTATCTTGATTCAATTCTGATCGAACAGCGGCTGGTTGGTTCACAGACGCCTTCTGTGGAATACGAGCTGTTTGGCCACCGGTTCGCCACTCCGATTATGACGCCGGCGTTCAGTCATCTGAAGCCATATGCGCCGGGGCGTGAGAATGGCCTGGTGGAATACAGCCGCGGCGCGAAGGAAGCGAACGCGGTGAATTTTGTCGGGATGATGGAGAATGACGGGTTTGCACAGATTGCCGGAGCGAACCGGAATACGATCCGTATTGTGAAGCCCTACGCTGATCGAAAGAAGATTTTCTCCCAGCTCGCTTTTGCACAGGATGCAGGTGCGCTTGCGGTCGGGATCGATATTGACCATGCATTCAGCAGAACAACAGGGGACTGGGATGTGGTTGTCGGAGAGCAGATGCAGCCGCAGTCGAAGGAGATGCTTGAGGAATGTATCCGCTCGGTGAATCTTCCCTTTGTGGTGAAGGGGGTCCTGAGCGTGGCGGATGCTGCAGCCTGTGCCGCGGCGGGTGCAGATGCGGTGATCGTCAGTCATCACCATGGGCGGCTTGCCTATGTGGTGCCCCCGCTGATGGTGCTGCCGGACATCTGCAGGGAGCTGAAGGGGTCCGGGGTGCGGATCTTCGTTGACTGCGGGATAGATACTGGTTATGATGCTTTTAAGGCACTGGCACTCGGCGCGGAGGCGGTGTGTGTGGGAAGAGCACTGATACCCGACCTGGAAAAGGACGGAGCTGAGGGGACCAGACGCTGTCTGGAGCGGATGACCGGGGAATTGGCGAATGCGATGGCTTTTACGGGAGCAGCTAAGCTTGATGAGATCTGTTCCGATGTTCTCTGGAGCAGTATCACGTGCAGGCGCTTGGGGACATGATGGAAGAGCGGAGGTTGTCATGTCCAATTCCAGGGCAGAAAGCCGCCCCCTCCCCTGTCTCAAAGTCTCAAACAAAAAGGCTTGTCATATATGGCGGATGTGAAAATGGGACACAGAACCGTCCCCTGTCCCACTTTGGAAAGGAGATGCCGGGTTGATCGATAAGATTGGAAGCAATTATGTGATGAAGGTCGGCATTGTAGTGGAGAATGCCGAGGAGGCTGCCGCGTATTATCAGAAGCTGTTTGCGCTGGATGAGGAGATCCGGATCGGGCATCAGCATCCGAAGAAGGATATTTATCCGGACAGCTATCAGCAGTATAACGGGGTGAAGGTCAATGCGGAGATGAAGTGGTTCATTGTCGATCTGAACCCGGTTTATCTGCAGATCGTCGAGCCCTGCGATGATGCGCCGAGTCCGTGGCTTTCGTATCTGAAGGAGCATGGCCCGGGGGTGTGTTTTATTTCGTTTTGTGTTGACGGTCTGCAGGACCACATTGAGTTTATGGAGAGTAATGGTATGCCCATGTCTTTTCTAGAGGAGAAGGGATATGAGCGGTATGCTTATTTTGATACACAGGATAAGCTGGGTGTCACACTGGAATTCAAGGAACGCAAGACGATCCGGTGACCCTCGCCTGTCTCAGGTGTTGAGCTTGCGCCACAGGGTGGTGCGGCCGATGCCGAGGCGCTTGGCGGCGGCGGACTGGTTCATATGTTCCTCGGCGAGGACGCTGCTGATGATGCGTGCCTCGATCTCGGCAAGGGTCCCGGTGAGGCTGACGGAATGCTCTGCTGCAACGGGGACCGGTGCGAGCAGGGGCTCGATACACTCCTTTACATCGCGTGCGGTGATAAAGGAGTCTTTTTTTGAGAGGACCAGCTGGTGAATGATCTGATCGAGCTGGTCGAAATTGGTGTTCCATTTCACGCGGGAGAGCAGCGGATAAATGTCCGGCGAGAAGCCCACGATCTGTCTTGAACACTGGGTATTATAGTGGTTGAGGATGCTGGTGCAGAACATGGGCAGCTCCTCCAGGCGGTCGGCCAGGGGCGGGATGTTCACGATATAGGAGGAGAGGATCCGCAGAAGCTCCTGGGAAAAGGAGCCGGCCGAGACTGCCGCGGACAGATCGCGGGTGGACGAGGAGAGAATCCGGCAGCGCATGGTGAGTCCTGTCTGGGTGATGAAGTCCACAAGGCGCTCCTGAAGCGTCCGCGGCAGAATATGTACATCATGAAAATAGAAGGTGTAGCCGGTTCCGTAGAATGGGGCATTGACATCCAGCAGGATGTCGTTCCAGAGCTTTTCGTTGAGGTTATGGCAGTTGAGGAACACAAATGGTCCGCTGTGCCGTCCGCTGCTCCAGTAGATCTGCCGTGCGATATACTGCCGGCCGGTGCCGGACTGGCCGTAGATCAGGGCAGGCATCATGGATTCGCCCGCATTGCCGATCACCTGTGCGATCGGAGCACAGTATTCGGGAGAATTATAAAAATAATGGGCTTTTTCGTGCCGGTCATCATGGTTCTCAATGTGGATCACGGAGACCGGCTGAAAATTTTTGTATACCCGGTCATAATAATAGGCCACATAAGAAAGACCCTGCAGATCAATGCGTTTTCCTGTGATCTCCACGGAGATGTTCGCGATTTTCTTGGACAGATGGATCGATCCCTTTTCCAGTGTGTGAGGTACGTAATTTTTGAGCAGTGCAAGGAGGGAGGCGGGATTCTTAATGTGCAGCGCTGTGTTGGAGTAAAGGATGGTCTTCTGCGCATCAAGGATGGCCAGATTGTGCGGGCTTCTGTCCGCAAGCATCTGGAACAGGTACAGGTGGTCCCGGCGCTGCTGCTGCCGTTCACATGCGGAGACGGTTTTTTCGAAGGCTTTGCGGATGCTGTCCTGACCGATGGACAGAAATATGCTTGAGATGCCGCTTTTGCTCGCCTCCTGGGCTACAAGCACATCCCCAACTAAAAGGGTGCGGCCGGGATCCTCCAGGGAACGAATCAGAGAGCGGACCTGGTGGACATCGTCCACGGCAAATACCGGATAAGAATATTGCATGATCTCGCAGAGCTGTTTCACCATGGGAACGTGGTGCGCGGCAACGGCGAGAACGATTCCGGCATTATACTGCTGCGCATGGCGGAGGGTGCGCAGAACATCCAGCGGGCTTAATTCCATTTCGATCACCGGGATCGAGGGCAGGCTTTCCGCGATACCGGACAGAGCTTCCTCTGTAATCACTGCGTCGTAGGAGGTACTGCTGAGCATCTGCAGGTACAGATGGATGTTTTCACGGCCACCGATATAGGCATTCAGATGGACCTGCGGTATGGAGGAGGCCACCTGCTTGCAGGCATTGACCATCTCCGGTGAGGTGACACAGGCAAGGATACGGTATTGTTTCATATCAGCACATCCTTTTCACAGAACTGACCAAAAGTGGACATTTTCTTTTTCTTATCTTATCATATCTTAATACATCAGACAAAAAGTTCCACGGGCTTTCGAAACTGAATATGTTCCAAAACAGAACAGTTTTCCGACCTTTTTCAATGGAGGGAAAAGGGGAGCAGATGGTACGATAGGTGCAACTGAAAACGGAACACTTTTTTACGGTAACATTCGATGAAAGGAGGATCTTCATGAAAAGGAACTGGAAAAAATGGGTGAGTGCTGCAGCGGTGATCGGGACACTGTGTGCAGGGATGGCGTTTTCCGCATCTGCTGAGGATAAGGAAGTGTCCGTGTGGCTTGGCAGCTGGTGGGAAGGCGAAGTGGAATGGATGACCCAGAAGTTTGCAGAGGATAATCCGGGATATACGCTGAATATCGAGCTTCAGCCGATCGCCAATTATCAGGATAATGCAACCTCTGCGATCCTTGGCGGATCCGGACCGGATGTACTTGCACTCGATACGCTGTTTCTTCCGGCCATGATGGACCAGGGCCTGCTTCAGCCTCTGGATGATTTCGCAGCGGAGAACGGCTTTACCGAGGATCTGTTTGTGGACACCGTTTATGATGCCGGGCGGACGGATGAAGCGCTCTACGCGCTGCCGTATCGTTTCACCTGCACATCGCTGTATTATAACAAGACTATGTTTGACGAGGCGGGCGTGGAGTATCCGACCGATGATATTACGATCGACGGACTGTGCGAGCTTGCCGCACAGCTGACGAAGGACGGGAAGTACGGCTTCGGTATCGCTGCTTCCAAGAACGATATGGCAAACGTGATGACGTCCTTTGTACCGTTCCTCTGGGGTGAGGGCGGTGACTTTGTCAACGAGGATATCACTGCAGGTGCAATGAGCACACCGGAATCCATCGAAGGCATTAAGAAATGGGTCGGCCTGTATCTGGACGGCTCCGTACCGGAGGGCTGCATCAATTATGCAATTACCGCGGATCTGTTCCCGCTGGCCATGAGCGGTGAGATCGCGATGATCCCGATGGGTGACTCCAATATCGTCAAGATCGATGAGTTCGCACAGGAGAACGGATTTGAATGGGGCGTCTGCCTGCATCCGGGTCTGGTAAGAGCGGCTGGCTGGTCCTTCACCATCCCCAGCTCCATCGAGGATCGCGACGGCGCGGAGACCTTCATCAAATGGTTCCTGCAGCCGGAGATCCTTTCCATGAACAACACGGTTCTTCCTGCTGTGAAGGAAGCACAGGACATGGGAAAATGGGGCGACGAGCTGTACGACATCTATAAAAAGCAGGCGGATCAGTGCAAGAATGCACCGCAGACGCCGGCATGGACACAGATCCAGCTGATCGTGACCGAGGAGCTGCAGAATGCGCTGTCCGGCAGTGTAACCTGCGAGGAAGCGGCAGCGATCATGGATGAGAGAATTAACGAGGTTCTCGGCTGATCATAATCAATGACCAGGGATGGGGCCTGGGACAGGGGACGGTTCTCTGTCCCGGGCCCGTTTCATTCTATGATGCTTTTATGGGGCTTTAAAAAAGCTTTTTCAGATGCAGGGAATGATCTGTTCTGGAGTCATAGGTAGCTGGAGTCATAGGTGGCTGGAGTCATAGGTAGAATGATATGCCACACATGACAAGTGTGAAAATGGGACAGAGAACCGTCCCCTGTCCCACTTTGGGGCAGTTTTGGAGAGGTTTGCGCAGGTAAGGAGGGATCGAGGTTGTCAAAAAAGAGTAATAAAGTGCTTACTGCCAGACGAAAGCGTGAGTGGGGTTCGGGGCTGCTGTTTGTTTCTCCGAGCGTGATCGCCATGGCCTGTATGGTTGCCTATCCGCTGGTGCTTGTGCTGATCTATTCCTTCTGTAAGGTGTCCCTGCCGAAGTTTGATCTGAAATATCTGGGCTTCGAGAACTTCCGGAAGGTGCTGACCTCCTCGCAGCTGCCGGTGGTACTGAAAAATACGCTTCTGTGGACGTTTGTTTCGCTGCTGATCCGCTTTATTCTGGGGTTTGCCAGTGCGCTGATCATGCAGGTGGATTTCAAAGGCAAGACGCTGTTTCGGATCATAACGCTGATCCCGTGGACGATGCCTTCGATCGTTGCGGCAAATCTGTGGCGCTGGATCTACAATCCGGATACCGGGATTTTGAATTTCCTGGTGAAGCAGATCAATCCGGCGGCGGCGACCAACTGGCTGGGAAATTCGTCTACGGCGCTGATGGCCGTGATCATTTCCTATTCCTGGATGGGGTTTCCGTATCTGATGCTGATGATCGTTGCTGGCATGCAGGGGATCCCGAGAGAATACACGGAGGCAGCCAGGATCGACGGCGCGAATGCGGTGCAGGTGTTCTTCCGGATCACGCTGCCGCAGCTGAAGGGGTTCCTGCTGATTTTAACACTGCTGGAGATCATCAGCGGGTTCAACAGCTTCGACCTGATTTTTACGATGACCGGCGGAGGTCCGGGCGTGGCCACCGAGACGGTGGGCCTGAATATTTACCGGATGGCGTTCCAGAATTATGATTTCGGAAAGGCCTCGGGGATGGGCGTTCTGCTGCTCATCATGGTGATGATCGGCTTCGGACTGTATTCTGTCCGCCAGAGAAGACTGGAGAGGAGGTGGCAGGGATGACGATGAATAAGAAAAAACGGACATTGATCCTGGTGCTGGTGTACGTTTTGTGTATCCTGATTTCCATTTTCGCGCTGGCGCCGTTTGTATGGGGAATCTCGACCTCTCTGAAGAACAATACGGAGGTGTATTCCCTGACACCGACGCTGATTCCTAAGAAGGTGACGCTGGCAAACTATATTGCAGTGTTTCACGATTCGAGCATGATGCACTATTTCCGCAATTCCCTGATCGTGTCACTGCTGTCCACGGCGGTTTCCATGGTGGTTGCGCTGCTGGCGGCATATGGTTTTTCCAGATACCGTTTTCCGGGCAGGTCGGCGATGCTTACCTCGGTGCTGTTTATCCGCATCCTTCCCAGAGTGTGTCTGCTGGTGCCGTTTTACATGATCCTTGCGAAGCTGAAGCTGATCAATTCGATCCCCGGCCTGGTGCTGGTGTATCTTGTGGTCGGCATGCCGCTGACGGTGTGGTTATTGAAGGGTTATATTGACGGGATTCCGATCGAGGTGGAGGAGTCGGCCTTTGTGGACGGCTGCGGACCCGTGCAGTCACTGATTTATGTGGTGATGCCGATGGTAGCCCCGGCCCTCGCCGCGGTTGCAATGTTCGTATTTATTCTTGCCTGGAATGAATTCATGTTCCCGCTGCTGTTCGCGAAGGATCAGGCGTGCAGGACTCTGTCCGTGGGGCTGGCGTTCTACATCGATGAAACCGGAATACAGTGGGGACAGATGATGGCAGCTTCGATTCTGATGAGTCTGCCTGCGATCCTGGTGTTCTCGTATGCGCAGAAGTACATCGTTTCCGGACTGAGCGAAGGTGCGGTGAAGGGCTGATCAGGCGCTGCGTAAAGTAGATCTGGAGAGGAACGAGGGAACCTGGGCAGGAGAGAAGCCGGGGGATGCCTGATATGGAACAGAAGGAGAATATCATGGAAAAACTGGACACAAGCGAAGTGATCAAGATCGGTATCGTGTGCCGGGACATTGAGGATACTGCAAGAAGATATGGGGAGCTGTTCGATGTGGAGGTACCGCCGGTGCGCTACCCCGACCCGAACCGTAAAAAACCGGAGGGCGCATATATGTGCTATCAGGGGATCAACCGGCAGATCCGGCTGAAGGCGACGCACGTGAACCTGACGCCGATCTATCTGGAGCTGATCGAGCCGGCGGATGACACGCCGAGCCCTTGGCTGGATCACCTGAACCGGTTTGGCACAAGCATCTGCTTCCTTTCTTTTTATATTCATGGTTTTCGAAAAGACATTGACTTTATGGAGGCCCATGGATATCAGAAAATCTTTGAAGAGGAAAAGGGACCGGAACGATACGCTTATTTTGATACGCTCGAGACACTCGGTGTTATGCTGGAGCTGAAGGAGCGGGATGCGCAGGCGCCGGAATGAGGAGATGGCTGTAAAAGAAATGCCGGCATGAGAGGCCGCAGCTGCAGGGGCTGACATATTGGAAACCGGCCCTGAAAACAGGAATCACAAAAGAAGGATCGGAATGCTATGAATCGAGAAAACATCAGGGATGTGCTCACCGAAAATGCCGCTCTGCACGGCTTTGAAGGGGAGTTTTCCCATATCTGTGTAATTGTGAGAGATATCCGGGATGCGGTGAAACGCTACCGGGGGTTCCTGGACGAACCGGAGCCAAGGGTGAAGCAGACCTGCCCGCCTGAGATCGGTAAGGTTCGATATAATGGGAAAGCCACGGATACCGTCGCCTGGCAGACCTTCTTCACGCTGGGAGGAGTCCGCGTGGAGCTGATCGAGCCGGATGAACATCCAAGCACCTGGAAGGACTTTCTGGAAAAGAACGGGGAAGGCTTCCATCATATTTCCTATGTGGTTAAGGATCTTGACGGTGAAGTCAGGCGCTTTGCCCAGGCCGGCATGCCAGTGATACAGCATGGAAATTATAACGGCGGACGATATGTTTATATCGACACGGCGCCTCAGGTCGGCATGATGCTGGAGCTGATGCAGAATGATTGATATTGTATCCTGACTGCAATGATACGGAGGTGGTGACTGACTGTGATACACAATCCGATCATACCGGGCTTCGCCCCGGATCCGTCTATTATACGGGTGGACGAAGATTATTATATTGCCGTATCCAGCTTTGAGTGGTTTCCCGGGGTACCGATCTACCATTCCAGGGATCTGCGCAGCTGGAGGCTGTGTGATTACGGCCTGAAGGAACCTGCAAAATGTAACCTCATCGGGCTGAAACCCTCGGCTGGTGTGTGGGCACCGTGCCTGAGCTATGACCGTGCAGAGAAAACCTTCTACCTGCTGTACTCGATCGTACACAGCAAGAACAACTGGTACTTTGATGTGGATAATTATCTCATCACCAGCGACAGCATCCACGGGCCGTGGTCCGATCCGGTGTATCTTTGCTCCAGTGGATTTGACTATTCCCTTTTTCATGACGATGACGGAAGAAAATGGATCGTCGGAAAGGACCGGGATTTCAGAACGAAGAATATCGATCAGAGACCGATCATCCTGCAGGAGTATGATGCAAAGGAAAAAAGGCTGCTGGGAAAGCCGGTTCCGATTTCCCGCGGAGGGACTTCGCGGCGCTTCGTAGAGGCACCGCATCTGTACAAGCATGACGGGAAATATTACCTGATGGTGGCAGAAGGAGGAACCGGATACGGGCACAGCGTCGTGGTGCTGCGTTCCGACCGGATCGAAGGGCCGTATGAGTGCTATGAAGGGAACCCTGTGATCACCTCTGCGCCTGAGGCTTTTGAAGCATCGGAACACGATTCGTTCCTGATGCCCGGGAAATATAACCCGGATGCCGATCTGCAGAAGGCCGGTCACGGAAGCCTGGTGGAGACTGCCGACGGGGAGTGGTATGTCGCGCATCTGTGCGCACGGCCATTGCTGCCATCGCTGCGGTGCATTCTCGGCAGGGAGACGGCGATCCAGAAAATGACATGGACCGAGGACGGAAGGCTGCTGATGGAGGACGGCTCAAACCTGGCGAAGGCAATCGTCCCGGCGCCGGATCTTCTGCCGCAGCCACGCAGGGAACAGCCGGTGCGGACCTTCTTCGACGCAAATGAGAATCCACACATTCCACCTGCGCTTCAGTCACCAAGGGTGCCCTTTACAGAGGACTGGATCAGTGTGTCCAAAGAGAAGGGCTTCCTCTCGATCCGGGGCAGAGAATCTCTGACGAGCAGCTACTATCCAAGCATAGCCGCACGCACCCTGACTGCATTTCAGGCCAGGATCGAAACCTGCCTGCATTACGATCCCGACGACTATCATCAGAGGGCCGGGCTTTGCGTCTACTATGACCTGGCGGATCATTACTGCATCTTCAAAACCTGGGACGAGGAACTGGGGAAGGCCGTGCTGAGCGTGGAAGGCGTCATCGGAAAGCAGGTCATCGACGGGACGGAGCAGATCCCGGTGGAAAGGGCTCAGCCCGTGTGGCTGCGCGGCATGATCGACCATACGCAGCTCCAGTTCTGGTTCAGCACCGACGGCCAGCACTACCGGAAAATCGGACAGGCCTTTGAGACCCTGAACCTGTCCGATGAAGGAGGACGCTACGGCCGCTTTACCGGCACCTATGTCGGAATGTTCGCAATGGACTGCCTCACCAAAAGCAAGTGGGCCAAATTCGCCTGGCTCGACTACGAAAGTGGGACAGGGGACGGTTCTCTGTCCCAAATATAAAGAGTCATCACAGACGGCAAAAGTGAAACTGGGACAGAGAACCGTCCCCTGTCCCACTTTTTGGAGGGATTATGCTGCGAATCGGTGGGTATCTTCTTTCGGAGAATGAGGAGGAGCTTCGCGATCCGGAACGGTATGTGTTTCTGGCGAAGGAGATGGGGTATACGGCCATTTATGCGCCGAAGCATTTGTCGGTCGACCGGATGGATGAGGTGCGGGAGGCTAAGCGGGTGTTTGAGAAGGCCGGTCTTCCGGTTGCGGAGGTGGGGTATTGGGAGAATTTGATGGATACCCGGCCTGAGGTGCGCAAAAGGAACCGGCGGGAGATGGTGAAGCGCTTGCAGCTGGCGGAAGAGCTGGAGGCTGGATGTGCGGTGAATGTGACCGGCGGGTATTGTGAAGGGATTGCCTGGTCGGATCATCATCCCCGGAATTTTTCGGAGGAGCATTTTGAGGAAGCTGCTTCGATGGCGAGGGAATTCATTGACGAGGTGAAGCCAAAGCATACGCATTTTGCGTATGAGATTTTTGCGTTCAGCTCTCTGGATACTCCGCAGCAGTATGCGCGGATGCTCCGGGCGGTGGATCGGAAGGCGTTTGCGGTGCATCTGGACTTGACGAATATGCTGCGCTCGCCGCGGGAGATCTACCGGGCGGGGGAAATCACGGAGGAATGCCTGCGTCTGTTCCCGGAGCGGATCGTTTCCGCGCACATCAAGGATGTCCGGCTTGTCCGGCCCAGTGTCACGCCGAAGATCGAGGAAACGGTTCCCGGCCGCGGGGAGGCGGACCTGCTGCCTTATATCCGGGGGCTTGCGGCACTACCGCAGCAGGTGACGCTGATGCTGGAGCACCTGAAAAGTATGGAGGAGTACCGGGAAGGTATTGCTTTTATCAGAAATCATATGGAGTAAAAGGAAAAAAGATACTTGTTCACAGCCGGGAAATAGATAATGACAAACTGAAAAAAATTTTCTTTTCAAACCACAGCATTATGCTATAATAGTTGCATGATGCTGTGGTTTTTGTACGCGATTTTTCTCTAAAATTCACAAAAACATGAGAAATATTTGTGGAAATGCCGAAAAACCAGACAGTTACAGGGAAGGGAGGTACAAACAAGGGGACGGTTCTCTGTTTGAAAACGTATTTCCTTAATTTGGAGATTTTTATGAG
>CAMOSN010000064.1 GCA_946624935.1 uncultured Lachnospiraceae bacterium | reverse complement strand
ACATCAAGCGTTCCCCGCTGTGCGGGCGCAACTTTGAGTATTTCAGCGAGGATCCCTATCTTACCGGTGAGCTGGCAGCCGCACTGATCCATGGCGTACAGAGCCGGAGCATCGGGACCAGCATCAAACATTTTGCGGCGAACTCTCAGGAGCACCGCCGCATGTCCTCGGATGCCGTCATTGATGAGCGGACACTGCGGGAGATCTACCTGCCCGCCTTCGAGAAAGCCGTGAAGCAGGAGCAGCCCTGGACCGTAATGTGCTCTTACAATCGCCTGAACGGAGAATACGCTTCACAGAACAAATGGCTCCTGACCGACCTGCTGCGCGGAGAGTGGGGCTTTGAAGGCTATGTGATGAGTGACTGGGGCGCTGTAAGCGACCGGGTGAAGGGCGTGGAAGCCGGACTGGACCTGGAGATGCCCGCCAGCGGCGGCACAAATGACCGCCGGATCGTGGAAGCCGTGCGTGAAGGAAAGCTGGACGAGAAGTGCGTGGATGAGAGCGTGCGCAGGATCCTGCGGATCGTGGACAAGTATCTTGCAGACCGTGCCCCCCAGACCGCATGGGATCAGGATGCGCAGCATGTCCTTTCCGGAAAGCTGGCGGCTGAATGCATGGTGCTTTTGAAAAATGAAGGCCAGGTGCTCCCCATCGCCGGTGGCGAACGCGTGGCGGTGATCGGCAAGTTTGCGACGCAGCCCCGGTTCCAGGGCGGCGGCAGCTCCCACATCAACTGCTTCAAGGTGGAAAGTCTGATGGACGCCCTGAAAGGGATGAGCGGGATCACGTACGCACAGGGATACGATGTTGTCACGGAGGAACCGGATGAGGCCCTGATCGCCGAGGCGGTCCGCACAGCAGCACAGGCCGACAAAGCCGTGATCGTGGCCGGCCTGCCGGATCTGTTCGAGAGCGAAGGCTACGACCGCACCCATATGCGCATGCCCATCTGCCAGGTGGAGCTGATCAAGCGGGTGGCGCAGGCCAATCCGAATACCATCGTCGTCCTCTACAACGGCTCCCCGGTGGAAATGCCCTGGGCCGATCAGGTAAAGGGCATCGTGGAAGCCTACCTGGGCGGCCAGGCCGTCGGCGCGGCCACGAAAGCCATCCTGTGGGGCGAGGCAAATCCCAGCGGCCGCCTGCCCGAGACCTTCCCGATGCAGCTCGAGGACAATCCTTCATTCCTGACCTACGGCGGGGAGGGGAACACCGCCGTCTATTCCGAAGGAATCTTTGTAGGCTACCGCTACTACGATAAAAAGAAGATGCAGGTGCGCTATCCCTTTGGCTACGGGCTGAGCTACACCACCTTTGCCTACAGCAATCTGCGGCTGTCGGCGGACAGCTTCGTGGAGGCTGGTGAGAAACCAAATGGTCAGCAAGGTGGAGATATAAGTGGAAAACTGCAGGTCTGCGTGGATGTGACCAATACCGGAAGCATGGCCGGCAAGGAAGTCGTACAGCTGTACGTGGCAGCGCCAGCACCGGATGCGATTCATGACACCATCCGCCCGGTGCGCGAGCTGAAAGGCATTGAAAAAATCTACCTGAATCCCGGGGAGACCAAAACCGTATGCTTTACCCTGGACGCAAGAGCCTTTGCCTATTGGAACACCCGCATCCACGACTGGTTCGTCGAGAGTGGTTGCTACGGCATCCAGATCGGAAAGAGCAGCCGGGATATCGTGCTGTGCAAAGAGGTGCAGGTGACCGGAAGCAAACAGGATGCTCTGCCCCCGCTCGATCCCGATACCATCTTCATGGATCTGGCGAAATACCCGGGCGCCACAGAACTGTTCGGGACGATGATGCAAAATGCAATGGGCGTCATTGGAGGGGACACATCAGAGGAAAACGGCGGGCAGAATCCTGAGGGAACCTCGGAAAAGCCGGAAGAGAAGAGCGCAGCAAAAGAGGCGATCACAGACGAGATGAACGCTGCCATGATGCGCTACATGCCTCTGCGCGGGATCGTCAGCTTCAGCGGCGGAGCCGTCAGCTATGACCAGATCGCGGAGATGGCACGGGAATATAACAGCCGGAAGTAAATGGGACAGGGGACGGTTCTATGTCCCATTTGGCTGGAATAAGGCTGGATTAAATGAGGAAGCACCCTCCTTCACATGGAGGGTGCTTCCTTATTGTTAGGGCATGGCCTTGTTTGGCATTGCGAAGCTTTGCCAAATAAAAAACCACCTGCTATGCGGGTGGTTGAAGTAGCTTTAGCGTTGTGGCAAAAAAAACCTCCTTTGATATAATGAAAATAGGTTCGCCAACCGATTACATTATGCAAAGGAGGTAGTCCAATGGACAACAATAGCTTATCACATACCGTTTGGAATTGTAAGTATCATATAGTGTTTGCACCAAAATTTAGGCGAAAGATAATATATGGACAACTTAAGCAGGACATAGCAAATATATTGAGCACTTTATGTAAGAGAAAAGAAGTTAATATTATAGAAGCGGAGGTATGTCCAGATCACATACATATGCTTGTAGAGATACCTCCCAAAATGAGTGTGTCTGAATTTGTAGGATATCTCAAAGGTAAAAGTACACTTATGATTTTTGAAAGGCATGCCAATCTCAAATACAAATATGTGAACAGGCATTTCTGGTGTAGAGGATACTATGTGGATACAGTAGGGAAAAATGCAAAAAAAGATCGAAGAATATATTCGGAATCAACTAAAAGAAGATTTGGAATACGATCAAATGACATTAAAGGAGTATATAGACCCGTTTACGGGTGAGCCAGTAATTAAGAGTAACAAGAAGAAGTAAGCCCAAGGGGCTTTACAAGTAAATGACGTTGCGATTATCGAACCTAATCGATGAGTCTTTAGACTCCAGCGCCGGTAATAAGCCCTTATAGGGCGAAAAAACAAGCCACCGGCTAAGCCGGTGGTACTGACTGAACTGAAATTATGGTAATGCCATCATGTACAGAAAGGAAATTGAGTTTTACCAACTTGCCGTCGTAGGAGTTTTCATACTTGCTACAAGATGCTGCCAGGAATTATCCCACGTGTACCAATTACCATCACCAGAGTGATAAACATCTACATATCGCTGTGCTTCGTCTCCTGCAAAGGAGATTAGAATCATATGACGTTCCGGTTCCCCCTGCGGATGCGCAATTGTGGAAGCCTTTGCGGGAATATAATAAGGACCATGTACCAATGTGAAGGTGTATGGCTTTGTCGGAGTATAGCCATTTGCTGGTGTGGCACCGTTGAAATAAGCTAATTTTCCCTTATCCACTAAGGAAAGCGTATTTCGCATAGAATCAAAAATTCCGCTTTTTGCCACATTATTAATCGTCAGTGTAGGTCCATTAAGATAATCCATCATCTCAAAAATCGGGTGTGTATATTGATTGGTAATGCCTGTTTTTGTTTCGTCAAATGCAGCGCAGGCACAGATTGAAGCTGCGACTGGTCCGAATTTTGTAGAAAGAGGGATGGATTTGATATCTTCAAACGTTTCAGGAAGTTTGGTAAATATATAAGTTGCTGTTTCGCATACTACATTATCAGAGGCATAACCGTCTTTTACGGTGTAGCCAAGGGCTTCCATTTCTTCTTCGGAGGTCGTGTCTTTGTTAATTTTGAATTCAATGTAAATAGTCTGTGTTCCGGTGGTAACTTTGCAGTCTCTGGCAAACACAAAACCTGTTGTATCTGTTTTGTCGCCAGAATCGGAGCTGCCTGCGTCGGAGGATTTATCATCCCCTGATGAGCCGGAATCGGAGGAAGCATCTGCCGGTTTCTCGGTTTCGGCCTCAGGTACCGTAATTTTGCAGGTAAATTTCTTTTTCAGGACGGTTGCGGTGATGGTGGCGGTGCCGGCGCCGATGCCCTTTACGACACCCTTTTTGGTGACGGTGGCAACCGTTTTGTCAGAGGTTTTCCAGGTGATGGTCTGTGTCGTTCCGGTCATTTTCAGGGTCAGCTTTTTGCCAATCTTGACCGTTGCTTTTTTCTTGTTGAGCTTCGGTGCCTGTACGGTTACCTTGCATTTCAGCTTCTTGCTGCCGACCTTCGCCGTGATGGTGGCAGTACCTTTCTTTTTGGCAGTGACCTTTCCTTTTTTGGTGACGGTGGCAACGGATTTTTTGCTGGAGGACCAGGTGACGGTCTTTTTGGTGCCAGTTACTTTGAGGGTAACCTTCTGCCCGGTCAGGAGCGTGACCTTTTTCTTTGAGATCTTCGGGGCGGCGTAGGTGACCATTGCCGTCATGGCCAGAACTGTCATCATGGTCAGCAGCAGTCCCCAGAGCTTTAACAGGCGGCTGTGTTTTTGATTCATGGTGAACCTCCTTTTGAAAATAGAGAATGCATCGAATAAACTTGTGCAGAATACTCGGGAAAAAGTGATAATTAGTAGTAGATTCGGACACTTAAATGCTGCGCCAGGAATCTATCTGCTATTATAAATTGATTGTACAGGAAAAGTGCGAAAATAACAATAGACTTTTCGCAATGATAGTCTATTGACAGGAATTTCACCAAAACTTTGATATTGGTAGAGAATATTAATGACAGGAAGAAAAACTGGGGGATTATTCATCCGAGAGAAAACACATTTACTACCGAATATATGTTAAACTTTGAGCAGGACATTGTAACGTAAGCAAGCCGGCGGAAATGTAAACAGACCGGTAGAATGAGAGATACATAAGATTCAAGACGAAATTTGGAAAACTGTCAGAAAGGACTTTTACCATGATTCAGGATGCAAAATGGATCCGCCCGGCGGTGGAACTGGGGGATGTAGTACCGGAGTTTTTTAAAAAAATTACGCCAAAGGGTATCGTTGAGCATGCGTATTTGACGATTACCGGTATGGGGGTGTATGAGGCTCGCCTCAACGGCGAGAGGGTCGGTGAATTCATAATGGCGCCGGGGTGGACAACCTACAAAAAGCGTTTGCAGTACCAGACCTACGATGTCACGGAGCTGATCCGGGAGGGAAAGGAGAATATCCTGCAGGTGCTGTTGGGCAAAGGCTGGTATCGCAGCCGTCTGGTAGCCTGGGAGAGCTGCCCCGCGCAGGATGTGCTGCGCGCGAAACCGGCAGGGCTTTTGGCGGAGCTGGAGATCTACTACGTAAATGGCAGCTTTGAGATCATCGGAACGGATAGCGACTGGCAGGTGCGCGAAAGCCAGGTGCGATTTTCAGAAATCTATGACGGTGAGATTTTTGATGCGACCTTTACAACGGATGAGGTGCAGAATGCCGTGGAATTTGACGGACCGGATGATACACTGATCGAACAGGAGGGAGAAGAGGTCCACGAGATCGAGCATGTTGCAGTGCAGCGGATTATCACAACGCCGGCGGGAGAGAAGGTATTGGACTTCGGGCAGGAGATCACCGGTTATGTGCAGGTGTGCGTGACCGCTAGGAAAGGAGATGAAGTGGATCTTTCTTTCGGTGAGGTGCTGGATGCGGAAGGCAATTTCTATAACGCCAACTACCGTTCCGCAAAATGCATGTACCGATACATCTGCAGGGATGGAGAGCAGACCTATAAGCCATTGCTCACCTTCTACGGCTTCCGATATGTTCGGATCAATGCCTTCCCGGGTGGTCCCGGGGCTGCATGTAGAGACAATTTTACTGGCATTGTGGTCCATTCCGATCTGCAGCGAACCGGTTGGCTTGCCACGGGTGATCCGCTGGTCAACCGGCTGATCAGCAATGCGCTGTGGTCGCAGAAATGCAATTTTCTGGATGTACCGACGGACTGTCCGCAGCGTGATGAGCGGCTTGGGTGGACCGGCGATGCGCAGGTGTTTGCACGTACGGCCTGCTACAATTATGATACAGAGCGATTCTTCCGGAAATGGCTGGGCGATCTTGCCGCCGATCAGCGGGAGGACGGGGCTGTGGGATTTGTCATTCCGGATCTGCTGCAGGCTGAAAAGCCCAGTGCTGCCTGGGGGGATGCGGCGACGATCGTACCGTGGGAGGTTTATCTGGCCTATGGGGATGCAGGCGTGCTCTCACGTCAGTTTGCCTGTATGAAATGGTGGGTGGACTATATTACCAATGCCACTACAAAGCAGTACCTGTGGACAGGCGGCGAGCATTTCGCGGACTGGCTGGGGCTGGATGCGCCGGTGGGAAGCTACAAGGGTTCTTCCAGAGAAAATCTGATCGCCACAGCGTTCTACGCGTATTCCACGGAGCTGGTCGTCAAAGCCGGTAAAGTGCTCGGCGAGGATGTAGCCGAATACGAGGATCTGTACCGGAACATCAAAGCGGCTTTCCGGGAGGCGTACCCCACTTATCTGACGCAGACAGAGTGTGTGCTGGCTGCGCATTTCAGGCTTGCAGAGGATCCGTCGGCTGCAGCAGCGCAGCTGGCCCGGATGGTCCACGAGGCAGGTGACAGACTGCAGACAGGATTTGTCGGAACACCGTATCTGCTGCATGTCCTTTCGGATTACGGCTATCAGGACCTGGCCTACACGCTGCTTCTTCGCAAAGAGTATCCATCCTGGCTGTATCCTGTCACAAAGGGGGCGACGACCATCTGGGAGCACTGGGACGGCATCATGGAGGACGGCAGCTTCTGGAGTGAAGACATGAATTCCTTTAATCACTATGCCTACGGGTCAGTTCTGGACTGGCTGTACGGTGTGGCGGCCGGGATCCGCCCGGCGGAGGAAGCCCCGGGCTATGAAAAGGTGCTGATTGCACCGCATCCCGACCGGCGCCTTGGCTGGATGGAGGCCAGATATGAGAGCCGTCAGGGGCGGATTATTTCCCACTGGGAGTATGTCGGAGATGCTGTGCGCTATGAGATCACCACGCCGGTGGAAGCGGAAATCACCATCGCAGGGGAGACACACTGCGTGACACCGGGGAGCTACCTTTTCTACGATTAAGGGGGATCTTCCGGTGCGGCAGCTTCTTTATAAATGTTGTCTACCCTGGAACATTTCCGAAGAATTTTTAAAATAGGACTTCACAAATGGAAAAATGTGGAGTATAATAGCATTCGTTACGGCGGCAGGGAATTCAACAAAGGTTTTCCCCGATGCAGTCGCAGCGTATGGGAGTATAGCTCAGCCGGGAGAGCGTCCGCCTCACACGCGGGAGGTCGCGGGTTCGAGCCCCGCTGCGCCCAGTGAAAAAGCCCTGATTTTTCAGGGCTTTTTCGATTCTATGGGCAGTGATCGGATTGGTCGAAAACCTCTCCCATGGTGGTATACGCTGCGGTATAGTAAGTGAACTGCCTGAAGATATAGGGGATGGTCAATGTCAATACTTCCCCGGAATCTTTTTCCCGCATGTTTCATGGCTGCCCCCGGAGGACACAAAAAATACACAAAAAATGTTAGCACTCACACTTGACGAGTGCTAACAAGTGTGCTATAACATAGTCACAACAAAGAAAACAACCGATAGAGGAGGAATAGATGATGTTAATGCCCAGTATTTTCAGAGAGAACCTTTTTGATGACTTTTTTGATGATTTTTACAGACCGGCCGTAAAGCGCACCCCGCAGCATGAAGCGAAGGCCATGCAGGCCGTGATGCGGACGGATGTAAAGGAAACCGAGAACAGCTACGAGCTGGCGATCGAGCTTCCGGGCTTTAAGAAAGAGGATGTGAAGGCGGAGCTGAAGGACGGTACGATGACCATCAGTGCAGTATCCAACCGCGAGAATGAAGAAAAGGATGAGAACGGCAGGTTCATCCGCCGTGAGAGGTACACAGGATCCTGCAGCAGAAGCTTCTACGTTGGCGAGGCTGTTACGGAAGAGGATATTTCCGCAAAGTTTGAGGACGGTATTCTGAAGGTAACGGTTCCGAAGAAGGAATTAAAGCCGGCAGTGGAGGAAAAGAAATATATCCCGATCGCTTAAACGATCGAACAGGCAGGGTGCAAGGCGGGGATGTCCGGTGGGATGTTCCCGCTGTATTCATTTTTGGACGTCGAAGAGGAGTCTTTCCCCTGATTGGGAGGCCCGGATAAAGGAATGACAGGAGGTGAATGCGGGTGAAGGAAAGAGACTTTTATAAGATCCTCGGTGTTGAGAAGAATGCCGATGAGAAAACAATCAAAAAAGCATACCGAAAGCTTGCCCGGAAGTATCATCCGGATTCAAATCCGGGAGACAAACAGTGCGAGCAGAAGTTTAAAGATGTCAGTGAAGCCTACAGTATCCTTTCGGATCCGGAAAAGCGGAAGCTGTATGATACCTACGGAAGTATTGCCTTTCAGGAGGGATTTGATCCCCGGTATTATCAGAACGGAGCTTATGGCAGAGGGACTTATCAAAACGGTACTTATCAGGCAGGTGCCGGAGATAGTGGGGAAGCTTTTTCAGGTGACTGGGAGGATGTGCTTCACAGGTTCCAAAATGCCGGAACCGGAACGGATGGCAGACGGGTATATACCTCCTGGAGTACCGGCGACGGACCGGGGAGCGGCGGCTTCGGATGGCATTTTACAGAAAGTGATGCGGAGGATCTGTTTCGCCGTATGTTCGGGGAAGAGGATATTGGAACCGGACGTTTTGGCAGCACGGCAGGCGGACGGTCCGGGGGACGCAGAGGCGCTGACCTCACGGCGGATGTTTCGGTGCGGTTTGAGGAAGCTGCGCTTGGGTGTGACCGGACACTGCGTTTTACCGGCGCGGATGGCAGGGATACCTCTCTGGAGGTGCACATCCCGGCGGGAATCGACGACGGAAAAAAGGTGCGCCTGAAGGGAAAAGGAAATCCCGGTATTGGCGGCGGTGCGCCGGGCGATCTTCTGCTGCAGGTGCATGTTCTGCCCCGTGAGGGCTTTGAACGAAAGGGAACCGATGTATATGTGACGGCAGATGTGCCATACACAACGGCAATTCTGGGCGGTGAGGTGGTTGTGCCGACCCTCTATGGAAATGTTGCCTGCAAGATCCCGGCAGGGACACAGGCCGGCGGGAAGATCCGCCTCAAAGGAAAGGGAATCGTGTCGTTGAAGGACCATGGAAAGCAGGGAGATGAATACATCATCGTACGGATCACGGTTCCGAAGAAGGTCGGGAAACGTGAGCAGGAGCTGTTAAAAGAACTGGCGCGTCTGGCCTGAGTGTGGTATGCTAGTGCCACGTCTCATTCATCATTTACGTAAAAAATGAATGAGACGTGGCATTTGTACTCTGTAAACGAGCAGGCGGCCGCGATTCGGGCTTTTTGACAGCCGGGTTGTTGCGGCGTCGTTCGTCAATGTACTTTTGAAAGTAGTTCCATCGGACGAAATTTAAGGGGAAGTGTATATACCAATGATTCAAGGCCCAAATATCTACTCATTTGACAGTCGTGTGCGCTATTCAGAAGCGGGAGAGGATATGCTTCTCACCCCCGGAGCGCTGATCGATTATTTCCAGGACTGCTCTACGCTGCATGCCCATGACTGCGGTGTGGGTGTGCCCTATCTGAAAACACTGGGGCAGGCATGGGTCACGATCTCCTGGCAGATCCAGATCAGCCGGATGCCGCAGATCAGTGATCCGGTGCGTACCAAAACCTGGGCATACTCCTTCAAAAGCTTTTTCGGCAACCGTCATTACACCCTGGAGGATCCGGCAGGAGAGGAATATGCCCGGGCGATCGGGATATGGGTGCTCATGGACATGGTGAACGGGAAGCCTGTGAAGGTTCCGGATGAGATGATCAATGCCTATGGAATTGGACCGCAGCTGGATATGGAGCAGGTTTCCAGAAAGATCCGCCTGCCCGGCGAGGGGGAACGCAGTGAGGAGCCGTTCCATGTAGGCCGGCAGCTTCTGGATTCCAATCATCACGTGAACAATGCACAGTATATTTCGCTTGCAGCGGATTATCTGCCTGAAGGTTTTACCATTCATCGTATCCGCGCGGAGTATCGGATGCAGGCGAAGCTGGGCGATATGATCTGTCCTGCGATCGTACCGGTGGAGAATGGCTACGGAGTGTCACTGCGCAGCGCGGAGGGCAGTCCGTATGCTGTCGTTGTATTCGGCTGAAGAGCCTGTCTGATGGCTGTGAACACAGGTGCTTCTGCTTAATATATACCCGGCAGAGATCGGGAATGGTTGACTGTGACAATGCGATGGAAATAAAAGGGGATAGAAGATGCTGAGGCTGGGCGAAAAACAGGAGCTTGCCGTTGTAAAAAAAGTGACCTTCGGGGTGTATTTAAGCGATGAAGAGGGGTCGGAGCGGGTGCTGCTTCCGGGCAAGGAGGTGCCGGAGGGAACCGCCGCGGGGGATCGCCTCTCCGTGTTTTTGTACAGGGATTCCAGTGACCGGATGATCGCAACGACCCGTACGCCCGGCATAACACTGGGCAAAACAGCACTGTTGAAGGTGAAGGAAAACAGTAAGATCGGTGCCTTTCTTGACTGGGGGCTGGAAAAGGATCTGCTGCTGCCCTTCCATGAGCAGACGAAACGCGTCCGCGAAGGGGAGGACTGCCTGGTAGCTCTCTATATCGATAAGAGCGGCAGGCTGTGCGCCACAATGAAGGTGTACCACTACCTGCACCGGAATTCTCCCTATCAGATCGGTGATCAGGTCCGCGGACGGATTTATGAAATCAGTGACAACTTTGGCGTGTTTGTGGCGGTGGATGACTGCTACTCCGGACTGATCCCGCGGAAGGACGCGGCAGGCTCGTTCTACGTTGGGGATGTCATCGAGGCGAGAGTCACGCAGGTAAAAGAGGACGGAAAGCTGGACCTGAGCGTGCGGGAAAAGGCCTATCTGCAGATGGACAAGGATGCGCAGCTCGTGGAGCAGGTGATCCGTGAGTTCGACGGCGTACTTCCGTTCTCCGACAAGGCCTCACCGGAGGTTATCCGCAGAGAATTCGGACTGAGCAAGGCAGCCTTCAAACGGGCCGTGGGACGCCTTTTAAAGGAAGGGAGGATCCGGCTGACCGAAAACAGGATCTTCCTGTGTGAAGAAGAGACAGCATCCGGGAAGTGATCCGATCCGAGGGACGGTGCGTCTAAGTCAGGCTTCGGAGCGCTTTCTCTTTGATGTTTTTTCTTTGATGATGCGCGGACTGAAGATGCCCGGATAAGAGCGCAGCCGGGAGAGCTGCACTGGGGAGAACAGGAACAAGGGGTTGTATATATTATACAAAAACGAGTATTAAAATTGTGCAATATTTACAAAACGCCGAAAATGAATATTCCACTTGCAATTTTTGAATCCTTCGCATATATTGTAGGCGTAAACGATAAGTGAGCGCAAGGAACCGGACACGAAGCAGATGATTTGTCCGAGAATAGAAAGGTTATAAAACAATGAAGATTGAAAACATTAAAAACATCGAGGGTTTCTTTAAGGTTGTCGATTCCTGCAAGGGTAAAGTAGAACTGGTTACCGGTGAGGGAGACCGTCTGAACCTTAAGTCCAAGCTGAGCCAGTATGTATCCATGGCAAAAATCTTCTCCAACGGTGAGATCCCGGAGATGGAGCTGATCGCTCATGAGAAGGAAGATGTGGATCGCCTGATCAACTTCATGATGAACGAATAAAGAAAAGTAAAGAATCGTAAAAAGGCTGTCGCACCATGATGATGCGGCAGCTTTTTTTCTATGTCCGTTATGCTTCCCGCCATTTCCCGGACAGATAATACACACTGCCGATCAGGATGGGCATAAAGCCGGCCAGCGCATCTCCGTACCAGAAGCCTTTGCAGCCCATGGACAGGACAAAACCGAGCAGGGCAGCCAGTCCGATTCGGGCGATCATGCCGTCGATGATGGCGACCAGAAGATTGAGCGTGGAATTTCCCGAACCATTGATGATGGCAAAGGCCCCGGCGCGCGTCGCCGCACCGTAAAAATTCAGGACGATCGGCCAGATTACGATAGAGGACTGGGCCAGCACGGCGGCATCGCCGGTAAACATCGCGCACACTGCCTCGGGGAAGAGCAGGACGAGGACACTGAGGGCGGTTGCGATCGCAATTCCGATCGTCAGAACGACGCCCAGAATCCTGGGAATGCGATCGTAGCGCTTTGCACCGAGGTTCTGACCTACCATTGTGCTCCCGGCCGTGGTGAAGGAGTTGGAGATGATACCGATCATCATACCGGTCTTGTTGTATATTCCGGAGAGTGCGGAATAGACCACGCCGGACTGATTGATCCACGCCATCAGGACTACCTTGGAGAGTGTAACTGCAGCAGACTGAATCGCCATCGGAAACCCGAGCGCCATCAGAGGCTTTAATATCTGCATGTCGATCCGAAAGCTTCCGACGCGGAAATCAAAGCCAAAGCTTTCTTTGTGGTGGTACAGATAGATCAGGGAAACAATAAAGCTGACCGCCTGCCCGATCACTGTGGCCAGTGCGGCCCCGAAAGCACCCATTCCGAAAAAGGCAACAAAGAGAATGTCCAGTACAGTATTGAGGAGGGCAGCAATCGCGATGAATAAGAATGGTCGTTTTGCATCGCCCATTCCGCGCAGAATCGCGGAGACGATATTGTACCCATAGATGAACGGGAGACCGACGATGCAGGTCATCATGTACTGATAGGTGTAGGTATAGGATTCCGCCGGAGTATTCAGCCAGTGCAGAATGGGGTGCCGGATCAAGGCGCAAAGTACGGCGATCAGTACAGAGACCCCCAGCAGGAAGGTGAACATCGTGCCGATCAGCCGGCGGATGCTGTCATGTTCTCTTGCACCGACATATTTGGCGATGATCACCTGGCCGGCGGAAGAGAAGCCTATGGCAAAAAATGTGAGCAGCCCAAGTACATCACCGCCGATGGATACAGCCGACATACCGGCGCCGCCGATCACCTGGCCGACAACGATCATATCGACCAGATTGTAGACCGCCTGCAGCGCATTCGCGACAAACAGCGGCATGGCAAAACGAAGCAGCAGTCGTATAACACTGCCCTGGGTCAGATCCGTGACCATGGTGGAAGAATTGCGGGAAGAAGTAGTACGCATCGGAGTTATCACTTTCTATTACGGTGCATGTCTAAAATAAAGGGGGATACAGATAAGAGCTATTCTACCATAAAATGGAGGGAGACAGGCATATGTTTTTCCTCGGAGCCTCAAACAGGGGACGGTTCTCTGTTTGACATTTCTT
>CAMOSN010000063.1 GCA_946624935.1 uncultured Lachnospiraceae bacterium | reverse complement strand
CCTGGCGCCTGGCCTCACCCGGCGCTCACATACCCCTGCGCTTCCACAAAGCGCTGTCCTTCCTCTGAAAGCAGCCAGTCCCGCAGCCTGATCGCATTTTCGCCCGACTGCTTACCTGTGCCGACATAGAAGGGATTCGTAAGCGGATAGCTGCCCGTCCGGATCGTATCGCGATCCGGTGACACCCCGTCGACCGCCAGGAATTTCAGATTGTCCTGATGATACATCGAGGACGCGTAGTAGTACACGGAATATCCGATGGCATTGGCGGAATTGTCGAATTCCACAAGCGCATCGATCAGTCCTTCCATCCCTTCGATGCGCACCATCTGCTTTTCGGGAATTTCCTCATCTCCCATCAGCAAAAGCCGCATCAGTGTCTGGCTGCCCGAGTTTTCTCTTCTCTGAAAGGCTTTGATCGGCGCCGCTTCGCCTCCCACTTCACTCCACTGTGTGATGTTTCCTCGGTAAATGTCACAAATCTGCTCCTGCGTCAGATTTTCAACCGGGTTCCCGGCATTGACCAGAAACACCAGTGCATCCTTTCCTACAGGCATCAGCTCGAGATCCGCAAGATCATTCAGTCTACTTTTGGTATCTGCAGATGCCTCATAGGATAAGATCAGTTCAACCGCTCCATATGTGAGCTGCTCATAGGAGGGATTGGTGTTGCTGAAGTCGACCAGCGACTCCTCCGCCTGCGCCTCACTGCAGCCGGTAACCTCCATGATCAGCGCCTCCATCAGCGGCACACAGGCCAGCGAACCGTCCACCTTCGGATACTCCTCATAGCTCATATGAGGCATTGAAGGCCAGGTTTCTCCCACCGGCAAAGCCTCCTGCGGCATTACCTGTTCGGTTTCGGTTTCGCTCACAGAAACGGGCAGCTCCTGGGCAGTGCAGACCGCCGTCATGCTTCCGTCTGCCAGCCCTCCGGCCAGAAGCAGTGCTGCCGCCGCAGCCACCGCGCACCGATGCCCCTGTCCAGGCAGTCCCGGCTTCCCCGGAAAACGATTGTTGGAATGATTCTGCTTCCACATATCTGCTTCCTCCAGTTCTTTTTTCTTTTCTTCTTATTCCAGCAGCATCCGGTAGACCTCTCTTTTTGGGATCCCGCGGTCCTTTGCAACGCTCTTCATGGCGCTTTTACGGTCAAGCCCCTGCTCCAGATACATCTGCATGTGCTCTTCCAGGCTGATACTTTCCCATTCCCGCTGCTTCTCCTCCTCGACGGCTTTCCGGTCGAGTCCTTCGATCACAAGCACATACTCTCCCCGTGGCTGCCTGCGCGGCACTTCCTCCCCGGTGGATGCCTTTCTTGCGGGTACCTCTCTTGCGGATGCCTCTATGATGGCTGCCTCTCCGGCGGGAGCAGCTCCGGCAGGCGTCTCCCCGACAGGCTCTGCTCCGACAGGCGTCTCCCCGGCGGATACAGCTCCGGCGGGCGTCTCCCCGGCGGGTGCCGCTCCGGTGTAGGTACGGATCGCTTCCCGCAGCGTTGTCTGCCATACCTCCTCATGAATCTTGGTCAGCTCCCGGCACAGGCTGACCCGCCGGTCACCGAGTGCCTCCAGCAGTTCCTTCAGGGTGTCCGTCAAATGATGGGGCGCCTCGTAAAGGATGATCGTACGCGTCTCCTTCCCCAGCTCCTTCAGCACCGCCTGCCGTTCCTTCTTTGCATAGGGCAGAAAGGCTTCGAAGCAGAAGCGTCTTGTGGGGAGGCCCGAAAGCGTCAGCGCCGTAATGCAGGCACAGGCCCCCGGAAGGGAAGTCACCTCCACCCCCTCCTCGTAGGCGATTCGTACCAGATCCTCCCCCGGATCCGAGATACCCGGTGTGCCTGCATCCGTGATCAGCACAACGGTTTTGCCCCGGCGGATCTCACCGATCAGCTCGTAAGCCTTTTCGATCTTATTGTACTCGTGATAGCTGGTGAGCGGCGTGTGGATCCCGAAATGATTCAGCAGGCGGATGCTGTTGCGCGTATCCTCCGCCGCGATCAGATCAGCCTCCTTCATCGCCCGGACGGCCCGGAAGGTCATGTCCTCCAGATTGCCGATCGGCGTGGCTGCCAGAACCAGCCTGCCATTTTCCGACTGTTTTTGTTGTATCTCATTCATCGTCCTGTTTCCTTCGTATGCCCTGTACTGCAGGTCCTGCGGCAGACGCCGCGTCCTCCCATATGCTTCTATATTCAGCAAAAATCCTCATCTGTATAAGCGAAAAACAGGGGCACTATTTTGCCCCTGTCGTATCGCCGATTGTTCCACGGCTGATGTTTTACTCCGTTTTTCCGTTGTACGATGCATCCGATGCATCGCCGCTTCAGCAGGTTCAGTTGCAGTACCCGCTCTTGATCCATCCGGTGGTTCCCTGATAGACGACCTTGTCCCAGCCATTGCTGCTGCCAAGGTACTGGATCTTGGAGCCGACCGGAACGATGCCCATGATGGAGCCGGTCATATCGGGCTGTGCGCGGAAATTCATGGTCCCGGTCACGGTTCCGGCGGCATAGCTGCCGGTATTCCCGGATGTGGTGGTGTAGTTTGACCCCGCATAACCGTAGGCTGTGCCTGTCCCATAGGAACCGGCCTGATTATACGAAGAAGCCTGGCTGTAGGAATTTGCCGCTGAGGAAGAAGCCTGCGCATTCTGCGTGGTGATTCTGCCGCCGGCGATCCAGCCCTGAACACCGTTGTAAACGACCAGATCCCAGCCGTTGCTGGTGCCGATGTACTGTACACTGCTTCCCGCTGGCACGGTGCTCATGATCTGTCCGTCCATCCCCGGGGTGGCACGGAAATTCATGCCGTACAGAACCGTTGCCGGAATCGCGCTCTGCGTGGAAGCGTAAGAGGCCTGACCGGCCTGCGCAGCCTGGGCAGCTGGCTGAGTGGCCTGTGCAGCTGCCGGAAGCGTTCCAGTGGTAAGGTTTCCACCGTGAATCCATCCGGTCTGCCCGTTGAGAGAAACATAGTCCCATCCATCCTGGCTTCCCAGCACTGTCACCACCGATCCCTTCGGTACGGAACCGATCACCATTCCGACCATGGAAGGCGCGGCACGGAAATTCATGTTACTGATCACGGTTTCCGCCTGGGCAGAAGCCCCCATCAATGCAGCGCAAAGCAGCGCCCCGAAAAAGGCTTTTCTCAATTTCATATGCAATTCCTCCCCTTATTCATCACTATTTATACTTTTATTCCGGTTTTCCCTCCGTCTGCAGACAATCCCCTATTTGATCTGCTGCGGTCAACAGGCAAACCTTCCTGAATACTGTTTTAACAAAATTGAGGTGGTCATGTCAACCTGTTTTTCCTGTCTCACAGCACCTCCGTCGATTTCGAAAATACATCCGCCGATCTCAGAGCACAAGCAGGATTTCATTCTCTTCCGCCAGCATTGAGGCCGGAATGTAATTTCCCTCCAGCCTCTGCCCGTTCAGGGTCATGCTCCGGCAGCCGCTCTGGACGTGCTGCGGATTCTCGATCCGGATGTGAAGTCTGCTGCCCCGGAACCATTTTGTGATTTCCAGATGCTCCCACTGTGCGGGAATCGCGGGCGCGATCTTGAGACCGTCCAGGTCGGGGCGCATCCCCAGAATACCTTCCACACTTCCCACCATCATCGTGGAGGCGGTGCCGGTAAGCCAGTGCACATGCGAGCGTCCGAAATGCGGACTGGCCTTTCCCTCGGTAAACTGACCGTAGCAGTAGGGCTCGAGCCGGCGGATATCCGCCTGCCCATTCTGCATGGACGGCGCATTTTCGCTCCAGTACATGAACGCCCTCTCCCCATGCCCCAGCAGGGCCTCTGCCAGCACCAGCCAGCCCTGGGACTGGGAAAAGATTCCCGCATTCTCCTTGGTGCCGGCGTTGTAGATCACCGCCAGCGCTCCCGGAAAGGCATCTGCATGATAAGGCGGATCCATCAGAATCGCGCCGTATTCCGTATTCAACCGGTCATAAACCTGCCCCATGGCTGCCTCACACTGCTGTGCATCGGCAAAGCCGCTGATCACCGACCAGCTCTGCGGATTGAGCCACAGATTCGCCTCCCTGGCGTCCCGGCCTCCGATCACCGCGCCTTCCTCGGTAAAGCCCCGGATGAACCGGTCTTCATCCCAGCACATCCTCTGCAGGATCGCTCCAAGCTTTTTCTGCTCCGCATCAAGGATTGCAATATAATCCGGATCCTTCTTCTGCTGCGCAAAGAGGCGCATAATGGACATTGCGTAGTAGAACTGGAAGGCCACAAAGGAAGATTCCCCGTTTTTGCCCAGGCGCAGACAGTCGTTCCAGTCGGCGTAAAGCCCTGCCGGCATGCCATGAGGTCCAAGATGCTCCATCGAAAAGGCGATTGCCTGCTTCAGATGATCATAAACACACGCCTCCCCGCGGTTGGCATAGGGAATCACTTCGTCCAGAAACGCCGTATCCCCGGTTTCCGCGATATATTTATAAACGGTCGGAAACAGCCACAGTGCATCATCCGCGCGGTAGGCCGGATGGCCGGTCGCCTTCACATAGGAGGCATCGTCCGGGGTGTCCTCATGTCCGGGATCGTGTGTAAACTTGACCAGCGGCAGTCCTGCACCGTTGTCTACCTGTGCCGAGAGCATGAAGCGGATCTTCTCCGCCGCCATCTCCGGTGCGAGATGAATCACGCCCTGGATATCCTGCACCGTATCGCGATAACCATAGCCATTGCGCAGGCCGCAGTAGGTAAAGGAAGCCGCCCGCGACCAGATAAAGGTCATAAAGCAGTTGTAGGCATTCCAGGTATTGATCATGGTATCGAACTGCGGGCAGGGCGTTTTTACCTGGAAATTGGAAAGCTTCTCCTCCCAGTACGTGCGCAGCTGCTCCAGCTCCTGCCCGATCCTGCCATTCGGGGCGTCACCGCGCCCGGCTACTCCGAACCCTTTGTTTCCTTGTCCGGCTTCTCCATGCCCTGCGCTTCCGCATCCGGCGTCACCTTCATACCGCTGCAGAATTTTAGCAGCCTCCGCCCTGTTTTTCCGCCCCAGCACAAAAGTCAGCTCCGCCGTCTGTCCCGGCTCCAGACACAGCTTCCCCGCGATCGCTCCGCAGGGATACTCATTGTAGCAGCCCGTATTTCCCAGGTCGCCGCGCTGGGCCCCCTGCGGATTCCGGTAATCATGATAGTTTCCCAGGAACACATCGCGGTCCCCGCACCAGGATGCCGCCTGACATCCCGCCAGGCCGAAGAACCGCTCCTCCATCGCATTATCGTCCTCCGCTGAGGAGGGCATCGCATCCAGATTGCCGTGAATGCGCTGCATCACGAGGTTGTCCTCGAAAAATGTGCGGGAGATATACCTGGAATACTGCAGATTGACCGTATCCTGCTCGTAATTACTGTTGTTCGTAAACTCTGCGTAGCCGGTGACCGTCAAATGCCGCTGCGCAGCAGAAGCATTGCGTACCTGCACATGCCACACTTCCCAGTCACCCTCCAGTGGCACATACCACACCGCGTCCGAATGAATGCCTCTGTAGTCTGCCGTGATACGCGTGTACCCAAGGCCATGGCGGCATTCACAGGAATACTCGGAAAGCGGCTTTCCCACCGGCTGCCACGAAGCCGACCAGAAGTCCCCGTCCGCATCGTCCCGCAGATAGATATACCGCCCCGGGCGGTCCGACCCGTCGAACCGGTAGCGCAGAAGCCTGCCATTTGCCCCGGATCTCACAAAACTGTATCCGCCGGCATTATTGGAAATCAACGCACCGTATTCCGGTGAACCCAGATAATTCGCCCAGGGAGCCGGCGTATCCGGCCGCGTGATCACATATTCCCTGTTTTGCTCGTCAAAATATCCGTATTCCATAGAGGCAATCTCCTTTTCGCCACAAATATGGACATTAGTATATCACAATTGTCCGGATATGCAACCGAAGGCAGAGATCAATCATTTCCATGCACAGCCTTCTCTTCCTGCTCAGGAGCCCATCTGCGGTAGATTCCCGCCAGGATCGCCCCCGAGATATTGTGCCACACGGAGAAGATGGCTCCTGGCACCGTAGCCATCGCAAGGTCCGGGAACGCCGTACCCGCAAGACTTGTGGCAAGTCCCGAGTTCTGCATGCCGATCTCGATGGAAAGCGCTTTTGTCTTCTTCGGACTCAGCCTCAGCAGAGCTCCGAGACCAAAGCCGCACGCATAGCCCAGCAGATTATGCAGGATCACAACCGCAAACACCACCACGCCAGTCGAGAGAATCTTCTCTGCATTGTGTGACACCACCGCTCCGACGATCATGCAGATCGCAATCGTCGACACCATCGGCAGCACCTTCACCAGACGCTCGGTAGCCTTCTCAAAAAGCTTATGCAGCAGAAAGCCAAGGCCGATCGGAATCAGAATGACCTTGACGATGCTGAGGAACATGGCTGCCACATCCACATGTACCGTCGTGCGCAGCAGCAGATACGTGAGAGCAGGCGTGAGGAACGGCGCCAGCAGTGTGTTCACACTGGTCATTCCCACCGACAGAGGCACATCGCCGCCCGAAAAATACGTGATCACATTACTGGACGTCCCGCCCGGGCAGGTTCCGACCAGCACCACACCAGCCGTCAGAGCCGGATCCAGATGAAACAGCCGGCTCAGCACAAACGCCAGCGCCGGCATGATCGTGAACTGCGCGATGCACCCGAGGATGATATCACGCGGTCTCGTGAAAACGATTGCAAAATCATGCGGCCGGATCGCAAGACCCATCCCGAACATCACGATCATCAGCAGATAATTCACCCACGAGGTCTCGATCCACAGCGTGGAAGCGGGCACAAACAACGAAATCGCTGCTATTGCCAGCACAATCCACGCCATATACCGCCCAACTCCGTCACTGACCTTTTCCAACATCTTCATCTTCTGTCTCTCCTTCTTCCGTCTCTGAAGCTATCTGTCCTGCCCCTGCGCAATATTGCCGTTTCCATACTCCCTTGTTTAAACCGTCTTTAAAAAGCAGGGACGAATCCTTTTTCCGGACTATGATCAAATGTGGGACAGAGTATCCTTCCCTCTGTCCCACTGTAGATTGTCCTATTATTTACATGTATCTGTTTATCTGTTTTTTAAGCTTATTTACACTTCCTTGCAGCGACCGTGCTCCACTTTCCGTACAGCGTCTTGCTGCCGGCCTTCACATACGCCCGGATCCGGATATAATACTTCTTTTTCGAGGTCAGGGACTTCAGCGTAGCACTCGTCTTGGAAGCGCCCACCTTCTTCATGGAATATTCAGCAAAGCTCTTGCTCCGAGACCAGCAGATCTGGTATCCGCTCACGCCTGCCGCCTTTTTCCATTTTACGACGATCTTTTTCTTCTTTGCGGAAGAAGTCGACGGCTTCGCCATCTGCTTCGGCTTGACGTAGAAGGTCTTCGAGGTCATCACACCGCTGCCATCTGCCGCTGCCGCCGTAATCGTCACCTTGCCCGGCTTTCTGGCCTTCACAACGCCCGTCGTCGAAACTGACGCAATGGACTTGTCACTGGACACATAAATCAGCTTTTTGTTGGAAGCATTCGACGGAGTCACCGTCACGGCCAGTTGTTTCTTCTTCCCGACGATCATGGTCGCACCCTTGAATGCGATCTTCTTCACCTTCACCAGTGTGGACGGCGCCGGAGATGGCGTGGGCGCAGGAGTCGGGGTCGGATCCGGTTCGGCTTTTACATTTTCGCCATCCCATTTCAGCAGATAGCGGCCGGTGTTGCTGCCGTACGGTTCCACTTTGAGATACCATGTTCCAGCAGCCAGCGTTTCCTCGTACGTGCTTGACTTGGGAGTTTCCTCTGAAGCTCCCCATACCTCTGTCCGCTTCTGCTGAACAAAGTCTTTGTCCCAGATTGAATAATAAGAATCGCCTATGCGGGCCTGATAGGTAACTGTAACTTTTTGTCCGGACGGAACGTTGATCCTGTAAAAATCCACCTGGTCCTGTACAGAGATCAGTCCGGTAACCGTCTTTTTGGCAGAAAGGTACATCGCGGTATCAAATGAATTGTTTGGCTCGGTTTCATTGTTTCCCGCTGCACTGAAAGATGCTTTTACGCGATATTTCCCGAGGTGATCACCGTATGGCCAGATATTCAGATAATATGTCCCTTTCTCCAGAATCTTGACCTGTGTGCTGGTTTTCGGGCTTTCTGCCGTAGTGCTCCAAATTTCTGCTTTGTAAAACTCCTTGTCACTGTCCAGTGTTTCATTCAGGAGCTGATAATACATATCCCCGATATCCCATCCCTGGACAGAAACCGTCAGTGTTCCTGGCAAAGTCGTTGTGATCTTGTAACGGTCAACGTCTCCATTGATCTTGATCCGTCCTTCAACATAAGTATCATTCAGGGCAAGCACCTTATTATTCACTGCTGCGCTTACCACGGATCCGCACATGATTGTAATCAGCAATGCAATCAGCAGCATGCACCTTTGTTTTTCCACTATCTTCATACGCCTCTTCATCCCTCAACCTTTCTGTAATTCCAATGAACAAATGCCTGTTTCAATTTTACCACACAGGCATTTTGTGTCAAGAAAATGGTCCCGGTTTTTCGTCCCCGACTATCCTGGTTATCGCACCGGGTATACCTCACACACCGATGAAGATCCGTCCCTCCCACACATGTACCGGAATCGATGCATCATAGATATCCTGCAGGAGATCCCTTTGAAAGATCTCTTCCGGCTCCCCGCTTCCCGCGATCTGCCCGTCCTTCATCACATAGATGTGGTCGCAGTCCGACGCGGCCAGGTTCAGATCATGCAGCGTCATAATGACCAGCCCGCCAAAGCCGCGCAGCATCTGCATCAGCTCCAGCTTGTGGCGGATATCCAGATGATTCGTGGGCTCATCGAGCAGGATTACATCGGGTTCCTGCGCAAAGCACCGGCTGATCATGACCCGCTGCAGTTCCCCGCCGCTTAAGGTATCGATCCGCCGCTCACGCAGGTCCCAGAGATTGTTTTCCGTCAGGATCCTGCGAAGGATCTCCTCGTCGCGGGAATCGTAGGATGAAAAAAGTTTCTTATAGGGATATCTGCCGGTCCGCACCACATCGTAAACGCGCAGGTCGCTGTCCGTCAGTTCCTGGTGCTGCATCATGACGGCGACTTTCCTGGCATAGGTTTTCGGGGAGATCCGGGAAATATCGCATCCGTCGGCAAACACACATCCCCGGGAGGGGATCTGCCGGTAAAGATGACGCAGCAGCGTCGTCTTGCCGCTTCCGTTCGGCCCGATGATCCCGTAGATCCGGTTTCCCTCAAATACGGCGCTCACCTGCCGCAGAATCTGCTTTTCTCCTGCCTGAAAGGACAGATTTTTAACTTCGATCTTCATGATAAACCCTGTGAATGATAAACAGAAAAACGGGTGCCCCGGTAAAAGCGGTCATCACGCCGATGGGAAGCTCCTGAGGCGCAAAGGCGGTGCGGGCGACTGTGTCCGCCACGATCAGGAACAGCGCCCCCGCAAGAGCTGAGGAACGGATCAGCCACCGATGCCCCGCCCCGGCCAGCCTGCGCATGATATGCGGAATGATCAGTCCGACGAACCCTACGATCCCGCTCTGAGCAACGATCACGGACACGGCAAAGGACGCGAAGGCGATCACAGTGATCTGCACCGCTGCAACATTCAGTCCCGTCTGAGCCGCTGTGTTTTTTCCGAGCAGGAGCAGATCCAGCTCCTTTTCAAATACCCGGGCAAACACAAGCAGCACGGCCGCCGCTGCAGCAGCCATCCTCACATCCGACCAGTCGGAGCCGGAAAAGGAGCCCGTGATCCAGAACTGGGCGGACCTTGCCTGCGCTTCATCCCTGGACAGATACACGATCAGCGTCGTTGCGGCCTGAAAGAATGCGGATACGCCCATTCCCGTGAGAACCAGCCGCAGGGAGCTGGTGCTGCGCCCCTGCAGCAGCAGGACCAGAGCGATGGCGATAAAGCTGAACACAAAAGCGGAAAAGAACACGCGCCCGCCATGCAAAAAGGAAAACCAGTGAAAAACGATCGCGCCGGCCGCTCCCGTGCTCGCCCCGGAGGAAACGCCCAGCACATACGGCTCCGCCAGGGGATTGTGCGTGAGCGTCTGCATCAGGATCCCGGCGATACTCAGAATCGCGCCGGCCAGCAGATTGAGCACCAGCCTCGGCATCCGCACGTAGACGATCAGATTGTACAGGTTCCCGTTGTCCGGTTTCTTTCCCGTCACCAGGCCTGCCAGGATCTGACGGACCTCGCCGCCGGCGATCGGAACCGATCCCACAAACAGCATTCCGTAAAGCACCGCCAGGACGCCGGCTGCCAGAATCAGGCAGAGCAGAAGATTTTTCCTGCTTTTCATCATTTTTTTACTCCTCGTAACCCATATGGGGGTCTTTCAGCGGTGAGCTGACTGGATACCCTGTCTGCTCCTATGCTGACTGTGCGCTGGTTCTACGTTCTGCCTCTGAACGCTGCTTTTGCGTTCCGACCCCGAGCCATCGACGCTGTACACCGGCTTTGAGACAACAATGTTGTGCGCTGGCTGAGGCCCACGTTGCTCTTTTTTCCGGCCCTTAAGCAGGCACTTTGCAAAACATCCCGCGGCTGATCACCGCGGGATGCTTCCGGAAGACTTCCGGAAAAGAATACTGCAATATACGTTTTTCAGATCGCTCCTGACAGGGTTCAGGCGGCTTCTTCCTCGGGAATGTCCACGCCGTGGATCTCTTCTGCAAGACGGACCAGCGCGTCCACGCTGCGCACGCCCGGAGTGATCTCGGACAGTCTTACACGGATGAAATGATCATTCTTTACGGCATCGATGTCTGCCAGGGCAGGGTTTTCCTTAAGCTTGGCGACCTTTTCATCGAAGTCGTCGGTATTGCGAATGCTTACGCTGTAATCACAGATGATGATGTACTGCGGATTGGAAGCGATCACTTCCTCCCAGTTGGCGTAATCCCAGGTCGCGTCCACACCCTTGCCGGAGAGGATATTATTGGCGCCGATCAGCTTGAGCAGGTTCGTTGTGTATCCTTCGAAAGCGGTATAGATCTGATCCGCATCATCGGTGGAGTCATAGATGAAAACGCTCACCTCGTCCAGACCCTCCAGCTGCTTCTTCACTGTCTCCAGCTTTGCCTTTTCCGCGTCCACATAGGCCTGAGCTGCCTCCTGCGCGTCGAAGACCTTTCCATAGAAAAGGAAATCCTCAAACAGGGTATCCAGCGTTGCATCCGTGCTGCGCATGGATTCCGGCACAAAAATCGGAATATCCTGCTTAACAATATCCGCAGCCGGAATCGCTCTCTGCGTGAACGGAACTGCCCAGCCGGTCGTGAAATCCGGTTCAGCTGCCATAAAATCCTCATAGGAAGGCCATTTTTCCGCGATCACCGGAACCTTTTCATACTCCTGAGCCAGCGGCTCATAGATCTCCTCCTCCAGGAACGCCGTGCCGGCCATGCGGTCCGCCAGACCGAGTGCCAGCATCATCTCCGTAGTCGCCTGCGACATGGAAACTGCCTTTTCCGGTGCCTGCGCGATCGAGAACTCATAATCATTCCCGTCCAGCGTCTGAGCATATTCCACCGGATAAGCCGTCTCCTGTGCCATCGCCGGAGCCGCGCAGGCGCCAAGAATCCCAGCACACAGTGCAGCTGCTGCCTTGTAGTTCATGTGTTTCATAATGCTTCTCCCTTCCTGCCCTTCCGGACATAAAAAGCTCCTCCGCACGCAAAGCTTACGGAGGAACACGCGAGAGCGCAAAAGGACAAAAAACCTTCTTGTACCGGCCATAATCCTCGTGGCCCGGACAACCGTCCTGATGCATTCTGCAGGCAGGTCTCCTGGCTTGCACGGTCCCGGGATCCGTCCGATCCCGGGAGGGACAGCCGCCTTCCCGGTCTCCCAGTGGCACAATGAAGCTGTCTTTCCCTGCTTACAGTGACGAGTTCGCACAGGACTTGCACCTGTTTCCCTTTTCACCGGCACGAAATACCTCTTCCGGGCCGGCACCTGCTGCGTGTACAAACGATACTTTAACGTAAAAAAAATACCATAGGAAACCGGTTATGTCAAACTAACCTTCACCCTGTTCCGGATTCCTTGCCGTAAGCTCTTCTCCCGTCCATTCAGCACACATTCCTGCGCCTGAAACACAGTCGCTTTCCAACAAAGAAAATGCTATACTTGGGGCAGGGAAATGGGACAGGGGACGGTTCTCTGGCTCCGTTTTATAAAAACATTACAAATAAACAAACAATAGAGCCAGAGAACCGTCCCCCTGGCTCCCTAATATAGCAGGAGTATGTTTGCCGGTGCGACGCCCAGCTGCCCGGGCATTGCTGACGGGCGTTTCTCTTTGGAGTAGCGCCACCACAGCGGCGCGGAGTTCGGATCCTGTCCCTGATAGCGGAACTCTGTCACCCATTCGAAGGGCTCCTCCATTTCCCGGAGGATGGTCACCGGGTAGTTGTTGTGCGGTGCATTCGGGTGGAAATAATGCGCCCGGATGCCGATGGCTTTCAGTCCGTCCTGCACCGGCTTCGCGGTGGTCAGATGTATGTTCCAGCCGGGTACGTACACTTCTTTTTCCCCGGTTTTTTCCGCTGCAGCGATGTTCTTGCAGCCGGTGAGGATGGCTGCTTCCCGGGTCCCGGGATCCGCAAATAGCGCTTTCGTCCCCTTCACCGCCAGCATTTTCCCCTGGTCCATAATGCCGATCCGGTCGCACATCCGAAATGCCTCATCCCGGTCATGGGTCACCATCAGTACGCCTTTGCCGTACTGAGAAAGCAGGCTTTTCAGCTCCATCTGCAGCCGCAGCCGCAGATAGGCATCCAGCGCCGAAAAGGGTTCGTCCAGCATCAGGATCTCCGGCTTGTTGACCAGGATTCTTCCCAGGGCCGCGCGCTGTGCCTGTCCTCCCGAAAGCTTTGCAGGCTTTTGTGATGCGTTTTCCCGCAGCGAAAGCATCTCCAGAATGCGGTCGGTCTCCTCCTCCCGTTTGCGTCTGTCCTTCTCGGTATGCAGACCGCACAGGATATTCTGCCGCACCGTCATGTTCGGGAACAGCGCGTAGTTCTGGAACAGATATCCCACGTGCCGTTTCTGGGGCGGCAGGTCGATCTTCTGATCGGAATCAAACAATACCCGCCCGTCCAGGACGATTCTTCCCCGGTCGGGCCGCTCGATCCCGGCAATGCATTTGAGTGTCATGCTCTTACCGCATCCGGAAGCGCCCAGAAGACCCAGTATTTCGTGATCGCAGGTAAATGCCGTCTGCAGATGAAAGTCTCCTGCCTGTTTTTCAATATCGACCTCCAGTCCCATGTCAAAGTGCCTCTCCTGTT
>CAMOSN010000062.1 GCA_946624935.1 uncultured Lachnospiraceae bacterium | reverse complement strand
TGGTCATGATGATGCTCGTGGTCGTGATGATGACCGCAGATCGGGCACACATCCTCCTCCGCCTCAGCCAGCATTTCATCGGCCAGCGATACGGAACGCTCCATGGCTGCAAGGATCTGGGCACCGGTCAGGTCGTCCCACGGCGTGGTGACGATCACTGCATTCGGGTTCTTTTCACGGATCAGGGCAGCCGCCGCGTCGAGCTTCTCCTGACTGATCTTCTGGGTTCTGCTCAGGATCACGCATCCGGCGCTCTCCACCTGATTGTTATAAAACTCGCCGAAGTTCTTCATATACATTTTGATTTTCGTAGCGTCCGCAACCGTCACAAGGCTGTTGACCTCCAGGTCACAGTCCTTTGACACATCTTCAACCGCGCGGCGCACATCCGAAAGCTTGCCCACGCCCGAGGGCTCAATGAGAATCCGGTCCGGATGAAACTGATCCACCACCTTGCGCAGTGCCTCTCCGAAATCTCCAACCAGAGAGCAGCAGATGCAGCCCGAATTCATTTCTGTAATGTTGATTCCAGCGTCCTTCAGGAAGCCGCCGTCGATTCCGATCTCGCCAAATTCATTCTCGATCAGAACGATCTGCTGACCGGCGAACACCTCTGAGATCAGCTTGCGGATCAATGTAGTCTTACCGGCCCCGAGGAAACCGGAAATAATATCAATTTTTGCCATGCTAAATCGCCTTCCTTCCATTGAATAACTGTTCTTATTCTCTGACCACACATCATACTACAGAAAAAACAGAATTGTCAATCCGATATCCCCAGGGCCGGGACGAACGGGCGTATCTCCGGTGTATCCCCGGTATCGGAACGGACAGAAAGGCATCGCGTATTCCGGAAGTAAAAAACAGGCAAAAAAAGAAGGGGTCATTCGATTTTCTCGTCATCGAATGACCCCTTTAAACTGTAATCTGGAGTTTCACTTTATAACCTCACTTTCTATTGTGTGTGTCCGTGTAAAACTGACTATTTCATCGGACCGTCCTCCTTGCCTGAACGATTTGTGGTTCTTGTTCAGTGCGTTTTGTTTTTCTTTGTTTGTAAGCACATTATATATTCTCTTTTTCATCTTGTCAAGTGTTTTCTGTTATCATTTTTAATCCAATTAAATATTCAGAATATAATTTAATTATCTGAATATTGTATATTGTAATGAAAGTTCGATCATGATTGAAACCCGTTTGATGAGAAGAAACTTTTGATGAGATGACAGAGAATGGGACAGAGAACTGTCCCCTGTCCCATTTTTCTTACGCGAGTCCTGCTTTTTCCAGGATCGCGGGTACATTCTTTTCAGCGCCGATGGCCATGATGTGCACACCGTCACAGATACCTTCGTCCTTGATCTTTGCGATCATTTCAGCTGCCATCTCGATGCCGAGCTTTGTGGGCAGACCCTTGACGCCTTTTTCCTTGCCCTCTGCTGCTGCGGCTGCAAGGCGGTCGATCATATCCTGCGGTACGGCGATGCCCGGAACGTTTTCGTTCATGTATTTCGCCATGCCGGCGGCCTTCAGCGGGATGATCCCAGCCATGATGTGGGTCTTGATTCCGGCCTTGTCCACTTCGTCCATGAAGCGCTTGAAGCTTTCCAGATCAAAGATGCCCTGGGTCTGGATGTATTTCGCGCCTGCGTCCACCTTCTGGCGAAGCTTGTTGATCTGCAGGAACAGCGGTTCATATACGGGTGTAACCGCTGCGCCTTTATAGAACTTCGGTGCGCCGCCGGCGATCTCATTGCCGCCGCAGTCGTTGCCGGTTGCTTCCATCAGTGAAAGCATGTGCAGAATTCCGACGGAATCCAGGTCGTACACCGGCTTGGAGGCCTTGCAGTCACCCACTGTGGGATGATCACCGGTCAGAGCCAGCATGGTGTCGATTCCGAAGGCTGCCGCTGAAAGCATGTCACCCATGATAGCCATACGGCTGCGGTCTCTGCCGGTCACCTGGATGATCGGCTCCAGGCCGGCTTCCTTCAGCTTGATGCACAGGCCAAGGGAGGAGGCCTTCAGACATGCAGACTGCATATCGGTTACGTTCACGCCGTGTACCTTGCCCTTCAGAAGCTCAGCTGCTTCCATCTGTTCCGAAAAATCATATCCTTTCGGAGGAGCCATCTCAACGGTGATGCCAAATTTTCCGCTCTCTAATACGCTTTCCAACATTCCCATTATTTATTCCCCCTGATACTGATCGTTCTCGGATAGCTTACCTTCTCATAACCTTTGTCTTCCCGTCTGGTTTCCAGCTTATCAAGCATTCCCAGGGATTCAAGGCGTTTGTAAATGAGGATCCATGCACAGTCATTTTCCGGATTGACTTCGCATTTTCCGTTCTTCTGGCCGCCGCAGGGACCGTTCACCAGAGACTTGGCGCATCTGGAGATCGGGCAGATACCGCCGGTGGTTCCCAGCATGCAGTCACCGCACAGATGACATGCCTCCTCGAACAGACCGAACTTCACGGCTTCTCCGAGGAACATGGTATTATTGGAAGGATACACAGGCCCGTTTGCATGGTTTGCCATAACCTGCACGCCGTCACCGCAGCTCATGCATACAAATGCATCCGGCTCAGCCTTGTTCAGCTTTTTAACAGCTGTTTTTACGCCGAGGTTCATGCAGCAGTAGTCCGCCATACCGGTTGCAACCACCTGTTTTCCATGGGCTTCAAGATATTCGGAAAGCTCAGCAATTTCCTTTTCCCCGCCGGTGGCACATGCAGTTGCACAGCTGCCGCAGCCAAGGATCGCGATCTTCTTTGCATCTCCGAGCATTGCCATCAATTCTTCAATGGGCTTTTTCTGTGTAATAATCACGACAATTTCTCCTTATCATTTATGATACGTCTGGCACCGTTTTCGCCTGAAAAGGCTTTTATCATATTACTCTCTTGTTAATACTATGTCAAATCAAAACAGCAAATTGCGGGGGAGATCTGAAAAAGCTGCCCTGCCGGCATCTTGTGCCGACCGGACAGCCTCGATCATCAGCCGGGGCTTCAAAGGCCCCCACTCATTTCAAATCTTTTTACAGAACATCATCCCTCTTGACGTAGCCGGGATTCTCCGGGGTCGCGATCAGCTCTTTGACATTGGTGATCCGGGCCCATTTGTCAACGACCTGGCATTCCAGATGCACATCCTTGTCGATGATGGAGTGGCCGAGGATCACGCAGTTCTTTACGACTGCGCCCTTGCGGATCTCAACGCCGCGGCCGATGACGGAATTCTCGACCGTGCCTTCGATCAGGCAGCCATTGGCCACCATGGAATTGCACACGCTCGCGCCCTCAAAATAGTGCACCGGGCAGGAGTCCGTCGTCACGGTATAGAAGGGCCAGCCGTCCGTGAACAGCTCTCTGGCCTTGGTCATGTCGAGCAGCTCCAGATTGGCATCATAGTAGCTCTTGAAATCGGTGATCGCTGCGAAATAGCCCTTGTGTGCGATTCCGCGGATATCCAGATTATCATTCTCCGCATTGATGATGTCCACCAGCGTATAAGCCGAAGAGGTTTTGGCTGCCTTCTGGATCAGCTCCAGGAACAGCTCGTTCTTCATGACATACGTGTCCATGAAGATATTGCGGTCATTCGCAAGGCCAAGATTGCGCTCGATCGCGGTCACACCCTTCTGACGGTTGAGGGTCAGGGTATTGCAGCCGCGGTACTCTTCCTTCGCATTGGAGGATTTATGATAAAGCAGGGTGATGTCCGCTCCGGATGCAATGTGATCCTCCAGAAGCTTATTGAAATCCTGCTTGAACACCATATATCCGGGAGTGATGATCACATACGGCTGATGCATGCGCCCGATGATGCTCATATTTCCGCGGAATGCCGCGATATCGGTATTGTAGATCTCGTTGACACGGCTGTCCTGATTGAACAGAAGCTGCAGCTTGCCGCGCTTCGCGTTCAGGTTATAGGTCTGGCCGGTGCCCAGATGCTCCGCCAGAGAGCGGGGGTTCTGGCTTACATATACCTGAATGCGGTCAATATTGCTGTTGCTCAGGTTGGAAACCGGGAAGTCCACCACGCGGTATCTTCCGAGGAATGAGAAGGCGCCGATCGGACGCTGATCCTCCAGTCCTTCCACTCTGAAATGATTGCCCGATGATGTCACGATACCATATGCATCTGCCATCTTACTCCACCCCTTTCACATTTTTGGCTACCAGCAGAATGTTCTCGCTGTCGGCGGAACCTACCACTGCGCCTTTTCCGATCTTAACGCCATTTGCCACAAGGGCTCTGGTCACCACTGCGCCTTCCGCCACCTGTGCGTCGGGCATCAGAACGGTGTCGACCACCTTCGCGCCGGCTGCCACCTCTGTTCCGGTAAACAGAACGCTGCGGACCACTTCGCCTTCCACCAAGCAGCCCTGCGTAATGTACGCAGTCTCGATCTTCGCATCCTTGCCGATATACTGCGGAAGCTCGGAAGCATCCTCTGTGTAGATTCGCCAGGAGGGATCGGACAGATTCAGCTCGCTCTTCTTGTCCAGCAGATCCATGTTGGCTTCCCACAGAGAATCGATGGTTCCTACATCCTTCCAGTATCCTTCGAAGCGATAGGCCATCAGCTTCTTGCCGTCGCCCAGCAGTGCGGGGATGATGTCCTTACCGAAGTCATGGTGGGATTCCGTGGACTTCATGTCGGCCAGAAGCGCCTTGCGCAGAACCTTCCAGGTGAAAATATAGATACCCATGGAGGCCAGGTTGCTCTTGGGCTGCGCCGGCTTCTCCTCGAATTCCACGATCTCGCCGGCATCATTCGTGTTCATGATACCGAAACGGCTTGCTTCCTTCATCGGAACCGGAAGCACCGCGATCGTCGCGTCCGCCTTGTTCTCCTTGTGGAAGCGGAGCATCTTGTCATAGTCCATTTTGTAGATATGGTCACCAGACAGGATCAGCAGATACTCAGGGGAATAGTTGTCGATGAAATCGATGTTCTGGGAAATTGCATCCGCTGTGCCGCGGTACACATCCAGATCGGCATCCGCCTTCTCACGGGGCGGCAGAACGAATACGCCGCTGTCCTTACTGTCCAGGCCCCAATGCCTGCTTGCCGCTACATAGCTGTTCAAAAGAACAGATTCATACTGAGTAAGCACACCTACGATATCGATTCCACTGTTTGCACAGTTGCTCAGCGGAAAATCTACGATCCGGTACTTTCCGCCGAAGGAAACTGCCGGTTTCGCCACCTTATTGGTGAGATCCAGAAGCCTGCTTCCGCGGCCGCCTGCCAGGATCATCGCCAGCATTTCATTTTGCTTCATGATTGGTCCTCCCTGCATTTTATTCTTCTGACAGCAGTCCGTGTTTCTTTCGGATCCGGTCTGCAAGTCTTTCCATTCTATTTTAGTGTAAATCTCCTAATAATACAACAACAGATTTCACATTCTCCGTGAAATCTGTTGCTTAATTCTCAGATCATTTGATATGTTCCGATCAATCTATTGTCATTTCGACAATCCGGCAGCCATTTCTTTCATTTGATTGCATCTGAAAACACCCGCCATTTGCATGCACACGCTTATTTCGGCTCCTTCCCATCGCGGAATAAGAGCATCATCTCATTGGTGAGGCTGAGATTGTCCGGCTGGCCCTTGATCTGTGCGCGCGGAACCCACACGGCGGACTTGAGCTCATGCCGGTCCAGATGCACATGGGCATCGCCGTCCACATCACAGAAAAAGCCCGCCAGGATATCACTCGCCATTCCCCAGGGTTGGGACTTATAGTACCGGATGTTCTTCACATGCAGTCCGGCCTCCTCCATCACTTCCCGCGCCACTGTCTCCTCAAAGGTCTCACCGATCTCGGTAAATCCGGCCACCAGCGCGTCCACGCTCAGCGGACGGTCGGCATACCTGGTGATCAGCAGGCTGTCCCCGTTCGTCACACCGACGATCACCGCCGGGTTGATCCGCGGATAAATACGGTTATGACAGGACGGGCAGTCTACCGCGCGCTCATCCGGTGCCGGCACCACCGCACAGCCGCATCTGCCGCAATGGCGGTTGTCCCGGTACCACACGCTCAGATGATAGGCCGTATGTGCCGCAAACACCCACGCATCCTCCAGCTGGTTCGTCCCGCGCAGATCCCTGCGCACCGAGAAAAAGGAACCTCCGGCAAATGTCCCGGCTTCATCATCCTCAGGAATCTCCCGGTCCATGAACAGCGCCGTATCATCCACCGTAAACAGATACTGCAGGTTTCCCTCCGGTGCAGCCTTCATATAGTCCACACCTGCTGCTTTGCTTCGCACCTTCGGATATTCTGCAACCCTGGGAAAACGAAGCACACCGTCTGCGCCGCCCTCCTCCAGCAAGAACACCCGGTCTCCCTTCAGGCACAGCACCAGATCCTCCTGCGAGGGCGTTTTCCCCGGAACAAACGTATTCTTGAGCTGGTGCGGAAAAATATCCTGTATCATGATTTCACCCTTTTCTTTCTGTCTGCCTCTCCGGCATACAGCCCCTTATTCGTCACTTGCCGGAATCCCTTCTTCGCGCCGGAATTACTTCTTCTTCGCACCGGCAGCCTGCCTGCGGCTTAAGGCCGCCAGCTGCTGCGTCATCTGCTTCTGCTTTGCATCCTTTTGACTTTTCTTTTTTCCAAGCTTGCTCATAACCAATTCTCTCCTCTGCTGTCACGATATTCTCTCATCTTTTATAATTCCGCAGCATGCTCTGTGGAATGCCTTTTATTGCTTGCCTTTTATTGTCTGCCTTTTATTCCCTGCCGTTCCAGCAGTAGGTGCAGAGGTTTTCCGGATCGATTCCGATCGCCTCGATCATGTCATCCAGCCGGTTGAAGGCCAGCGACGTAAAGCCAAGCCTGCGGCAGATGTCATCCTGCATCCGCTTATAGCGCTCGGAATCCGGATCGGCATACTCGTCGAACACCTCTCTGGGCACATCCTCCCCCTCGGCGCCCCGGATCACTCTGCGCGTGATCAGCTCCATCTCCGAGGAGGATCTGGAAAAGTTGATAAATTTACATCCGAACACCAGCGGTGGGCAGGCAGGCCGCACATGCACCTCCCGTGCGCCGCTGTTGTACAGAAATTCCGTCGTCTCCCGCAGCTGTGTGCCGCGCACAATGGAATCGTCGATCAGCAGCAGGGACCGGCCGCGGATCAGCTCATGTACCGGAATCAGCTTCATCCGGGCGATCAGATCACGCTTCTTCTGTGTAGGCGGCATAAAGGACCTTGGCCAGGTGGGGGTGTATTTAATGAACGGCCGCGAGAACGGAACGCCGGATTCATTGGAATACCCGATCGCATGGGCGATCCCCGAATCAGGCACGCCCGCTACGGTATCGATCCTGTCCCAGGAGTCCCGGTCACGTCGGGCCAGTGCCGCACCGCATTTGCAGCGCATCTCCTCCACCGATACCTTCTCGTATCGGGAGGACGGATATCCGTAATACACCCACAGGAACGTGCATATGCGCATCTTCTTCCCCGGCTGCATCAGCGTTGTCACACCCTCCGGGGTCATCGCAACGATCTCTCCGGGCCCCAGCTCCCGGTAATCCGTATACCCCAGGTTCAGATGGGCGAAGGATTCGAAGCTCGCACAATAGCCCTCCTCCTTTTTCCCGAGCACCACCGGCGTACGTCCCAGAAGGTCACGCGCGCAGTAGACTGCCTTCGGCGTGAGCAGCAGGATCGTCATCGATCCCTGAATCATTTCCTGTGCGTACCGGATCCCTTCGATCAGATTATCCTTCTGATTGATCAGCGCTGCCGTCAGCTCCGTTTTATTAATGTCGCCGCCGCTCATCTCCAGGAAATGCGTACGGCTGTCCGAAAACATCGACTCGACGATCTCATCCGTGTTGTTCACCTTGCCGACGGTTGCAATGGCATAGGTCCCGTGGTGAGAACGGATCAGAAGGGGCTGCGGATCGTAATCGGAGATGCAGCCCAGTCCCATGTTCCCCTCCATCGAATTGAAGTCCGATGAGAACTTCGTGCGGAAGGGCGAATTTTCAATATTGTGGATCGCACGGTCAAATCCGTTCTTGCCGTACACCACCATTCCGGCCCGCCTGGTCCCAAGGTGGGAATGATAATCGGTCCCGTAAAAAATATCGAATACACAATCCTCTTTCAGTGCTGCTGCAAAAAAACCACCCATTTAGCACCTGTCCTTCCTTGAAAATGAGATATCCTGAACTACATCACAGAGTCAATACGGTCGATTGATACAGCTTCCGGAAGAAATACCACGAAATTGCCAGTGACACCAGCTCGGCGATGGGAAATGCCCACCACACGAGTTTCACGTTTCCCAGAAGGGAAAGCAGGTACGCCACCGGAATAAGCACCACCAGCTGGCGGCCTACCGAAACAATCAGCGAATAATAGCTTTTGGAAAACGCCTGGAAAATAGAGCCCATCACAATGCAGAATGCGGCGATCACAAACCCGACGCTGATGATCCGCAGTGCTGCCGTCCCGATATGGACCATCTCCTCGGAGGCATCGAAAATCGCCAGAAGCTGGCGCGGAAACAGCTGGAATACCAGGGTGCCCACAGCCATGATCCCGGCTGCCAGCGCCATGGAAAAACGCAGTGCCTCCTGAATACGCGCCCGGCTGCGCGCCCCGTAATTGTAGGAAAGCACCGGAATCAGACCATTGTTCAGACCGAACACCGGCATGAAGAAAAAGCTCTGCAGCTTAAAATATACCCCGAACACCGCGATCGCCGTCTCGGAAAAGGTCTTCAGGATCAGATCCATCAGATACGTCATCAGCGAGCCGATGGACATCATGGCGATCGACGGGATCCCTACAAAATAGATCTCTTTAATGATCGCTGCCTTCGGCGAAAGGATCGCGCGGAAAGAGAAATTGATGTCCGGATTTTTCTTCAGATTCAGCACCATGCCGATGATCGAGGCACATACCTGGCCAAGCACCGTGGCATAAGCCGCTCCGGCCACACCAAGCCTCGGGAAGCCCGCCAGGCCGAAGATCATGATCGGGTCAAAAATGATATTGATGACAGCGCCTGCCGTCTGTGAGATCATGCTGTACATCGTCCGCCCGGTCGACTGCAGCAGCCGCTCGAAGGTCATCTGGAAAAAGAGCCCGATACTGCAGCAGTTCACGATGCGCAGATACGTGGCGCCGTACTCAAGAACCATCTCGTTACTCGTCTGCGAGGCAATAAATGGCCGCGACACGAAGATCCCGATCAGTAAAAACAGGACAAAATTGAACATCGTCAGCAAAAGCCCGTTGTTCGCGGCTGCATCCGACCGCTCGAATTCCTTCTCCCCAAGCGAACGGGACAGCAGGGCATTGATACCTACGCCGGTGCCCGATCCCACTGCGATCATCAGGTTCTGCATCGGGAAGGCCAGGGTGACGGCAGTCAGGGCCTGCTCATTGAGCCTTGCCACGAACATACTGTCCACTACATTATATAAAGCCTGTACAAGCATCGAAATCATCATCGGCAAAGACATCGAGATGATCAGCTGCTTTACAGGCATTGTCCCCATTTTATTCTCTTTTCGGTTCATCGATTGCAAATCCTCCATGGCATACCGTTAACGATAGAATCATAACGTATGTTCCGGAAAGATGCAATGAAGAAAGTATAAAACTTTCCAGTTCAGACAACCAGCAATTCCAACAACAGATTCTTCAGCCCTGCTCCAGCTTTTCAGAAAGTTCCACAAAGCGCTCCAGCTTCTGTTCGAGTTCCTGCTCTGTGCGTTCCTTCTCCCGCACCAGCTCCTCCAGCCGTGTGTAATCGGTGGCCGCCTGTGCGATTTCTGTCTCCAGTGCTGCGGAGCGCTCCTCCAGCGCCGCAATGGCCTCCTCCATCCCGTCATACTCGCGCTGCTCCGAGTAGGTGAGCGCCTTTTTGCGCCGCGCGGGCCGCGCTGACTTCGCGCCTGTGCTTTCCCCGCTCCCACTTTGACGAGACGATCCCGTCCCGCCTGCCACGCCCGTCGTTTCCAGGCCTCCAGCTGTGTCTGCCGTGCCGGATTTCTCTGCTGCGCCGGCTGCCCCTGATTTACCTGCCCTGCCTGCTGTGTCCGTCGACGAGTACGGCGTTTTTCCAGGTGCTCCGGTTTCCCCGGCCTCCCATTCCTGCCGGTGCTCCAGGTACTCCGCATAAGCGCCCTCGCTCTGCCGAAGCAGCCCGCCCTCCTCAAAGGAGAAAATTCTGGTAACGATCCGGTCGAGGAAATACCGGTCATGGGAGACAGTGATCACAATTCCCGCAAAGTGATCCAGATAATCCTCCAGCACCTGCATCGTGCGGATGTCCAGATCATTCGTCGGCTCATCGAGCACCAGCACATTGGGATTGCGCATCAAAATACGCAGCAGATACAGCCGCCGCTTCTCTCCGCCGGACAGACGGCCGATCGGCTGATACTGCATGTGACTGTCAAACAGAAACCGTTCGCACATGGCCGAGGCAGACACCAGACCGTCCGCTGTGCGGATATACTCCGCCGCATCCTTGATAAAATCGATCACCCGGTCGGTATCCTTCAGCGGTTCATTTTCCTGGCCGAAGTACCCCACCTCCACCGTCTGACCGATTTGGGTGGTCCCCTCATCCGGCGGCAGCATCCCCGTGAGGCACCGAAGCAGCGTGGTCTTTCCGCAGCCGTTCGGCCCGATGATTCCGATCCGGTCGGTCTTTAAAAAGCGATAGGTAAATCCCCGGAACAGCCACCTTCCGTCATAGCATTTTCCGATGCCCTCGGCCTCGATCGTTTTCCCGCCGAGCCTGGAGGGAAGGGCCTGCAGCTGCACCTGCCGCTCCTCCTGGATCTTTTCCCGCGCCGCCAGAGCCTCAAAGCGCTGAATGTGCGCCTTCTGCTTCGTCGACCTTGCCCGGGCTCCCCGCAGCATCCACTTCAGATCCTGCTTATACAGTGCCGCAGCCTTCCGCTCAGCCGCCAGCGCATAATCCATACGCTGCGTCTTCAGCTCCAGGAAGCGTGCATAATTCGCCTCATATCGGTAAAGCTTTCCCCCGTCGATCTCCACAATACAATTCGAGACCTGATCCAGAAAATACCGGTCATGGGTCACCATCAGTACCGCTCCCGAAAACCCGCGCAGATATTCCTCCAGCCACTGACACATTTCCGAATCCAGATGGTTCGTCGGTTCGTCCAGAATCAGCAGCTCACAGGGCGTAAGAATCGCCGCTGCCAGCGCCGCACGTTTACGCTGTCCCCCGGAAAGAATTCCAGGCTTCACACCCGGATCCGAAATGCCAAAACGCGCAAGCACCGCCCTGGCTTCTCCCTCCGTGTCCCAGTGCTCCTCCTGCCCGCAGATCCGGTCCGTCACATTCTCCAGAACGGTCTTCTCCTCGTCGAACACCGGATTCTGCGGCAGATAGGAAATCCGCACCTGCCTTCCGCAGATCACCTGTCCATCGTCCGCCTCCGTCACTCCGGCCGCAATGCCCAGAAGCGTGGATTTTCCCGTACCGTTCACACCGATCACACCGATCTTGTCCGCACTGTCGATTCCGAGAACGGCATCCTTTAAAAGGACCTTATCTCCATAGCTTTTACTGATATTTTCCAGATTACAGATATTCAATGCCTTTTCTCCCGTTTCCTCGTCTCATCGAATGCTCCGCCGTCTTTCTTCCGGAAGACTTTTAGGGCAGCTCCCGTTCCCGGGCTGATCTCGCCCTGTCTGACCAGATGTTCAAAAAAAGCCTCCAGACCGACCTTCAGATCCTGATAAGTATCCTCAAAATTCCCGGTATACCACGGATCCGCAATGTCCCTGTCCAGCCCTGCAAACGTCAGGAGGTTGTACAGCTTATTGTCCGGATCCCCTCCCGTAAGCCGGGGCATGTAATACATATTCTCGGCATCCATCCCGATCAGGTAGTCGAAGTGTTCATAATCGGACCGCGTCAGCTGGCGTGCCCTGTGGTTCCCACAGGGAATCCCCACCTGCCTGAGCTTATTCCTCGTCCCGTAATGAACACCGTTCCCAATCTCCTCCCGTGAGGTCGCCGCGGAATCGATCTCAAACTGATCCTCCACGCCATAGCGGCGGACCATATCCTCAAACATATACTGCGCCATGGGGGAACGGCAGATATTGCCGTGGCATATAAACAGTATTTTTATCATAAAGCAATTCACTCCTTATAGTGGCAAAAAGTGCGTATTTATCAGGTGTCTCATGGTGTATTCATATGCTGCCGTTTGGACGATTTCCCACTTTTCGGCTTAAGATTTCCCTTTCCCACGCCTTCTATGTTGGCACAAATGTTGGTATAAAACAGCCCGTTTACCACTTCATACCAACATGACTCAGCATTGCGGAAAACACCTGTATTTACGGGATCTTCCAGTCCTTTTACCCGGTCACAGACTGCCCAGACGGCGCAGTTCCTCGGCCGCATCCTCGTAATGAATATGGGTATATGTTCCCATGGTTACCCGGATGTCCTCCGGAGAGTGTCCCATCAGATAAGCCAGATGAACCGGGTTCATACCTGCCTTTGCCTTTTCCGTACAATAGGTATGCCGGCACACATGCGGCGAAACATAGGGCATCGGTTCCCGGTAAATCTTATTAAACTTCTCCCGGATATGCTGAAAATAATGCTCCCAGTGCAGAGCAAGCATAGGATTTCCATCCTTATCGAGACAAAGAAACCCGCTCACACCGTCTACCTCCGGTTCCTCAGCCAGAGTGCCGCGCCGATCCAGAATGGTCTGAAACGCTTCCTTCACCTTGGGTTCCATCGGAATAACACGCGATCCACACCTTGTTTTCGCCTGGTCTTCAATATAAATCCGGGTGCCGACACGCTGCAGCTGTTTGTTGATACAGATCGTACCTTTCTCCATATTCAGGTCGCCTATGGTCAGCCCGCAGAACTCAGAAATGCGCATTCCCGTATGGAACAGAATATAGATACCTTCATAATATCTGCTAAAGTGACGATCCATGCGGACGAACTCAAGGAAGCGGCGCTTATCTGCCGGTGAAAGAGCATCCCGTTTCACCGTATCATTCACCGTCACCTCGTGAAGCTGAAAATCATCAAAGGGATTTTTAAAGATCAGTTCATCCTGAACAGCCTTCCGGAAAGCCGGCCGCAGCACCCCACGGATCGTCTGGATGGAAGAGTAACCCTTTCCGTCCTCCACCTGCAACTTCTTCAACCAATGCATCGCATCGGAAGTCCTGATTTCTTTGATCTTTCTGCTTCCGAATGGATCCGACTCAAGTACATTCTGAACCGTTTTGTACTGAGCTCTTGTTGTATGCCGCACATTTGTCTTTTCAGCTGTGTAACGGAAAACCAGCTCCGAAACTGTCACATCTCCTCCGGAGTATTTAATCCCGCGTTCTCTGTCTTTATGATACAGCTGAATCTTTTCACGCAGGGACAGATCTTCTCTCTTCCCTTCCGGATACGGATCTGTGC
>CAMOSN010000061.1 GCA_946624935.1 uncultured Lachnospiraceae bacterium | reverse complement strand
CCGAGGAAAAACATATACTATTGTGGAGCAGCTTTCGTTTTAGTACGAAATAATGCCATAATTTATCCATATATAGCCCAAATTATAATGCTGTGTTGACTGAAAGGGGAAAATACGGTATGCTATTGGATATAACCGAGCGGCCATTTCGAACTGTGTAAAAAGGGGATGTGATATATGACAATCAATGAGATGAATGAGCGAAAGAGAGAACTGGGCTACAGTTATGAACAGATCGCACAGCTTTCGGGGGTGCCGGTCGGCACTGTGCGCAAGGTGCTGGGAGGGACGACAAAGGCTCCGCGCTTTGCAACGCTTCAGGCACTGGAAAAGCTTCTGAATCCCGAAAAAGGAAAGGCTGCGGATCGTGAGATATTTCATGATCCGGCGACGGTCCGCGAAACAGCGTTGTCCTATGATGTGAAAAAGCAGGGGGAATATACTCTGGAGGACTATCTGGCGCTTCCGGACGAACGCCGCGTGGAGCTGATTGATGGCGTGATTTATGATATGAGTGCACCGAAGGGATATCATCAGTTGATCGCAGGGGAACTTTATGCACTTCTTCTCGCTTATATCCGTTCGAAAAAGGGGAAATGCCTGCCGTTTATTTCTCCAATCGATGTGCAGCTGGATTGTGATGATCGTACGGTTGTACAGCCGGATGTGATCATTCTGTGCGATACGGAAAAATATACGCCGGACCGGATCGTGGGGGCGCCAGATTTTGTGGCAGAGGTGCTGTCCCGCTCGACCCGGTCAAAGGATATGATCCTGAAGCTGCATAAGTATCAACATGCAGGCGTGCGGGAGTATTGGATTATCGACCCGGACCAGAAGAGGGTGCTTACGTATCTGTTTGGAAAAGGCGACGCAGGCAGGAAGCCTGATGAAGGAGAAAACGTCATATATGGGGTTTACAGCTTTCAGGATCAGGTGCCTGTCGGGATCTATGACGGGGATCTGCTGATCGATTTTTCACAGATTGATGAGCATGTATCGCCGTGGATGTAGCTGTATGTCATTCCTGCCATCTGTAATGCGCTTTTCTGAATGGAACACAGAACCTTCCTCTGTTCCACATGAATGGGACACGTAAGCCGTCCCCTGGCCCAAAATCGCCAGTCGTAAATCAGAATGACCAGTCAAGCGTTTGCTTATTGACGAGGTGAACCTGTCCGGACAGCCATGTCTTGAGTGTGTCCGGATCGCTTGTGACAGAAAGAATCCCACCGGGTTCATGGAGCGGAAGGCGGAGCGCTTTTCCGGCTCTGGCGGCGAGGATCATTCCCACGGCGGAGCTTCCGCTGGCGCAGGAGTTTTCCCAGAACATGGTGCCGCTCCCGGGAATATACACCAGAGGGGTCAGGCGGGTTTCGGTGGATACATGCTCCAGGAACATCAGTCCGAGCCCGTCGGCCTCAAGAAGGCTGCACCATTCCCGGATGGCATGCCCGGCATCGGTTCGGTCCGCACGCAAGCGGAAGAAGGGCGTGTGTGGTTCGATGAGGACGTGCGAGATCCCACGCATTCTGACAAATGGGAGTGTGCCTGTCACACCGCCATGGGAAAAGGTCGTTTCCGCGATGGACAGGGGGCGTGGCATATGGACAGAAGCGAGAAAAGATGTCCGGGCCCGGACAGGTATCCCCTGGGTCTGGACGGGCGTCTCCGGCTGGTTCTCCTGTTTCAGGCGGACTTCAACGGGCTCATCTGCACCGGATACACGCAGGTGTACACAGTACTCGATTTCGGATGCGGCAGGTTTTTTCGTATGATGCCTCAAAAGGTACAGCGCGGCGGCGCTCATGGTCGCGTTGCCGCAGAACTCACCTCCTGCCATGCGAAGGCTGCCGTGGACAGGCCGCGTTTCACCATGGCTGCCGTGGACAGGCAGTATTTCACCTTGGCTTCCGAGTACAGGCAGAGCTTCGATAAAGGTTCCGTGGACAGGCAGGTTTTCGTATGTCACGAAGCCGACCTGCTCGACCTCCGGATGGCGCTGCATGATCTCTGTGGCAGCGGAGGGCTGCATTTTGATGGGAACCGGGCTTTCCACCAGGGCCGTGATATTGCCGGTCGGATTGAGAATGCTGTATTGGAGAGAACTGTCCGGGGCTGTATGCATAGGGAACCTCCGATCTGCCTTGTCTTTTGACGATACGGTTTTTATGTAAACCGGCAGAGGTGTTATGTGGATCGGCTGAGTTGTTAAAAATGAGCAGCAGAAAAAGCACTGCTGCTCATACAACCAACTACCGTTCAAACACCTGCAAAAACTGCTTTGTGCGTTCTTCCTTCGTGTTGTCGAATACTTCCCGCGGATCGCCCTGTTCCACGATCACACCGCCGGCCATGAAAATGACGCGGTTGCTGACGGCCTTCGCGAAGGGCATTTCATGCGTGACAACGACCATGGTCATTTTCTCTTCAGCCAGCTGGCGAATGACCTTCAGCACCTCGCCGGTCAGTTCCGGATCCAGGGCCGATGTCGGTTCGTCGAAGAAGAGGATGTCCGGCCTCATGGCCAGGGCGCGGGCAATGGCCACACGCTGCTGCTGTCCGCCGGAAAGCTGATAGGGATAGGAGAGCGCCTTGTCCGCGATGCCCATTTTGCGCAGGAGCTCCATGGCGGTTGCCTCAGCCTCCGCTTTATCCCGGTGCTGTACGTGAATCGGCGCATCCGTCAGGTTGCGCAGGACGGTATAGTGCGGGAACAGGTTGAACTGCTGGAACACCAGTCCGCAGTAGCTGCGGAAGCGCTGCAGCTCACGATGGTGTACGTACACGGCATTTCCTGCTTCGTCCGTGTAGGCGGCCTTCTCCCCCAGATAGAGGATCTCGCCTCCGTCAATGCGCTCGAGGAATGTGGCGCACCGCAGAAGCGTGGATTTTCCGGAGCCGGAGGGGCCGATGATACTCACCACCTCACCGCTGTCCACGCCGAAGCTGATATCCTTCAGGACATTCAGGTCATCAAAATGCTTTTGGATATGGTTCATCTGTAGAATCATGGCATACCTCACCTGTAATAGTTTAATGCTTTTTCAATCTGTTCCATGACAAATGCCACGATATAATTTGCAACAAAATAGAAGACACCTGCGATGACAAACGGCATAAAGGAGGTCTGGGAAGCGGAAATCTGCTTTGCCAGAGAGAAGACCTCCTGATAGGCCAGGGTAAAGGCCAGAGAAGTATCTTTTACCAGCGTGATCACTTCGTTTGTTACGGAGGGCATGATGCGCTTGATCACCTGCGGAAGGATGATTCGCATAAAGGTCTGGGTTTTGGTGTACCCAAGTACTTCGGCTGCTTCATGCTGCCCGACGGGGATGGATTCGATTCCGCCCCGGTAGATCTCAGCAAAGTAGGCAGCGTAATTGAGGATAAAGCCCAGAATCAGTGCCGGAAAACGCCATCCGCGGATGGACCATCCGAACAGATAGTAGGGACCGAAATACCATACAAGCAGCTGAAGCATCAGGGGGGTCCCGCGGATCACGGAAATATACACACGGATCAGGAGGCGCACCAGGCCGAACCGGGACTTGCGCAGAAGCGCAACGATCATGCCCAGAGGCAGTGAACCGACCAGTGTCAGAAAAAAGACCGCAGTGGTTCGGCCCATACCTGCGGCCATTGTCGAGAGCATTGTGGATAAGGTCATTCGATTTCCTCGCTTGTATCGATCCGGAAGCGGCAGTGCGTTTCCGGGATCCTAATCAGAAAAATAGGTATGACAGCGATAAAGGTTACACCAGTGAAAAAGTTATACCAGTGAAAAAGGTTATGCCAGTAAAACGCAGTTTTTCAATATAAAACGACTGTGCCGCCGAAACAGTGTGTTCGGCGGCACGACCGTTTTGAATCCTGTTCGGATTTTGACCGTTTTCAATTGAAATACGGACAGAAGATCATCCGGGATTATTCTTTCCCGAGGCAGAGATAGTCGTAGATCTCCGGATATTTCTGGCCGATCTCGTCATAGGTGCCGTCCTCTACAAGAGCATCCAGCGCTGCGTTTACCTTCTCGCAAAGCTCGGTGTCATCCTTGCGGAAGCCGATTGCATACTGCTCGCTTCCGAGCTCTTCGTCAAGATAAACATAATCGGTCTCATCAGCCATCAGGTAATTGCCGCTGGTCACGTCGATTGCAAGGGCATCGATGGCGCCTGCCTTCAGGTCGTTGAAAGCGATGGTGTAGGTTTCATATACCTCAAGAGAGGAGAAGGTCTGGCAAAGCTGTGCCTGTCCTTCTTCATCATTCAGCAGGTCATAGGCGGATGTGGAGGTCTGTACGCCGACGATCTTGCCGGCCAGGTCGGCCAGGGTCTCGATTCCGGAGCCCTTTGCGACCATGATCATCTGTGTGTTGTCGGAGTAAGCTTTGCTCCACAGATAATCATCCTCACGGCCGTTTACGGTGAAACCGGACCAGATGCAGTCGCAGCTGCCGGCATTGAGCTCGGCGTCCTTGGCATCCCAGTTGAAGGGAACTGCTTCGTATTCCCAACCGTAATAATCACAGACGGCCTGAGCCATTTCCACATCGAAGCCGCCGGTCTCGCCGTTGTCATCAATATAGGAATAGGGCGGATAATCCAGGTCAAAGCCGTGTTTGAATACAAACGTTTCAGCTGTTTCGGTTTCTTCCGCATATACGCAGATGGAGCATACCGCTGCGCCGAGCAGGGCTGCGATCGTGATCGCCTGAATTGCTGCAAATGATTTCTTCATAATATTGTTGAACCTCCTGTTCACAGATCATACGTTGGTCACTGCATCATATTAGCATGGTAAAGCAATAATGTAAAGAAGAGTTTTTGACATAACCGCCGGTTCATTGTTTTTGGTATAAGTCCCGGTTCATTCTTGTCGAATCCGGCTGCGGCTGATAGAATAAACAAATATGAAAGATTCTGATTCGGAGGAAACTATGTTGAAGGAAACATCCCGTGAGATACGGATGACCAACCGTTTGTTTTTATTTCTGGTCGTGACTGCGGTGTTCGCGCCTTTTGCGCTGTCCGGACTGTTTGCGCAGGGCGGAATTTACGAGAATGCCGGCGTGAACCAGTCAACGATCGTCAGTGAACTGCTGTATTTTGTGATTGCCGCGGTGTTTATCCTGCTTGGCGGCAGGAAGATTTTTGAAAGTGTGCTGCTGGGGAACCTGAAGCCGGGGAGTGTATTCTGGATCGTGATCCTTTCCTTTTTTGTGCAGCCGGTGATGCTGTGGCTGAATATGATCACCATGTCCTTTGCGCGCAATTATGTGGCGGAGTCGGTCGTAAGAGCCTCGGGCTCTTTTGTGATCAATCTTCTGTATCTGGCTGTGCTGCCGGCCCTGGTGGAGGAATTTGTGTTTCGCGGACTGATCTATCACGGACTGCGGGGGCTGGGAGTGTGGAAGGCAGCGCTTCTTTCGGCGCTGATGTTTGCACTGCTGCACCTGAATGTCAATCAGTTTGCCTATGCGTTTGTGCTCGGGATCATTTTTGCGTTCATTGTGGAGATCACGGGGAGTCTGTACAGCTCCATGATCCTGCATTTTCTGATCAATTCCAGGAGTGTGAGCCTGCTCTCCAATGAGGAACTGGTCAATTCCATGCTGCTGGAGAACAGTGCGCACAATGTGGTGACAGCAGGGGAGTATCTTACGAGTGCTGCAGTATATACACCGGTCGCACTGCTGTGCCTCGGCGGTGTGTGGTGGGCTCTGCACAGGCTGGCAAAAAGCTGTGACCGTGAGTTCTTTCTCATGCAGCCTGCGTCGGAGGAAACGGGATCAGGAATGGTCACACCCGCACTGTTTGCGGGAATTGTGCTGGCGGTTTTCTACATTATTCGGTACGACCTGTTCTGAGTTTATGAGAGGATATCACATTGGAAAGGGCCACTTAAACTATATTAAGGAAGGGTCGCTGCCGCGGCCCGGGAGACGGATCATGGAATATATAAATGAGCATGGTGCTTTGGACCCCGCACCTGCGGCTGCGCAAAGCAAACCGGTCCGATTTACGCATCTTCACGTTCATACGGAGTATTCGCTTCTGGACGGTTCCAACAAAATCAGCGAGTATGTGCAGCGGGTGAAGGAGCTGGGGATGGACAGCGCTGCGATCACCGACCATGGCGTGATGTACGGCGTGATCGATTTCTATAAAGCCTGCAGGGCGGCCGGGATCAACCCGGTGCTGGGCTGTGAGGTATATGTGGCCCCGGGATCCCGCTTTGACCGTGAGGCCGGCAGGGGAGCGGGAGATGACCGCTATTATCATCTGATCCTTCTCGCGGAAAACAATCAGGGCTATGCCAATCTGATGAAGATCGTCTCGGCCGGTTTTGTGGATGGCTACTATTATCGGCCAAGAGTCGACCGGGAGATTCTGCAGCAGTATCACGAGGGGATCATTGCCACCAGTGCCTGCCTGGCTGGAGAGGTGCAGAGGCTTCTGACCAGGGGCTTTTATGAGGAAGCGAAGGAAGCAGCGCTTGCCCATGAGCAGATTTTCGGGAAGGGCAATTATTTCCTGGAGCTGCAGGATCACGGACTGGCGGATCAGCAGAGGATCAACCCGCTGCTGGTTCGGATGAGCAGGGAGACCGGGATCGGGCTTGTATGTACCAACGACGTGCACTATACGAACGCGGAGGATGCGGCACCGCATGATATTCTGCTTTGCATCCAGACCGGAAAAAAGCTTGCCGACGAGGACCGGATGCGCTATGAGGGCGGACAGTATTATCTGAAGTCGCCGGAGGAAATGGCACATCTGTTTCCCTATGCGCCGGAGGCGCTGGAGAACACCTGGAAAATTGCCCAGCGATGCCATGTGGAGATCGAGTTTGGCGTCACAAAGCTGCCCAGGTACGATGTCCCGGACGGGCTTAGTGCCTGGGAATATCTGAACCAGCTGTGCGAGGAGGGCCTTACACAGCGGTATCACCCGGTCACACAGGAGCTGCGGGACCGTCTTTCCTATGAGCTGGAAACGATCCGTACGATGGGATATGTAGACTATTTCCTGATCGTATGGGATTTTATTCACTATGCCCGTGAGAACGATATCATGGTCGGCCCCGGAAGAGGATCGGCGGCCGGAAGTCTGGTATCCTACTGCCTGGGGATCACGAAGCTGGATCCGATGCGCTACCAGCTGCTGTTCGAACGCTTCCTCAACCCGGAGCGGGTATCCATGCCGGATATCGACGTGGACTTCGGTTTCGAGCGGAGGCAGGAGGTGATCGACTATGTGGTGCGCAAGTACGGAAAAGAGAAGGTCGCGCAGATCGTTACCTTTGGTACGCTGGCAGCCCGCGGTGTGATCCGGGATGTTGGAAGGGTAATGGATCTGCCTTACGCACTGTGTGATACGATCGCCAAGATGGTTCCGATGGAGCTGGGCATCACCATTGACAAGGCACTGCAGATGAATCCCGAACTGAAGAGCATGTATGAGCGGGATGAACAGATTCACACGCTGATCGATATGGCGCGCCGCCTGGAGGGACTGCCGCGGCACACGTCCATGCACGCAGCGGGGGTGGTGATCTGCCAGAAGGCGGTGGATGAGTATGTACCGCTTTCCCGGGCACAGGATGGATCGCTGACGACGCAGTTTACGATGACAGCGCTGGAGGAGCTGGGGCTTCTGAAGATGGACTTTCTGGGCCTGCGCACGCTGACCGTCATCCAGAATGCCTGCAATCTTGCGGAGAAGAGCAGCGGAAAGAAAATCGACATGGACCGGATCGACTATGACGATGAGGCTGTGTATGCTTCGCTGGGTACCGGCCGCACGGATGGCGTGTTCCAGCTGGAAAGTGCGGGAATGAAAAGCTTCATGAAGGAGCTTCGCCCGCGCAGCATGGAGGATGTGATCGCAGGAATATCTCTGTACCGTCCCGGCCCGATGGATTTTATCCCGCAGTATATCCGGGGGAAGAACCATCCGGATCAGATCACTTATGATACCCCGCAGCTGAAGCCGATTCTGGAGGCAACCTATGGCTGTATCGTGTACCAGGAGCAGGTCATGCAGATCGTGCGGGACCTGGGCGGGTACTCTCTCGGACGAAGCGACCTGGTGCGCCGTGCCATGTCCAAAAAGAAGGCTGCGGTCATGCAGAAGGAGCGTCAGAATTTTGTGTACGGCAATCCGGAGGAGGGCGTTCCGGGCTGCATTGCAAAAGGAATCAGCGCGGAGGTGGCCAATAAGATATTTGACGAGATGACCGATTTCGCCAGGTACGCCTTCAACAAATCCCATGCGGCGGCGTACGCGGTTGTGGCGTATCAGACGGCCTGGCTGAAATACTATTATCCGGTGGAATTCATGGCTGCTTTGATGACTTCCGTGATCGACAATCCCGGGAAGGTGGCGGAATATATCATGACCTGCCGTCAGATGGGTATTGCGATCCTGCCGCCGGATATCAATGAAGGAGAAACCGGCTTTTCCGTGTCGATTCTTACGGAAGGAGAGCGCGCAGGAGAAAAGGCGATCCGGTACGGACTGTCTGCGATCAAGAATATCGGACGCCCCGTGATCGAAGCCCTGATCCGGGAACGCGAGCTGGGGGGCAGATTTACGGATCTGCGCAGCTTTGTGGAACGGATGCCTTCCAGAGAACTGAATAAGCGCACGGTGGAGAACCTGATCAAAGCCGGCGCCATGGATGGACTGGGAGGAAACCGTCGTCAGATGATGATGATCTATCCCCAGGTGATGGATGCAGCGGCCCAGGCGCGCAAGGCAGCCGTGAGCGGACAGATGTCCCTGTTTGATCTGATGGGAGAAGAGGAGAAAAAGGAGTTTTCCATTCAGCTTCCGGCGGTGGAGGAATTCCCGAAGGAACAGCTTCTGATTTTCGAAAAGGAAGTGATGGGGATCTATGTCAGCGGTCATCCGCTGGAGGCGTACGAGGCGCTCTGGAGGAAAACGATCACGGCGCTGACCACGGATTTCGCCATTGATGAGACGACCGGCGCAGCGAAGGTGGCCGATGAGAGTAAAGCGGTGGTCGGCGGCATCGTGGAGAGCAAAACCATCAAGTACACCAAGCAGAATAAGCAGATGGCCTTCTTTCAGCTGGAGGACCTGGTGGGAACGGTGGAGGTCGTGGTGTTCCCGAAGGATTATGAACGGTACGGAAAGCTGATCACGGAGGACGCAAGGCTGTTTGTGCGGGGCCGGGTGTCCGGAGAGGACGACAAGGCCAGCAAGCTGATCTGCGAGGGGATCACTCCCTTTGAAGAGATTCCGCAGGATATCTGGATTCAGTTTGAGAGTATTGAGGAATATACACAGCGTGCGGCAAAGCTTTCAGATGTGATCCGGGAGAGTGACGGCAGGGATGAGATCGTGATCTATGCCCGTTCCACACGGTCGGTCAAGCGTCTTGGACCGGCCTGGGGTGTAAAGCTGGGTGCAGAGCTTCTGGAGAGGCTTCGGGAAAGCTTTGGGGAAGAAAATGTGAAGGTTCTGCCAAGAACCGGGAAGCGCGGATAAAAGATGGGGAAACTGAGCAGAAAACGTATTTTTGATATCATACAGATCGGCAACCGGTCTGATCTGCCCAGCAGAGCCTTCGATATCCTGCTGGCGGTAAATATTATTCTGAACATTCTTGTCCTTTTTTTGCAGACCTTCGACCGGATGGATTTTCTGGATCCGGCTCTGCGGATCATCGAGGTGGTGACGATCGCTTTTTTCATCGTCGAATATGCACTGCGGATCTGGACGGCAGGGTATCTGTACCCGGAGGAGTCCTACACAAAAGCCGTGCGGAAATTTATGCTTTCCTTTGACGGGGTCGTGGATCTGCTCACGATCCTGCCGGCGGCTTTTCTCTCGGGCTTTGTGGCATTTCGGATGCTCCGGGTGGTGCGGATTTTTCATCTGTTCCGGATCAATGCTACCTATGATTCCTTTAATGTGATCAAGGCCGTGTTGTACGAGAAGCGCAACCAGCTTGTTTCATCGATCTTTATCATCGGGATTCTGATGCTGGCTTCTTCGCTGTTCATGTACGGGGTGGAGCATGAGGCGCAGCCGGATGTTTTCCGCAACGGATTTTCCGGGATCTGGTGGAGTGTTTCGACCCTGCTTACGGTGGGATACGGAGATATTTATCCGGTGACAGCACTGGGAAAGGCAATGGCGATTGTGATCGCATTCCTGGGGGTCGGCGCGGTAGCGATCCCGACCGGTATTATTTCTGCCGGATTTGTGGAGCAGTACACCAGGCTGCAGAGCGCTGCCGGAGTGGTCGAACAGATCTCTTTGCAGACGGTCATCGTTGAGATCGACAGTGCATGGATCGGAAAGACGGTAGACCAGATCCATGCAGAATATGCCATTTCCATTGCGATGATCCAGCGGGACGGACAGCGAATCATTCCGCAGCCGGGAACCGTCATCCGGCTGGGGGATCTGATCGGAATCCTGTGAGAAGAATCGATCATTTCAAAAAAATTCGGACCCTGGTCATTGACCAGGGTCCGCTGTTTTCCGGTTGTTTTCGAAAAGCAAAATCCAAAACCGCTCGGGTAGATCCAAAGCCACTGATGTAAATCCAACCCCCACATATATATCGGGATTCTAAAATCAGCGCCTCGTGTACCGGCAAAAGCGGGAGAAAGCTACCACCCGACCTCTCGCAGAATGTAGGAATAGATCAGGCGGTTGGTTGTTTTGTCATAATGAATGCGGTCGACCGTCTGAAAGCCTTTTTCCACAAGATAATCGTAACCTCCGATCCATTGCTGCGGGAAGGTTTTTTGAATTCTGCGGCTGAGCTCCTTTCGCATTTTGTTTTTCTTTTTACTGGTTGACAGATTGCCGGGCAGGACATCCATAAAATAAAACGATACCCATGGGTAGGTTCTCAGCAGATAGGAGTAGGCTGCGCGCAGCTGCGGCCAGGAACGGCTCACAGGTTTGATACCGTTATTACCAAGCTGAATGACGACCTTGCTGGCGGGATAGACGGACAGCCAGAAATCCAGGAGCGGGATCGCTGTATTGTTCAGCCAGCCGGTCCCCATGCCGCCCTGTGCAATGAAGGTGACGCGGTCATCCTTCGGAACATCCCGTGACATATAGACGACGCGGGAGGCACCGATAATGATCAGATGCTTCTCGGATGTGTTCTGCGCAGTGGTGACAAAGCCGCCCGGATCGGCGGATGGGTTCCAGGGAGCCCAGGTGCGCCTCAGGCCGGATACGATTGCACCGTCACTGCCGACATACTGGTTTTCGATCCACCGGTTGGTCAGGATGCGCCCCTTTTCATCAAAATAGCGCTGGCTGCCGTCTGCAGTGTGCCATCCGTTCGTCAGTCGTGCTCCGGTGGAACCGTAGTAGTACGTGCAGGAGCGGGTATCATGATAGACATTTGTCTGCAGTTTTCCTTCACTGTCTGCCAGATAATAAAACCCCTTATAAGTAAAGGAACCGGTTTGGACGCATGCCTTCTTATTATTATAATAAACAGCTCCGTTTGCGTAGAACCAGAAATTCTTCTTTTTCAGCCGCTTTCCTTTTGAGATACATACCAGCTTCTTCCCGGAGGATCCGGCAGGCCGGATCTGAGCGGATGTGAGCTTGTGACGCTTTGCCAGGGAGATCACTTTCGGATCGGATGCGGCATAGGTGCGGCCAGTCATGAGAACGAAAAGCATCAAAAAGAGCAGAATGGTCAGCCGAAGGGGCGCTGCTTTGAAAATACGCTTCTGCCCGGCCGTTTTGTCATAGATACGGGTAGTCATCATAAAATGGAATTCCTTCATAAATCTGATTGATACGATACAGTATCGCATATTTCATAGAAATTAACAAGTAGTGGAAATTCGGTACAGGGTATGCTATACTTTGCTGCAATGGCGTATTAAAACAGATAAACGCCCGATCAAAGGAGGTTTTATTATGAAAAACAGGATTCTGAAAGGCACCGCTGCAGCAGTACTGGCCATGTCCGTAGTAGCATCTATGGGAACATGTGTATTCGCCGAAGAAACGCAGTACAAGGTCGGAATTGTAAAGTTTATGGATCACGCCTCCCTCAACCAGATTGAGGAGAACATCGAGGCACAGCTGGACAAGCTTGCTAAAGAAAACGGTGTTACTTATAATTATGCGGACTACACTTACGATGGAGAGGGGGACGGTTCTGTTCTCAACCAGATCGCATCTTCCCTTGTGGCAGATGAAGTAGACGTAATCGTCGCCATCGCAACTCCTGCTGTGCAGGTGATGCAGGCCGCCACCGAAGATACCGGAATTCCGATCATCTTCTCGGCAGTGACCGATCCGGTTGGAGCCGGCCTTGCAGCCTCGATGGAAGAGCCCGGCGGCAACATCACCGGAACGAGCGATGCGCTGAACACCGGATCCGTCATGAACCTGATTTTTGCGCTGAAGCCGGATGCGGATTACATTGGCCTGCTTTACTCCAAGAGCGAAGATGCTTCTACGCAGCCGATTGCTGAGGCGAAGGCATTCCTGGATGAAAAGGGGATCAAATACATCGAAAAGACCGGAACCAATCCGGATGAGGTTTCCTCCGCAGCAGATGCACTGATCGCTGAAGGCGTCGATGCCGTGTTCACCCCGACCGATAATACGGTCATGAACGCGGAGCTGGCGATTTATGAGAAGCTTGCCGAGGCAGGGATCCCGCATTTCTGCGGCGCCGATTCCTTTGCACGGAATGGTGCATTCTGCGGCTTTGGCGTCAACTATGCAATCCTTGGCACCGCGACAGCTGACATGACGGCAGAACTGCTGGGCGGAGCGGATCCTGCCAAAATGCCTGTGCAGACCTTCGAAAACGGCATCGCGACCGTGAATACACAGACGGCTGAGCTGCTCGGTGTGGATATGGCTGCTGTTTCGGAAGCATTTGCGCCATATTGCTCCGAAATCGTGGAAACGACCACCGCGGAAAACTTCTGATCGTTGAACCGAAGTACGGACCTGCCGTCTGTTCGATCCCGCCAGGCAATCGTGCGAGGATGAGGATTCCATGAGGATGTGGATGCCATAATGAAAGGCTCTTTCTCAGGAAGGATGGATAAGACAGCATGTGTATACATAGCAACAGCAATGAGGAAATGGTTCCTCGGAACAAGTGGTTCATGAAAGGCGTAAAACGTCTGAAAAGCGGCGCGCGGCTTAAGGGAATGACAGCTGTGCTCCTGGCGGGGCTGCTCCTGACCGGGTGCGGCGGGGAAGAGGATGAGAGTGTGGACATTGATATGACCGTCATGTCGGCGACCATGGTCTACTCCGAGATCTTCAATATGATGCTGGAGCCGGAGAGCTACGCAGGGAAGACCATCAAACTGGACGGCTGGTTTTCCGGGTACGAGGATCCAAGCAACGGGAAGGTGTACACGATGTGCGTGGTCCCGGATGCGACGGCATGCTGCTCTGAAGGAATCGAATTCGTACTGGCAGACAGCGGGAAGCTGTCCTATCCGGAGGATTATCCCGAGGAGGAAGAAGATATCACCATCATCGGTGTGTATGATGCCGTCGGTGAGGAAGAAGATGCCTATTATGTGCTGCAGGATGCAGTGTTCACAGAATGAGGAGGGATCCGGCTGAAGGGCCGGATCCTTTTCTGTCTCAAAC
>CAMOSN010000060.1 GCA_946624935.1 uncultured Lachnospiraceae bacterium | reverse complement strand
CTTCAGTTCATAATAATAGCGGTCCAGCAGCAGCTTTGCGATCGTCTCATCACCAATCGCGAGCAGCATATTTGATAAAACCTCCTGCTCCTGCTTGCAGCAGGTTTCAGCCAATCGTGCTCTGGCTTCAAGCATCTCCTTTTTCATGACAGCTTTCGCTGTAGGATCTGAGTCACTTCCTCTGTTGCCACTGTAGCAGAAGGGATGACTCTGGCATCCGAATGAAAGTGACGCTAAATCTGCTTTTGCCATCTTCAGTCTTTCTTCAGCTCCTTTAACCTTCCTGATCTGACTGACAATCATGTGTAATCCACCCCCTTCCATGCTGCAGATAATCCACCAGAAAGCTGAAATTGACCAGGCATCTGGAGCCCGCCTGCACATAAACGATTTGCTCCTCCTGGCAAAGCTTCCTGATAAATGCATAGGACATACCAGTCCTTCTGGCTGCTTCCCGGACAGAAACCATTTCCGGGATCCTCTGTTCAAAATGATTATTTCATCTTATACCTCCTTTGCGTATTAATCTACGCATTTCGTAGTATGCTCAGTATAGTCAACCTTCCGTCACATGTCAATATGAAAATTCATGTTTTAGTAGATTCTTCAATATATTAGTGTTATACTTTGCGTAGATAATAAGAACATACAATTACTGCATTTTCTTTGAAAGTGTAATCATTGAGAGGGATATAAGAATGGGATATGGAAAAAATCTTAAAAAGGCTTTAGATGATAAACATATGTCTGTGCAGCAACTGGCTAAGCTTACCGGTATTGCACCGACCACACTGTATTCGATCATTCAGCGGGACACCTCGGTCCGCTTTGATCATGCTCTGCGCATTGCGAATATCCTGGGTATTGATTTCACCCAGATCTGTAAGGAGAACCCCTACGAAGAGGGCGAAGTGCTTCCGCAGCCGCTCTCCGAGTTAAATGGATTGACCACGAATCTTAACAAGCAAACATATATAAAGAACCGGACTACTCCGCTGTTAATGCTCTTTGAATATGACAAGATGCCGGAACTGGATCAGGTTATCGCCGGCTATTTCCAGCTGACCGATGAAGGCCGTTCCACCTTTCTTGATAACCTGCGATGGCTTACGGATACAAAAACAGATCGAAGCCGGGCGAAGAAGCTGAAAACTATCCGGAAATAACTACATGCTATAACAACCTTTTTCTCAAGTTAATAAATGATCATAATGCCCATATAGATATAGGAGACCGGGATAGTCCCTGGTCTCCTGGTAGATTTATTGGCTTCCTCAAGGGTTATCTTTTTTATCTCCTTTTCCATAAGGAACGGCCGACTCCGCGACCATCAGTGTCTGCGTCGGTTCTGTCCTGTAGACAACGCGCCGCGGTTTAGCTGTCCTGGCCGCTACTGGTGGGTTATAAGTGGCATTGAACACCATATCCAGGATCCATCTGCGGAAGGATTCATTACTTTGCACTTCCCGGTAAAGCTCAATTCCGCTGCTCATAGTCGCAAAAATTGCCTGACCAGTCGCGCGGTCACTCTCTGCTCTTGCATTCTGCTTATCTGAAAACAGCATGGCGTTCTGGTTTCAGAAGCTCATAAAAAAAGTCCTTCTATAAGGGACCGCACGGTTTGACCCCAAAAACGACAGTTTCAACCGAAGTTCATAATTTGTTTACATTTTCACCTACACCCTTTGACGCACATTTATGCCGAAAAAAGACTCGCACATTCGAAAACCTCCCTCGCATTCTGTACCATAAAGGCAGAAACGCAAGGGAGGTTTTCTCATGACATATTCAATTCGAGGGAGGAGCGGCACGGAAGTAAAACTGGAGGGCTTTCTCATTTCACAGCGCAGATTTCAAACATGGGCGTTGTCCCATATATCAGTTTTTCTTTCTCATCCCAGAGCCGTTCGATGATGTTCCTGTGATAGCTTACGCTGCTGAACCCGATCGCTTCCAAGATACCGACGTCATAATCCGGCCGCATCAGATCGCCGAGATGATGCGTTCCCGTCTCGGCTTCGTCGAACTGCGGGATCGCGTCAGGATCCGTGTTTTCATTAAAGTCCGAGCCATAGACCCGGATGCACGCTCGCCAGTCTTCCATATACTGTTTCCGAATGTCCGGCACCGTATCCTGAAAGTGCCAGTTGGCGTCGTAGATCAGGATCTTTCCTCCGTCTTTAAGGACTCTTTTCCACTCTGCATAGGCTGCCGCATGGTTGAGCAGCGTATGGGTGACATTCCTGCTTACGATCAGATCGAAGCTTCGGTCCGGGAAATCCAGGTGATTTGCATCCATCTCCAGAATGGCTGCCGTCGAACCGACTGCCGCCACATTGGAACGGGCTCTCGTGAGCATTCCTTCTGCGCCGTCGATCCCGATCACCTCATGCCCCTTGGCGGACAAAATGATGGAGAAGAAGCCCGGTCCGCAGCCGAGATCCAATATTTTCAGTTTTTTCCCTTCCGGAAAATGAGAAAGGATCTGCCGCTGCCACGCTGCAGGGCGAAAGCTGTTGAGCTCATCATGAATGATCCTGTCATAATTTGTCGAGCTTTCCGACCATTCGCGGTTGATCTCTTCCTGATTCATGACATATCTCCTTCGTTTGATGTAGACTTCTCCGCCTGCGCGAACATGTGACACGCGATCCGGTGCCCGGGCTCTATTTCAACCAGCGCAGGAGCCGTGTGTCTGCAGTAGTCTGTTGCTTTTGCGCACCGTGCCGCGTAGACGCACCCTTCCCGACTCTCTTCGGAATCCTGCTGTCCGTTCACCGCGAAGTCTTTGCCTGTCAGCAAAGTCGTATAGGGATGACACAGCGCATCAAACAGATCCATCGTGTCAATTTCCTCCACGACTTTTCCGTAGTACATGACCGCCAGACGATCTGCAAGATTGTAGACGATTTCAAGATCGTGGCTGATCAGCATGTAAGTCAGACTGTATTCCTCTTTGAGTTTTTTCAGAAGATTGAGGATCTGTGCCTGGACAGAGACATCCAGACTGCTGAGCGGTTCATCGAGCAGGATCAGCTCCGGCGAGGCTGCCAAAGCTCTTGCAATGCAGATCCTCTGGAGCTGCCCGCCGCTGAATTCATAGGTTTTTTTCCCGGCTTCCTCAACCGGGATTCCGACACGCACAAGAAGCTCATCGATCCTTGCGTTCCAGTCTGATTTCGGCGCGAGGTGAAAATACCAAATCGGCTCTTCGATAACCTGTCTTGCGGTGAATCTCGGGTTTGTCGCTTCAAAAGAGTTTTGGTAGACCATCTGAAGCGCCTGCCTGACGCCTCGATCCATGCGTTTTGCGTGCAGTTCTTTTTCCTTGAAGAGGATACGTCCTTCGGTCGGCGGCTCAAGCCCCACCGCCAGTCTTCCGAGGGTACTTTTCCCGCTCCCGCTCTCTCCGACGATCGCAAGGCATTCGCCCTGCTCCAAATGGAGCGATACGCCTCGTACGGCGAGCACAGTTTTTGAGTGGAGGTGACTGCCGCTCTGATAGCGTTTCACGGCATTTTCAATTCTGAGCAGGCTCATTTTCATCCTCCCATCTGAGACACCTCACGATATGTTGATTCCCGATCTCATACACATGCATATCGTATGACCGGCAGGCGTCAACCGCTTTCGGACACCTCGGAGCGAAGGGACAGCCGGCCTGCCGATCCAGAAGGGACGGTGGATTTCCTTCGAGGACAGGCAGATATGCTTTTGTATAAGAGGGCCTTGACTGCAGGAGCTTTACCGTATAAGGATGAAACACCTTTCTTTCCTGCAAGGCGCTGACCGGGAAGGATTCCACGAGATATCCCGCATACATCACATACACGCGGTCGGCGAGATCCTCGATGATTTTGAGGTCATGGGAGATATACAGGATACCGGTGTTTCTGTCTCGGTTTACCTCTTTCAACATGGCGACGATCTCCCGCTGAACCGTCACATCCACTGAGGTGGTCGGCTCGTCCGCGATCAGCAGCGGCGGATCCAGCATCAGCGCAAGGGCGATCATGATTCGCTGCAGCATGCCCCCACTGCATTGGAAGGGATACATCTTCAGAACCTTTTCCGGCTCTCGAATATACAGTCTCCGCATCAGGGAAGTCGCTTTTTTCAGGATCTCCCCCTTTGACCACTGCACATGGGCGCGGGCAGTTTCAATAAAATGCCGCTCAATGGTGAACAGTTGATCAAAGGCATTCATCGGATCCTGAAGAATCACCGACACCTGGTTCCCTCTCGCCTCCGTGAGGGCTGCCCTGTCGCTGAGATCCATCGGATTTCCCATAAGGCGCAGCTCCCCGGAGCAAATCCATTTCTGCGGATCCGCAAGTCCCAGCAGGCTCTTCCAGAGCATGCTCTTTCCGCAGCCGCTTTCTCCGATCAGACCAACGATCTCACCCTCGGAAACAAACAGGTCTGCCGAGGAGATGACGCGGATGTTTTCACCGTTCATGCGAAGGGACAGATCATAGTTGTCGATTCGCAGCAATTGTTTCATCGTTCCACCTTCCTCAAGCCTGTTTCCTCAAATGCTCGCTCACCCATTCGCCGAGAACATTGAGATCCAGCACGATCAAAAACAGAATGATCCCCGGCCACAACAGTACGGAAAAGTTGGTTCGTATCAGGCTGCAGCCATCGCTGATCATGAGCCCCAGCTCCGGCGTGGGCCGCTGGATCCCGATCCCCAGGAAGGAGAATCCCGCCAGCCCCAGGATCACGTTGCCCAGAGACAGCGTAAACTGCCCCGCGAGCTGCGGAAGGATCCCCGGCGCAATGTGTCTGCGCAAAATGACAGGCGCGGAGGCGCCGTTCAAGCGCGCAGCCTGAACATATTTTCGCTCTTTCAGGCTGAGCGTAAGACTTCTGGAGATCCTGGCATACCAGATCCAGTCTACCAAAAGCATCGCCAGAATGATGTTTCGGGTGCTGGCGCCGAGGAAGGCAGCGATCAGCATGATCAGAATGACTTTTGGGAACGCCATCAACGCATTGCTCACAGCGCCGAACAGCTGATCCGCGATGCCTCCGAAGTAAGCAGCGCACATGCCGAGCATCATCCCGATAAAAACAGAGACGATCTCGATCGTGAACGCAATTTCCACGGAGTTGTGCACAGCGTAAATACATCGGCAGAAAACACAGCGCCCGTAGTCGTCGGTCCCGAACGGATACTCCCTGCTCGAACCGTGGAATTTCATGGTCAGATCGATGGAGGTCGGATCATGGATTCCGATTTTATCGGCAAACACCATCACAATAAGAATGACGCCCAGGAAAACAAGCGCGGCAATCACAGCAGGCCGCATCGCTTTCTTCTCTCGAATCATGACACATCTCCTTTTCCCAGACGGATCCGGGGATCCACGATCGCGCTCATCAGATCAGATATGGTGTTGGCGCAGATGTAGGTAACCGCAACGATCAGAATGTAGCCCTGGATCACGGGATAGTCTCTGGAGAGGATCGCCTTCGTGATCAGCCTTCCCAGGCCGGGCCAGGAGAACACATTTTCGACAATCACCGTTCCGGCGATCAGGCCGCCGATCGAGATGCCCATGGTATTGACAAGCGGCTGGACTGAATTCTTCAGAAGATGCGACCAGAAAATTCTTTTTTCATGCAGCCCCCGCGCTCTGGCATACAGCACAAACATCTCTCCGCGATTTTCAAGCATCTCGTTTCTCAGCATCTGAACGAAGTAAGCGATATGAGAGAGCGACAGTGTGAACGAGGGCAGGATCAAACTGACGGCGGAGCCATCCGGGATCGCTGGCAGGAGTTTCCAGTTCACGGAAAACAGACGAATCAGGATGAACCCCAGAACGAAGGTGGGAATCGCAGTTCCGCACAGGCAGTAGATCCTTGTGAGCCTGTCCATTGCCCCTTCCGGTTTTGCCGCCGCACCGATCCCGAGAACGGGTGTGACGACGACGATCCATATCGCGGAAGCGGCAGCAAGCTGGAGCGTCTTGACCAGCGCTTTTCCGAGCATGGGCGCTACGGCCTGATTCGTCGAATAGGTCTTTCCGAAATCCAGATGAATGATGTCCTTCAGCCAGTGCAGATATTGCACTGGAACGGGCTCGTCAAGACCGAAACGCTCTTTGGCAACCGCTATGTTCTTCTCGTTTTTTTCGAGATGGTGTGTCACCAGATAGACGTCCACTGCATCTGCAGGCATCAGCCGGATCATGGCAAAGGAGATGATCGTAACGATCAGCAGCGTCGGCAGAATCAGAAGCAATTGTTTAATCAAATACCTTTTCATTGCGCACCTGTATTGTACGAAGAACGGTATCCGGATTTACCGGATACCGTTCTGTTGCTTAACGAATTCCGTCTGTCATCAATCGTTCAGCGATCCACTGCCACAGTGTTCAGCGGCATGACGTTGGAGTAGCCGAACTCGATCCCGGTCACGCCCTTCTGGGCGATGGCTCTGTTGGTCTGGTAGGAGATTGGGATGATGCAATACTGATCCTCGATATAGTGCAGCAGGAAATCGTGGTTTTCCTGAATGACGGTCGGGTCCGTCTCGCTGAAGGTGCGCTGCACGGTCGCTGCAAATTCATCGTAGCCCTCGCAGGGAGCCAGTGCAAACTGCTCATCGGTGTAGCCGTCAAGGCTCATGGCATTCAGCGTGGAATACGGATCCTGCGGGTCGCCCCAGCTGACGGAATAGCCGACCTGGAAATCGCCGCCGTAGATGCGGTTGCTGTTCGCGCTGGATTCTTCGCCGAAGATATCAACCTTGATGCCGATCTTCTTCATATCAGCCTGGAAGACCTGCGCGAAGCTGGTCTGCACCGCATGAGCGGCATCGTAGTAGTACTCGAGGGACAGCACTTCGCCATCCTTGGTTCTGTATTCGTCTCCGTCGTTCAGCTTCCATCCGGCTTCGTCCAGCAGCTTTGCGGCTTCGTCGGGATTGTATTCATAGCCCTTGAGACCGACATCGCAGTACATGACGCCGGGCCAGTAGTAAGACTGTGCCAGCTCTTCCAGACCGCCGAAAATGCTGTCTACCATGGTCGCTCTGTCCAGGCCGAGAATGATGGCCTTGCGGACATTGAAGTCATCCAGCGGCTTTTTGCTGGAGTTGAGCGTGATGACGCGCGTCAGGACCGGGTCGGAAATGGCGGAGGTGTAGCCCTCGTCCTGAAGGGATTTGAAGGTGTCGATTCCCATGAGGGAGCTCTCGTAGTTGTCGTACAGCATATCGACCTGACCGGATTCGAACGCGCTCACCGCGGTCTGACCGTCCTCGATGATCTGAACTCTGAACTTATCCAGCTTGGGCGCCTCGCCCCAATAGTAATCATTGCGGACAAACTCTGCGTATTCGTTCGCCTTGTATTCGGAAAGGACGAAGGGGCCCGTTCCGATCGGAGCCTTGATGCCGCCGAGCGTGCTGCCGTCATCCTGGAAGCCGGCGTCACCGAGCATACGCCAGGGGCGCACGGAGGCGAGCTCCTGAAGCGCGGGATAGTAGGGCTGGGTCAGCTTGAACTCGAACGTCTGCTCGTCCACCGCATAATACTTGTCCATATTGGCGCAAACACCCATCCATGCATAGGCGTCGCGATCCTGAAGGATCGCATCGAAGTTTTTCACAACGTTCGCTGCGTCGCAGACGCTGCCGTCAGAGAATTTGGCGTTGTCGCGGATGTGGAAGGTATAGGTCAGACCGTCATCCGAAACATGCCACTCGTCCGCCAGCGCCGGCTGGATCTCGCCTTTGGAATACATGACGAGGGGATCATACACATAATTGAGCGCATACAGGGCCGCTCCGGAATGATAGAGATGCGGGTTCAGTTCTTCTCCGATGTCGCTCGAGCATGCAACGGTGAAAACATGATCCGAGGCAGAGCCGTCGGAGTTCTGCGCTGCCTGACTGGAACTGCAGCCGGCGAGCAGTGCCAGCGTCAGCGCGAGGGTATGCAGCGCGCAAAAGAATGTTCTGCGTTTCATCTTTTTCGTCCTTTCTTCGCTGTTTGCGAACTTGATGGATTTATCATATTCTCCCGAAAAATGATGCACAAGCCCCCCTGGGGGATGAAAATTGTACCTTTTTCCTGTTTTGTATAAAAATGATTTGAGGCGCTTTTTGCGTCATTTAAGTGTGGAAAATCAATGGAAGCGAAATTGTTCCGAGCTGCATGCATCGCAAAAAAGCGGAAATCGTTGTCATTTCCTATCCCCCTCCCCCGGTTGCGGACGCCAAACAATGATGATACACTTTTGCATATAAAAGCAGGAAAAGAGGCGAAGGATTTGCCTGTCTCACGAATACAGATTATCCGCCGCATTCTGAAAATCTCGTTTCAAAAGCCGGTTTGCATGACAGTCTCTGTTTTGCTGGCGGTCATCTCGTCATTGGCCTATTTCATTCCATATCTGGCGGTCTATCGCCTGCTGCGCGCGCTGCTGCTCTCACCGGCAGGTCTGTCGGGCGCCGCTGCGCTGCAGTGCGGTCTGACTGCGTTTTGCGGCGCGGCATTGAATGTGCTCACGTATTTCGCGTCATTGATGCTTTCGCATATTGCGGCGTTTCAGACCTCCTATGACCTGAAAATCCGACTGGCAGGAAAGCTGGTCCGGCTTCCGCTGGGGTTTCAGATCGAGCAGGGCACCGGAAAGAGCTTTCAGCTTATGGGCGCCGGGATTGACAAGATTCAAAGCTTTATTGCTCACAAGCTGCCGGATATGGTCGCTTCCGTCGTCTACCCTGTGACGCTGGTAGCGCTGATCCTGTCCATCGACTGGCGGTTTGGACTTGCCATGGCCTTCGGCATCGCTCTGGCCTATGTGTTTCACTATCTTTCCATGGGGCGCGGAGGCGCCAAGCGGATGATGGAGCTGTACTACGGCGCGCTGGACGACATGGAGAACGCGGCAGTCGAGTGCGTGCGCGGCATCACGGTACTCAAAGCCTTTGGCAGAAGCGTCGGCGCGTATCAGAAGCTTCAAAATGCGATCGGCGCGTATACGGACATGGTCATCCCCTATACGCGCAATTGGGAAAAATATATGCCGTGGTTCTTTGCCCTGATCGGCAATGCCTATCTGTTTCTGATCCCCGTTGCGCTTTGGACTGCCCCGGGTGCAGACGCCTGGCCGGAGTTCGCGGTTCGCTTCCTGTTTAACCTGATCCTTGCGCCTTCGATGGCGTCGGTCATCCCGAAGATCGGCAGGATCATGGAGGAATTCATGCGGGTCTACACCGAAGTGGAGCGTTTGGATGAAACCATGACCACTCCGGACATGCCGCAGCAGGAAGCGGAATGCGCAGCTGAAACTCCGGTTCTGCGATTTGAAAACGTAAGCTTTTCCTACACGGGAGACGACAAGGTCCCCGCGCTTTCCGGGATATCCTTTACGGCAGAACCCGGCCGGGTGACGGCTATCGTGGGCGCTTCCGGGAGCGGAAAAAGTACCATCGTCTCTTTGATCGCAAGATTTTGGGATGTGGATTCGGGAAGGATCTCGATCGGCGGAAGGGATATCCGTCAGATGCCGCAGGAAACGCTGATGCATTATGTCGGCTTTGTGCTGCAGAACGACCGGCTGTTCAGCCAGTCCATCCGGGAAAACATTCGGTTCGGAGATAAAGCCGCCTCAGACGACGAAGTCATGCAGGCGGCGAAGGCAGCCAACTGTCATACGTTTATTTCGCAACTGCCGGACGGATATGACACGGTCTACGGAGCTGCGGGCACGCATCTTTCCTCCGGACAGTGCCAGCGCATCGCGCTGGCAAGAGCGATTCTGAAAAATGCTCCGATCATTGTTCTGGATGAAGCGACCGCTTCCCAGGATGCGGAAAACGAAGTATGGATCCAGGAGGCGATCTCCCGCCTCACGCAGAACAAGACCGTGATTTTGATCGCCCATCGGCTCAATGCAGTACGAAATGCAGATCAGATTCTGGTGATGGAGAAGGGCACGATTCAGGAGCGTGGCAGGCACGAGGAGCTCCTGCAGGCGGACGGGATCTATGCCAAGCTGTGGAATGCCTACCGCAAGACACAGGTGTGGCATATGCATCGCGAAAAGGAGGAGACCGCAATATGAAATACCTGCGAAAACTCCTCCCGCTCTCTGCGTCCGGCTTCGTCAGCCTCCGCTGGGGGATCCTGGCCGATACGTTTCGGGACCTGTGCCAATTCCTGCCCTTCATCGTGATCTGGAAGCTTATGAGCGTGGTTCTTCAGCCTGTCACGGACGGCTCTGCGCCGGATCTGGCAGCGATCGGGCAGATCGGGCTGTGGGGACTCGCCGCTATGGCACTGATGCTTCTTTCGTGCTGGCTGGCCGACCGCGCCAACAACATCCCGACTTACCGGGAAATGGATCGGATGCGCCGGGAAGCTGCCGCACGATTGCTGGATATGCCCATGTCCTTTCTGAACGCGACCGGAAGCGGCGACCTTGTCAATCACATGATGGCAGACTGCGCGAATTGTGAGGTCGTCATGAGCGGTCTGGTCCCGGAGCTGGCTGCCCGGTGCATCTCGGCAGCGGCAGCCTTTGCGCTTCTGGCCTGCTTGAGTCCGCAGCTTTCACTGGCAGCCTTCAGCGTCGTTCCTGCGGCGCTGCTGATTCAGACAATGAGTCTTCGGCTGCAGGCCGCACTTACCAGAAAGCAGCTCTCAGCAAAGCACAAGGCTGATAACACGATTCTGGAATACATCGAAGGGATGCCGGTCATCAAGGCCTATCACCTCTCCGGAGAGCAATTCAACCAGCTGGCTTCCGATTTGGACGCGGTAAGGCGCATCTCCACAAAGCTGGAATTGACCGCCGGCATTTTTGTATCCGGCGCCGAGGTCGTGCTGCAGCTCGGGGTCGGCATCACGTTTTTCGCCGGCGCGGTGTTGTTCAGCAAAGAAAAGCTGTCCCTGCTGACGCTCCTTCTGTTCGTAGCCGTGATCCTCCGCATCTATGAACCCCTGGCGGAGGCATTGGGTGATCTGTCTAATCTCGTTTATATGCGAGAGTCCCTGCAGCGGCTGAGGCAGTTATTTGACGCGCCGTCCGACGAACGCCCCGACGGCTCCTTAGAGCGGTTCGACGTTGAATTCTCCGACGTAAGCTTTCGATATGACGCTTCGGGATGCGACGTGCTCCGGAATCTGACGTTTTCGATTCCGGAGGGAAAGATCACGGCCATTGTCGGGCCGTCCGGCAGCGGGAAGAGCACCGTTTTGCGCCTGCTTTCCCGACTTTGGGAGCCGGGCAGCGGTACCATTTATGTGGGAGGCGCGGACATCGGCCGTTTGTCGCTCAAAAGCTACAGCCGCTATTTTTCACAGGTGGAGCAGGATGTTGTGCTGTTCCATGACACGGTTTTGAACAACATCCGTGTGGGCAGGCCGGACGCGACCAGAGAAGAAGTCCTCGCCGCGGCAGAGGCTGCCCGGTGCGGACAGTTCGTCTGCAGACTGGAAAACGGTTACGATACTATCCTTGCGGAAAACGGACGGTCTCTGTCTGGCGGCGAGCGCCAACGGATCTCCATTGCAAGAGCAATCTTGAAGGATGCGCGGCTGCTGCTGCTGGATGAAGCGACCGCCTCCCTCGATCCCGAAAACGAGGGACTTGTCCAGCAGGCCTTGTCCGCCCTTCTCAAGCAGGGCAAAACGGTCGTCGTTGTCGCGCATCGGCTCAGCACGATCGAAGACGCCGATCAGATCATTGTCATTGAAAACGGTCAGGTAAAGGAAAAAGGGCGCCATGACGATTTGATGCGCATTGACGGCACATACAGAAAGCTTTATGACCTCCAGCAGTCAGCGGCAGGCTGGAGCGTCTCATCATGACGGCAGGGAGAACGGCTATGAAGAGATACGATGAAATCCACAGCGCAAATAAGGACTATTGGACAAAACGGGCGAGAACCTACTCCCTCGACGTCAATCAGGGAGAGCTTCACACCGCTCTCTGCGGGCTGTGGCTTGAGACGATCGAACAGCATGTTTTAACGCATTTTGCGGGAAAGTCTCCTTGCGATCTTCGCGTGCTCGATATCGGGACGGGTCCCGGATTTTTTGCTGTGATCCTTGCGAAAGCAGGCTATCGTGTCACGGCGATTGATTTGACTCCGGCTATGCTTGCGGAAGCAAAAAAGAACGCCGGCGCACTCGCGCCAGCAATTGATTTCAGAGAGATGAACGCCGAGGTACTCGATTTTCCCGCGGAATCTTTCGACGTTGTGATCTCGCGGAATCTGACCTGGGATCTCCCGCGGCCGGATGTTGCCTACCGGGAGTGGCACAGGGTATTGCGGAAAAACGGAATGCTGTTGAACTTCGACGCGAACTGGTACCGGTATCTGTACGATGACGCTGCCAAAGCTGCATATGATATCGACCGCGTGAATGCCGCCTCCATAGGCATCTATTACAACCAAAATCCGGATGTGAACTATGACGTCGCGGAAGCCATTGCGGAGAAAGTTCCGCTGAGCCGCGAGATGCGACCGGAATGGGATATCCGGTGCCTTTCCGAAATCGGGTTTACTGTTTCGGCAGACTGTGATATCTGGAAGGCCCTTTGGAGCGAAGAGGAAAAAGTAAACTATGCATCGACTCCGATGTTCCTGATCAAAGCGATTAGAATATGATCGACCGGAGTAATTGTTGCCATGACAAAATTCCGGCAGAAAGAAGGCCCTTTTCACCATGTATCGATCCTTCAAAATCAACGCGGCGCTTCCGACGCCTGGCACACGCACACGGCATGTTCTGCCTGTGTACGGCACGAAGCTGCAGATCCCGTATACGCTGATTACAGGCGCGCGCGAGGGACTCACCGCCGTCATAACAGCCGGGATCCACAGCACAGAGTATGTCGGCGTGCAGGCAGCGATCGAGATTGCGCGAGAGCTTGATCCCCAAAAAATAAGCGGCACGGTGATCGTGCTGCCGATTGTAAATCGCTCGGGCTTTGAAACACGCGGAACAAGCCTGGTCCCGGAAGACGGGAAAAATCTGAACTGCGTCTTTCCCGGTGATCCGGAGGGAAGTTTCTCGGAGCGGCTTGCGCACGTTGTTTTCGAATCATTTCTCGCCCGCGCCGATTGCTGTATCGATCTGCACAGCGGCGACAATTATGAAAGTCTGGAGCCGTTTGTCTATTACGTTGGCGCGGCGCCCTGTGAGGCTGCGTCTCAGGCCATGGCAGCCTGCGTGAACACGCGCTACGCCGTGCGTTCGGCTTGCCGCTTCGGCGGAGCGTACAACGCCGCCTCGATGCGCGGTGTGCCTTCTGTGCTCATTGAGCGGGGCGGCAATGGCCTCGTTCACTGGGACGAGGTGCAGGCTGACAAGTCCGATATCCGCAACATCCTGCGCTGCATGGGCATCCTTGCCGGGCGCCCGACCTATTACGAGAAAAAGACGCTCTCACAAATCGCGCTTACCGCACCGGTGACAGGCTGCTGGTATCCGGCAGTAGAGATAGGCGACTACTTCCGTGCGGGCGATGCGCTGGGTGAGATCCGCGACTATTACGGTGAGACGCTGCACACAATCATCGCCCCGGAGGACGGTATACTGCTGTATCAAACAAATTCGCTGAATCTGATCAAAAATGAGCCAATGGTATCTTATGGGATTCTGCACGAACCCACATGAAAACTAAAACCTTCCGAACAGCAGTCTTTCGGACGATCCACTTGACGGTGATCATACACAGATCCGCAAGTGTCGAACATCGCACCGGCATTTGATTGCCGGAATTTGATAAAACCACGCAGCACTTTTTGTGCACTTTTCAATCCCCTCGGGAGGCTTGTGAGCGTGTTTCGGGCGTTCTATGATGAACGCAAATGAGCGAGATGAACAGGTCTTTCATGTCGCGCTCGCTGAACACGAGCGCACCCCTTCTTACGGACGGCATGACGCTCCTTGCCGCCCATCTTCCTAATCGCCCCGTGTGAAGTGCCAGCACACGGAGCATTTCATTTTAACGTGCTTTCCGATCTGGCAATGAGCCATGCATCCCGACAGCAGGTCTGACAATACTATGAGCTGCAGAAACTCTGCAGCTCACTCGTCTTGATTGTATTATTGATTATTCACTATGCCAGGGTTTTCTCTCTGAATGTTGGTACAATGTTGGTATAGAAACTACGAATTGCCGTTTATCGCCATTTTAAGCCATTATTCGCCGCCGGGCAGAAACTGCCGTGGCATATAAA
>CAMOSN010000059.1 GCA_946624935.1 uncultured Lachnospiraceae bacterium | reverse complement strand
ACAGAAACTAAGAATAGAACAAGAGCCAGGGAAAAGAACAAAACAAGAGATCAGATAAAGGAATAAAATAGAGAAACAGCATCATGAAAGAGATATAATACAACAAACAGGGGAATGGAATTCAGAATGCTTTATACATTCATCATCTGATTCCATTCCCCTGTTTCATTCAAACAGAGAACCGTCCCCTGTTTGATTATTTCTTCTTGCCCTGGTTTGCAACGGCCTGCATTTTGGCATTGATTGCATCCTGGTCGCCGAGGTAGTAGTGGCGGATTACGTTGAAGTCATCATCAAATTCGTATACAAGCGGAACTGCTGTCGGAATGTTGACGCCGATGATTTCTTCTTTGCTCAGGTTGTCGAAGTATTTTACAAGTGCGCGCAGGGAGTTGCCGTGTGCTGCGATCACGACTCTCTTTCCTTCCTGCATATCTTTCTTGATCACTTCTTCAAAGAAGGGAACAACACGCTCGATGGTGGTCTCCAGGCTCTCGTTCGCGGGAAGGAGTGCGGGATCAACGTCGCGGTACATTTCCTGCTTTGTGGCGCTGCGCTCATCGTCTGCATCCAGTGCGGGCGGCTTGATGTCAAAGGATCTTCTCCAGATTTTTACCTGCTCCTCACCGTATTTTTCAGCGGTCTCTGCTTTGTTCAGGCCCTGAAGTGCTCCGTAATGACGCTCGTTGAGCTTCCAGGTCTTTACTACGGGCAGCCAGTTGCGGTCCATTTCATCCAGTGTGTGGTTCAGTGTGTGGATGGCTCTCTTGAGATAGGAAGTATAGCAGATATCAAAATCATAGCCTTCCTCTTTCAGGGTACGACCGGCCTGCTTGGCCTCTTCGTGTCCTTTTTCACTCAGATCTACATCCATCCAGCCTGTAAACAGGTTCAGCTTATTCCATTCACTCTCGCCATGTCTGATCAGAACAAGTTTTTTCATAAATCGCTTTTCCTTTCTGTGCAGATTAAGGTTCCTTGGTGCACTGTGAAAAACATATCATATTTAATCTGCCTGGTCAATGTTCTTTCCACAGTCACATTTCCCGTAACAAGGGCTTTTCTGCGGAATAGCAGGCAGATTATCCACATGATTCCACACGGAATCTTCGTGTTTTCCACAGGTTATCAACATTTGGTGGATAAGATGTGGAAAACCCTATGGATAAGTCGTGGAAAACGTTTCCTGCTTATACATTGAAATCCGGCCCGTTTTGGAGTAGAATTAGTATAGATTATTGTCGTCTTTCTTATTTATAATGTCTTTCATGCTTTGAAATAAACAGAAACTGATATAGAAACGGAACTGATTGAACATGGAACTGATCAAAGAAAAATGGGAAGAGATCCTTGAGATGGTCAAGGTAGAGCATGATCTGACCGAGATCTCATTCAAAACATGGCTGCTGCCGCTCAAGGTTCACAGTATTGACGATGAAAAACGCATCGTGACGATTCTGGTCCCTTCGGAACAGATGGGTGTCGATTATATCAACCGAAAGTATATGTTCCCGATCAAGGTGGCCATCGCAGAGCTTACGGGAATCGAATATTCAGTGGAATTTATCATGCCGGATCAGGCGCGGGCGCGAAATGCCGAGGCCGGCAGTGCATCCAGGGAAAATGTACAGCTTGCACTCTCCAAGGAAAGAGCGAATCTCAATCCGAAATATACCTTTGATAAATTCGTTGTCGGGGATAATAACAAGTTTGCGCATGCTGCGGCACTTGCCGTCGCTGAATCGCCCGGGAAAATGTATAATCCGCTTTTTATTTACGGAGGAGCGGGGCTTGGCAAAACGCATCTGATGCATTCGATCGCACATTTTATTCTGGATCAGAACCCGGATATGAATGTTCTGTATGTGACCAGTGAGACCTTCACCAACGAACTGATCGACGCCATCCGAAACGGAAACAACAATAATTCCAAGATTTCCTCCTTCCGCGAAAAGTACAGGAGCGTGGATGTACTGCTCATTGACGATATCCAGTTTATTTCCGGCAAGGATGCGACCCAGGTGGAGTTTTTCCACACATTCAACGAGCTGCACGGAAACAACAAGCAGATCATTATCTCCAGCGATAAGCCGCCCAAGGAGATCGAAACGCTTGAAACCAGGCTCAGCTCCCGGTTCGAATGGGGAATTCTGGCCGACATTTCCGTACCGGATTTTGAGACCCGCATGGCCATTCTGAGGAAAAAGGAAGAGGCGGACGGCTATGAAATTGACGATGAGGTCATTCAGTACATCGCCAATAACATCAAGTCCAACATTCGTGAGCTGGAGGGAGCCCTGAACAAGCTGATCGCCTACAGCCGGCTGGATAATAAGGAAATCAATGTCGAGCTGGCCGAGAAAGCGATCCGCGATATTGTCGCGCCCGATCAGAACCGGGAGATCACGCCCCAGCTGATCCTGGAAACCGTGGCGGAGCATTTTCATCTGCAGCCCTCGGATCTTTCCAGTAATAAAAGAAACAGTGATATCGTGATCCCGCGGCAGATCGTCATGTACCTTTGCCGGGAAATGATCGATATTCCTTATAAATCCATCGGTACCTATGTCGGGAAGAAGGATCATTCCACAGTGATCCACGGAATCAACAAGATCATTGCGGATATGGAGCAGTCCGAAGCGCTGCGCGGCACGGTGGATATCATCCGCAAGAAAATCAACCCGAATATCTGATGCAATGTATCGTCGGATATGGAGAAAAACAGCTGTCATCAAAGATGCAGTGAACAGATATAAAAAACGGCTGTGGATAACTGTGGAATTACCCACAGCCAAAGGATCTGTTTTCCACCTGTTATCCATCCCGAAAAAGCCTGCAGGAAAGGGGACCCACGGACTTTTCCACAAATCAACAGTCCTTATTACTTCTTCTGCGGATTCTTTTATTATATTTATTATATTTTAGCTTTGCCGATTACACCGTCCGGCGCATCGCCACGGCGTTTTCCACTTCACGAAAGGAAGCCTACCTGTTATGATCATCAAATGCATGAAATCGGAACTGATCAGCGGCATCAATATTGTTTCCAAGGCGGTTCCGTCCAGAACAACACTCAGTATTCAGGAATGTATCCTGATCGACGCGAGAACCTCTGCCATTACCCTGACGGCCAATGACATGGAGATGGGGATCGAAACGCAGATCACGGGAATCGTTGAGGAAAAGGGTGCAGCTGCGATCGATGCGAGAATGCTCTCGGATATTATCCGCAAGCTTCCTGAAAACGAAGTGACGATCTCTGCCGACGAGAATTTTCATGTAAAGATCGTTTGTGAAAAAGCGAATTTCCAGATCATGGGCAAGGAGTGGGAGGACTTTTCCCGCATTCCCTATCTGGAGCGCGAGGAGCCCGTGGAGATTTCTCAGTTTTCACTGAAGGAGATGATCCGTCAGACCATTTTTTCCATCGCGGTCAACGATTCGAATAAGATCATGACCGGCGAGCTTTTCGAGATCAATGAAAATATTCTGCGTGTGATCTCCCTGGACGGACACCGGATCTCCATCCGTACGCTTGCGATGAAGAACAACTATCCTTCCCGGAGTGTGATCGTACCCGGAAAGACGCTGCAGGAAATTTTCAAGATTCTTCCGGGCGATACGGAAAGCAATGTGGAGATATACTTCACGCAGAATCATATTATGTTTGTGTTTGACAGCACCACGGTGGTGTCCAGGCTGATCGAAGGAACCTACTTCCGGGTGGATCAGATGATCTCAAATGATTATGAGACAAAGGTGACGATCAACCGCAGGGAGCTGGTGGACTGTATCGACCGGTCCATTCTGCTGATCCGGGAGGAGGACCGCAAGCCGATCATCCTGAATATCGCGAATCAGAAGATGGAGCTGCGGATCAATTCACAGATCGGGTCCATGGACGAGGAGATCGATATCGAGATGGAGGGCCGGGACATTATGATCGGCTTCAATCCGAAATATCTGATCGATGCACTTCGCGTGATCGACGATGAAAAGGTGGACATTTACTACATGAATGCCAAGGCACCCTGCTTTATCCGGGATGCGGCGGGAAGCTATATTTATCTTGTTCTTCCCGTGAATTTTGTAGTGTAAGCGGGTACTTGAGGTGTAATCAGGTACGTTTGGCATTATCAGGTACTCTGGCATTATCAGGTACTTCCGGTGTAGTCAGGCACTTGTGCTGTAACCAGGTACGTATTAAAAAAAGTGGAATACTTATGGAAAAAATCATTGTAAAAGAGGAGTTTATCAAGCTTGGACAGGCGCTGAAGGCGGCCGGTCTGTGCGAGAAGGGTTCGGATGCGAAAAATGTGATCAGCGACGGGCTGGTTACTGTGAACGGTGAGACCGAGCTTCGCAGAGGCAGAAAGCTCTATCCCGGAGATGTTGTGACGTTTGAAGGGGAACGGATCCTGATCGAAAAATGATTATTGAGTCAGTGAAGCTGAATAATTTCCGCAATTATGAGGAGATGGAGATCCCCCTGAACCCGGGAACCAACATCTTTCACGGAAAAAATGCACAGGGTAAGACCAACATTCTGGAAGCGGTTTATCTGTGCGGGACGACAAGGTCCCACCGGCAGGCGAAGGATCGGGAAATGATCCGCTTCGGCGAGGAGGAAGCGCACATTCGGATGCAGCTTTTAAAGCGGGATAATCCCTACCGGATCGACATGCATCTGAAAAAGAGCAGGGCGAAGGGGATCGCGATCAATGCCGTCCCGATCCGAAGAGCCAGCGAGCTGGTCGGCCTGGGCACCTTTGTATTCTTTTCTCCCGAGGATTTAAATATCATCAAGAATTCCCCGGCGGAGCGAAGAAGATTTCTGGACATGCATCTGTGTCAGATGAGTACGCATTATCTGCAGAATCTGTCCGGCTATCAGAAGGCGCTTCTGCAGCGTAATCATCTGCTGAAGGATCTTTCCTTTCATCCGGAATATCTGGATACGCTGGATGTGTGGGATGCACAGCTTGTCCGGTATGGGACGGCCGTGATGCGGGAGCGGCAAAAGTTCGTCTCGCAGTTTGCCGAAAAGGTAAGGAAGGTCCATGCGTCGCTGACGGGGGAACGGGAAGAGCTTGTGCTGACCTATGAAAACAATGTGGGAATCTTTTCCTTTGCGGAGCAGCTCTTTGAAAACCGTCAGAGGGATATCCGGATGAAGATCACCTCCTGCGGACCGCACAGAGATGATCTGTCGTTTTTGATCAGCGGGGTGGATATCCGCAGATATGGTTCCCAGGGGCAGCAGAGGACTGCTGCACTGTCGGCAAAGCTGGCACAGATCGAGATGTTCCGGGAGAAAACACAGGATACGCCGGTGCTTCTTCTGGATGATGTTCTTTCGGAGCTGGACAGCGACCGGCAGCATTATCTGTTAAACAGTATTGAAAATATACAGACACTGATCACCTGTACCGGTGTGGAGGATTTTATTGAGAATCGGTTTCCGATTGACAGTCTGTTTTTAGTGAATGACGGAAATGTGTTGAAAGAAAGCTAAGGTTCATATGAGTGAAAAAGAAAAACTGACGGGGAATGGCAGTACAAATGAAATGAACGGGGAATACGGAGCCGATCAGATCCAGATTCTGGAGGGTCTTGAGGCGGTAAGAAAAAGACCGGGCATGTACATCGGAAGTACCTCCGAGCGTGGACTGCATCATCTGGTGTATGAGATCGTGGACAATTCCGTGGATGAAGCACTTGCAGGATACTGTACGGAAATTACGGTGACGCTGAATGCGGATAACTCGGTGACCGTTGTGGATAACGGGCGCGGGATTCCGGTCGGAATCAATGCGAAGGCCGGGGTTCCCGCGGTGGAGGTCGTGTTTACGATTCTGCATGCCGGCGGAAAGTTCGGCGGTGGGGGATACAAGGTGTCCGGCGGTCTGCACGGCGTGGGCGCTTCGGTGGTGAATGCACTGTCCCGCTGGCTGGAGGTGGAAATTTTCAATCAGGGAAAGATCTACAAGCAGCGCTATGAAAGAGGGCATGTGTGCTACCGGCTGGAGATCGCAGGGGAATGTGATCCGAGGCTGACCGGAACAAAGGTGACCTTCCTTCCGGACGATGAGATTTTTGAAACGACGATTTTTGATTTTAACACGCTGAAGGAGCGTCTTCGCGAGACTGCGTTCCTCACAAAGGGACTGAAGATCATCCTGGAGGATGAGCGCGGAGAGGAAAAGAAGTCAAGGACCTTCCACTATGAGGGCGGAATCAAGGAGTTTGTCACCTACCTCAATACCGGAAAAACCGCGCTCTATCCCGACATCATTTACTGTGAAGGGGAGAAGGACGGCGTTTATGTGGAAGTGGCGATGCAGCATAACGACGCTTACACAGAGAGCTCCTACAGCTTTGTCAATAACATCACCACGCCGGAGGGCGGCACGCATCTGACGGGCTTCCGCAATGCGCTGACCAAGACCTTCAACGATTATGCCCGGACCAACAAGCTTTTGAAGGACAGCGAGGCCAATCTTTCCGGTGAGGATATCCGGGAGGGCATGACGGCTGTCATCAGCATCAAGATCGAGGAGCCGCAGTTTGAAGGGCAGACGAAGCAGAAGCTGGGCAATTCCGAAGCCAAGGGTGCGGTGGAGAATGTGCTTTCCACGCAGCTGCAGATCTTTTTAGAGCAGCATCCGCAGGTGGCACGCCTGATTCTGGATAAATCCATCATGGCACAGAGAGCCAGGGAAGCCGCAAGGAAGGCCAGAGAGCTGACGAGAAGAAAATCCGCGCTGGACGGACTGGCGCTGCCCGGAAAGCTTGCGGACTGCACGGACAAGGATCCGAGTAAGTGCGAGATCTATATCGTGGAGGGCGACTCTGCAGGCGGAAGTGCGAAGACGGCCAGAAGCCGTGCCACGCAGGCGATCCTGCCGCTGCGCGGTAAGATCCTGAATGTGGAAAAGGCAAGGCTTGACCGGATCTACGGCAATGCAGAGATCCGGGCCATGATCACGGCCTTCGGCACCGGGATCCATGAGGATTTCGATATTTCCAAGCTTCGTTACCACAAGATCATCATTATGACCGATGCGGATGTGGACGGAGCACATATCGCGACGCTTCTGCTGACATTTTTCTATCGGTTTATGCCGGAGCTGATCAAACAGGGGTATGTGTACCTGGCTACGCCGCCGCTGTATAAGCTGGAACGCAATAAAAAGGTGTGGTACGCGTACAGTGATGATGAACTTGCAAAAATCATCAGTGAGGTCGGCCGGGACCAGAATAACAAGATCCAGCGTTACAAGGGTCTTGGAGAGATGGACGCGGAGCAGCTGTGGGAGACGACGATGGATCCGGAGAAGCGCATCTTAAAGCGGGTGACCATGGACGATGCCCAGTCCTCGGCGATCGATGTGACGTTTACGACGCTGATGGGCGACCAGGTGGAGCCGAGAAGGGAATTCATCGAGGCAAACGCCGATCGTGTGCGCAATCTTGATGTTTGATTGTGTGATGTCAAAGATACGTTTTTGAATATAAGCGATAATTGTTTCGAATGTCTGAGAAAAGCTACAGGCCGTGAAATTTCAGGATTTGCGGCGGGAGGACAATCATTTTGGAAGACAACATTTTTGATCAGATTCAGGAAGTGGATCTGAAACGGACAATGGAAGAATCTTACATCGACTATGCGATGAGCGTCATTGCCTCGAGAGCACTGCCGGATGTGAGAGACGGACTGAAACCCGTGCAGAGACGTGTTCTGTACAGTATGATCGAACTGAATAACGGTCCCGACAAGCCTCACAGAAAATGTGCCCGTATCGTCGGTGATACGATGGGTAAATATCACCCCCACGGAGACAGCTCCATTTACGGAGCGCTGGTCAACATGGCGCAGGACTGGTCCTTCCGCTACACGCTGGTGGACGGACATGGCAATTTCGGTTCCGTGGACGGCGACGGCGCAGCCGCCATGCGATATACGGAGGCACGTCTGAGTAAGATCTCCATGGAGATGCTTGCGGATATCGGCAAGGATACCGTGGATTTTGTCCCGAACTTTGATGAAACCGAGAAGGAGCCGACGGTTCTGCCGGCCCGTTTTCCGAACCTTCTGGTAAACGGTGCGACCGGTATTGCAGTCGGTATGGCCACGAACATTCCTCCGCACAACCTGCGGGAGGTGATCGGCGCGATCGTGCGGATCATTGACAACCGCGTGGAGGAGGGCCGTGAGACTTCGATCGATGAAGTGATGGGGGTCATTCAGGGACCTGATTTTCCGACAGGAGCAGTGATCCTGGGAAGAAGCGGCATCGAGGAGGCCTACCGCACAGGCAAGGGCAAGATCCGCGTGCGCGCAGTGACCGACATTGAAACACTGCCGAGCGGGAAGAGCCGCATTGTGATCACGCAGCTTCCCTATCTGGTGAACAAGGCCCGCCTGATCGAAAAGATGGCGGAGCTGGTTCGGGATAAAAAGATCGAAGGGATCACGGCGATCACGGATGAGTCCAGCCGGGAAGGCCTGCGGGTAACGGTGGATGTCCGCCATGATGTGAACGCCAAGGTGGTTTTGAACCGTCTGTTCAAGCATACACAGCTGCAGGATACCTTCGGTGTGAACATGCTGGCGCTGGACGGCAATCAGCCGAAGGTGATGAATCTTCTTGAAATGCTGCAGTATTACCTGAAGCATCAGGAAGAGGTCGTGACCAGAAGAACGCGCTACGATCTGAACAAGGCGCAGGAGCGGGCTCACATTCTGGAAGGACTGCTGATCGCGCTCGACAATATTGACGAAGTGATCCGGATCATCCGCGGCAGCCGCACGACGCAGCTGGCCAAGGAAGGACTGATGGAGCGCTTCGGACTGTCCGATGCACAGGCACAGGCAATCGTGGACATGCGTCTGCGTGCGCTGACCGGGTTGGAACGCGAAAAGCTGGAAGAGGAATATGCTCAGCTGAAGAAGCGCATCGAAGAGCTGCAGGCGATTCTTGCGGATGAAAATCTGCTGCTCGGTGTGATCAAAACGGAGCTTTTAGAGGTTTCCGCCAAGTTCGGTGATGACCGCCGCACGGTGATCGACCGGGATGATTTCGACTTTACCACGGAGGATCTGATCCCGCGTGAAAATGTCGTTATCACCATGACGAAGCTTGGATATATCAAGCGGATGACGGAGGACACCTTCAAGAGCCAGAACCGGGGCGGAAAGGGTATCCGCGGGATGCAGACCCTGGAGAATGATTATATCTCCGAGATGCTCATGACCAGCACGCATGATTATCTGATGTTCTTCACCAACCGGGGAAGAGTGTACCGTCTGAAGGCCTACGAAATTCCGGAATCGGGCAGAACCTCAAGGGGAACGGCGATCGTCAATCTTCTGGAGCTGCAGCCCGGGGAAAAGATTTCGGCAGTGATCACGCTGAAGGAATTTGAAGAGCACAAATATCTGTTTATGGCGACCCGTACCGGTATTGTAAAGCGGACTCCTCTGCTGGAATATGCCAATGTACGCAAGAAGGGCCTGGCGGCCATCGTTCTGCGGGAGGAGGATGAGCTGATCGGTGTGTCGCTTACGGATGATCAGAAGGAAATCCTGCTCGTGACCGCCTTCGGTCAGTGCATCCGGTTTAAGGAGACCGATGTGCGCTGCACCGGCAGAGTGTCGATGGGCGTGATCGGAATCAATCTTTCGGATCAGGATCAGGTTGTTTCCATGCTGATCGCCGATGAAGGAACCTACATGCTCACCGCATCGGAAAAGGGCATGGGAAAACGTACGCTTCTGAGTGAATTTACGGTGCAAAGACGCGGCGGAAAGGGTGTCCGCTGCTACCGGATTCTGGAAAAGACCGGCAATCTGATCGGAGCACTGGAGGTCGACGATGACAGCGAGATCATGATGATCAACTCCGACGGAATCATTATCCGTATGAACTGCTGTGATATTTCAATCGTGAGCAGGATCACCTCGGGCGTGAAGCTGATGAACCTGAAGGAGAATGATGTCGTCGCCTGTATCGCGAAGGTAAAGGATGAGGAAGCTTCCGTGGAACAGCCGACGGATGATGAGTCGGGTGTGCAGGAGGAATAAACAGCATCTTATGCTGCATAATGATATGGCACCCTATACGCTAAAATGTTTATAAGAGATCATAACAGAAACCGTTTCCGGCGGTTTCTGTTGTCTTTTGTACAAGTAGTTCATCAGGAAAGGAGACAGTATGATGTTTGGTGTAAAAAGAACTTACTTTCTTGTGCTGACCATGATTCTTGGTATGCTCTTCGGGTTTACTGCTTCCGGCAGTGAGCACGCGGTGTGCATCGATCCGGGACACCAGGGAAACTGGGTGGACATGAGTGCACCCGAGCCGATGGCTCCCGGTTCGGATCAGATGAAGGCGAAGGCAACGACCGGTACTCAGGGAACGACGACCGGGGTTCCGGAGTATCAGCTTAATCTGGACATTTCGCTTGCACTGGAAAAGGAGCTTTTGCAGCGGGGATATGAGGTCGTTCTGACCAGGAGCGACAATGATACTGCGATCAGCAACAGCGAGCGGGCACTGCTGGCCTCGGAGAAGGGCTGCGATATTACGGTGCGGATCCATGCAAACGGATCCACGGATCCCGGGATCAGCGGCGCACTGGCGATGGTGATGTCTCAGAATAATCCATATGTCGGTGAACTGTTTGAGGAGAGCTATCGTCTTGCGACGAGTATCCTCGGCAGCTACTGTATGGAGACCGGCTTTACCAATCTCGGAATCCAGCCCCACGATGATATGACAGGGATCAACTGGAGTCAGGTTCCGGTCATGATCCTTGAAATGGGATATATGTCCAATTCCGGAGACGATACGCAGATGCAGGATCCGGAAATGCAGAAAAAAATGGTGCAGGGGATCGCTGACGGAATCGACGGATATTTCCGTACCGGCGAGGAGGAAGAACCCGGCACCGGGGACATGGCTTCGGATGCTCAGGAGCAGGCTTCGGAAGAAGCTTCGGAGGATGCAGCGCTGACCGACGAACGGACAGAAGGTGAAATGCATCCTGAGCCGGCGCCGATCGGAATTCCTGTGGCAGGGGTCTCCTCGATGATGAGAAAGGAAACCGCTGAGGATGAGGGTGCTCCGGAGGAAACCGCGCTCTATTCGGATGCGGCATTTCTTGCGGATCCGGTGATGGCAGAGCTTTACAACCAGTATATTGCTTCGAGAGAGCAGCAGGGTCAGATATGGGCAGTAGGAATTGAAAAGCTGGACCCGGCCGCGAAGGAAACCGGTGAGGACGCAGAGAATCCTTCTGCGGAAACGGAAAATTCATCCGAGGCGGAAGCAGCCCGGCAGACGGAGGATATCTCGGAAGAGATTTCGGAGAATCTCTCAGAGAATGAGATGGTTTCACAGACAGAGGGTGAGACTGACGAGAAAGCAGAAGAAAAACAGGAGTCGACTCAGAAGGCGGAAGAGGCCGGATCCGGAGAGATTTTTGAATATCACGGGGACATTGTCATGCAGTCGGCCAGTGTGGTGAAGGTGTTCATCATGGGAGCGGTGTATGACCGCATCGTGTATCCGAAGGACGAGGCCCATACGGTGCATTATAACGGCGATCTGCATTCCCTGCTGGAGCCGATGATCACGGTAAGCAGCAATGAAGCGGCGAATGCCCTGATTGAAATTCTCGGTGAGGGGAATTTCCAGAAGGGTGCGGAGGTGATCCGCGAGTTCTGCATGGAGTATGGATATTTCAGCACGAGCATCGGCCGAAGATTTCTGGAGAGCAATCCGACAGGAGACAATTATACCAGTGCCCATGACTGCAGGAAGATCCTTTCGGATATCTATTACGGAAAATGTGTCAATGCCCAGGCGTCGGAACAGATGCTCGGCTTTTTGAAGGGACAGACGGTACGTCATAAAATCCCCTCAGGACTGCCCGCAGGATTTTCCTGTGCGAATAAGACCGGTGAAATGCCGGAGGGGTACGGACTGGGTTGTATTGAAAACGATATGGCAATCGTGAACGGTCCGGACGGTGATTATGTACTGTGCGTTCTTTCTAATAATCTGCAGGGGGATAACGGAGGCGCACAGCAGAATATCTCCGCGATTTCGTCTTATATTGCAGGAAAGTTATATAATAATTGAAGATACTTCACAAAACGAAAAATTTATATTATAATCATTGTTACCATTATTGTATTGATTTCTAAAACAAACTTATTGATATGATACTTAATATCGTAAATTGGATTGGAGCTTATATTTCATGAAGATTCGTCGATGTGCGGCAATTCTCGCGGCAAGAATTCTCAGCTTCGGATGCAGAATTGCCGGAAAGCAGGGTGTTACGATGGCCGGAAAGCTGGCCATGCGGATCGACCCGAATATTCTGAAGGATCTGAGCGCCCAGGTACGCGGCCGGATCTATATGGTGTGCGGGACCAATGGAAAAACGACGACCAATAACCTTCTCGCCAGTGCCCTGGAAGCAGAGGGGAAAAAGGTGATCTGCAATCATACGGGATCCAATATGCTGATGGGCGTTGCCGCTGCATTTGTCCTGAATGCCTCTCTGACCGGAAAAATCGATGCGGATGAAGCCTGTATCGAGGTGGATGAGGCCTCTACCGTGAAGGTTCTTCCGTACATGAAGCCGGATTACATGATTCTCACAAATCTGTTTCGTGACCAGCTCGATCGCTACGGGGAGATCGATATCACCATGGAGCTCCTGGAAAAAGCGATGGCGATGGCTCCGGACATGAAGCTGATCTTCAACGGTGATGATTCGCTTTCCGCGTATCTGGCGGAAAAGAGCGGTCATGCAGCCGCGGCCTTCGGGATCAGCGAGCAGGTCTTTGATCAGAAGGAAACCGGGGAGATCCGGGAGGGAAGGTTCTGCAAGAAATGCGGAGGGCGTCTGGAATACGATTTCTATCATTATTCTCAGATGGGTGTTTATCATTGTCCTTCCTGTGGTTTTTCCAGACCGAAGATCCTGTTCGATGCACGGGATATTTCCATGAAGGGCGGCCTGTCCTTCCGGGTCGGGAAGGATCTTCTTACAGCCGATTACAGGGGATTTTATAATATCTACAATATCCTTGCGGTGTACGCAGCACTGTGTATGTCGGGCCATTCGCCGGAGAAGCTCAATGAGGTGCTGAAAAACTACAATCCGCAGAACGGCAGGAATGAGCAGTTTACGATCCGCGGCAGTAAGGTACTTCTGAACCTGGCAAAGAATCCGGCCGGTTTCAATCAGAACATTGCAGCGGTGATGGAGGATCCCGATCCGAAGGATCTGATCATCGTGATCAATGACAATGCGCAGGATGGAAAGGATATTTCCTGGCTGTGGGACGTGGATTTCGATGCGTTCTCGGATCCGTCGATCCGTTCGATCACGGTCAGCGGCATCCGTGGAATGGACATGCGTCTGCGGCTGAAGTATGTGGATATCCCTGCCATGCTGGAGATGGATGTCGAGAAAGCGATCCGGGACCGGCTTGCCGACGGATGCGGCAATCTGTATGTCCTGGTGAATTATACCGCTCTTTATTCTACGCATAATATTCTGGCGGCCATGCAGAAGAAGGGAGGGACATCATGAAGCTGTCGATCGGACATCTTTATCCGGAACTTCTGAACCTTTATGGTGACCGCGGTAATATTGCATGCATGAAAAAGCGGTGCGAGTGGCGCGGAATCGAAGCGCAGGTCACGGAATTTTCGCTGTCGGATCCGGTGGATTTCTCAAAGCTGGATATTGTCCTTCTGGGAGGAGGCTCCGACCGGGAGCAGCAGATCGTGTGCACAAGGCTTCAGTCGATCCGGGAGGATATGAAGGCCTATGTGGAAGATGGAGGAAGCGTGATCGCCGTGTGCGGCGGATATCAGCTTCTGGGTCATTATTACGAAACCGGTGATGGAAAAATGGAAGGCCTGTCTCTGGTGGACCTGTACACCGTGCAGGACAGCCCGCGGCTGATCTCCAATATCGTGCTGAAAAACAGCAGTATTTTTCCCTATGAGATCGTCGGCTTTGAAAATCACGGAGGCAGAACCTTTATCGGAGAGAATAAGCCCTTCGGAGAGGTCGTATACGGATCGGGAAACAACGGGAAGGATGGGAAAGAAGGCATTCTGTACAAGAATGTCGTAGGAACCTATCTGCATGGACCGCTTCTTCCCAAAAATCCGCATGTGTGCGATTATCTGCTTTCCAATGCCCTGGAGAGAAAATACGGAAAGGGTGAGCTTTCAGCGCTGGATGATACGCAGGAGATAGAGGCAAACCGATATATCCGTGACCGGTTTGTAAAATGAAACGGAAAGGACACTGCTTAAAATGAGATTTTCGAAAGGGCCCGCGCGGGCCTTGTGCATGCTTCTCGGCGTGTGGATGGCAGCAGCGAATGTGTGTGTACCTGCACTGGCCGAAGAGTATTATGATGAAAGTTATGACGAATC
>CAMOSN010000058.1 GCA_946624935.1 uncultured Lachnospiraceae bacterium | reverse complement strand
CACGGTCACGTCGCCGCCCTCGATGCCGGGCGCGCTCGCTGTCTCTTCTCCTTCTACAGGTGCTGCCGGAGCTGCATCCGTCTGTGCTTCAGCCGGGGCTGCTCCTTCCACTGCGCTTTCGGTCGCGGATTCTTCCACTGCCGGAAGCAGGGACTTGTCACCCTCGGGAACAATGCTGTTCAGGGCATCCAGAACCGCTCCGGAGGTGATGGAAGCACCGGTGATTGCTTCAATACCATCCTGTCCGTATGTGAACGGAGCCATCTTGCCGATGAACTGGCTGGTAAAGCTGCTGTCGGAAGCAGTCTTGCCCAGGCCGTCGGTCTCATCCGGCGTATCGATGCTCAGTGCAGCGATGGAATTGTCTGCATTCAGGCGGACGGTTACCGTCACGTCACCGCCAAAGCCCTTCACGGTCGTGGATACCGGCTCTGCGGACTGTGTTCCGCCGCCTTCCATGATCGTATTCAGAGCCGTAATAACAGCGTTGGACGTAAAGGTCGCTCCGGAGAGAGCTTCAATGCCATCCTCACCGTAGGTAAACGGTCCGCTCTTGCCGATGAACTGGCTGGTAAAGGCCTTCTCAGAGGCCATCTTGCCCAGGCCATCGGTCTCATCCGGCGTATCGATGGCAAGGTATTCGATCGTGCCGTCATCCGCCAGACCGACATTTACGGTAACCGGCCCGCCGAAGCCCTGTTCCGTGGCCGATACGGTCGATCCGGTATAAACCTCTTCCTCCTCCATCAGGCCGAGCTGATAGGTATAGATATAGTTTGCTACGGAATTGACCCCGCTGATAACCGCACGGGAGGAGGTGGAAGCACCGGTTACAGTATCCACGCCATCTTCATTGAGAACGATCGTGGGGGTTTTTCCCTTGAACTGATCCGTAAACTTTGCTTCCTGTGTTTTGGCTCCGAGTCCGGCTGTCTCCGCAAAGTCTGCGCCGCCGACAGAAATACCGGTGATCACACCGTCCATGTCAACGCCGGTAATAACCTCGATGGGACCGCCAAAGCCGGTGACCGTTGTCTGTCCGACATAGCCGACCACATTGCCCGCTTCATCCTTGCCCTCAAAGATGTTGTCCAGATTGTACTTGCTCTCTTCGACTTCAAGTTCCTCGATCTGTCCGGCTGTTTCAAGAACCTTTGATCGGGCTGCTTCCTTCTCGGCAGCCTCCTGTTTCACGATCTGATCCTTGGTAAGCCGATTGGTCATGCTCAAAAGCAGACCGGCTGCAAGACCGATCAGACAGAGCACCAACCATGAGGGGACTTTCTTATTCACTTCCCTCATCCTCCTTGCTATCAACGTGCGGTATCCCTTCCGGAACAATGCCGGTATGGAGAGTACCAGGGTCAACGAGTTACAACATTATTTGAAATATCGGCTGTTTTCCTGTCATACGCTGTCTCTCTGCAGGACCGGTACGCCCGTGCCCTGTGAATGAATGCGTATGACGATCCAAAAAAGCCGCAATTTCCGCGTTGTGTTATTGTTCGACCATATAATGATCCGCTCCTGAGGAATAAACAGCGCTGCGGTCCCTGGCAATGAACACTGCTTCAATATCCTCCATGGACTCGATCAGCTCCATCCCCTTTTCCGTCCCCAGTGCAAAGGCAGCTGTCGCGAGGGCATCTCCCCACATGGAGCTGTCAGAGAAAATCGTGACGGAGGCAAGCTCATTCTGAACGGGCATCCCCGTTGCGGTATCCAGAATGTGGTGATAGTAAGTGCCGTCCAGCTCGAAGCCGCGCTCATAGATCCCGCTGGTCACAGTGGAACCTCCATAATTGGCCGCCACCAGCATATAGTTGCCGGTCGGAAGATCAATATCCTGTATTCCGACCCGCCAGGGCGTTTCATCAGGTTTTAACCCGATGGCGACAATATTTCCGCCGAAGGAAAGAATCGCGCTTTCAATGCCGCGCTCCTCGAGATAGCCTTTGACGGCATCCGCGATATATCCTTTTGCGACGCCTCCCAGATCGATCATCATTCCGTCCGGAAGAGTTACCTCATTGTCTTTGATTTCAATTTTTGTATAATCGATCTTCTCCGCTGCCTCCGCAAGCTCCTGCGAATCCGGAAGGACCGCCTCTCCGGAGGTAAAATCCCATAAAGTGGAAGCCGGAGCGATCGTCACATCAAAGGCTCCCTCCGAAAGGCGGCTTACCTCCACCGCTGTTTCAAGGACCTCGATCATGTCATCCGAAACGGTGACCGGTGCTCCGTGTGCATGATTGACATTCCACACATCGCTGCCTTCAATGGTTCGAGAAAGCAGCTTCTCATAGCGTCCGCACTCCTCCAGCGCATCGTTGAGAACCTGCACGTCCTCGGTATAAGCCGTCAGCGTAATGACCGTATCCAGATAAAAGCCGATCGCTGTTTCCTTTGCAGCCTCGGCAGAAACCTGAAATGTACCGAACCCCGCGCCGAATGCCGCAGCGAGTATCAGCCCTGTCACGAATTGATCGATTCTTTTTAAGACCATTCAAATGGCTCCATTCTATTTTACTATTATTTCTAATTATTATTAACGAAACGGTCCCCTTCAAAATCCGGGACTTTTCAGCGCATGAAAAACCATCTTTGCGACAAATCCGGTAAGACATCCCACAGCTGCGCCGATCCCTGCCAGAAACGGAAGATAGGAATACAGCAGCGCCGGGGTCTGTACGATCAGTGCCGCAGCCAGTACCTGTCCGATATTATGCGCAACCGCTCCGGCTACAGAAACCCCCATGACCTTATACTGGGGATGCGTGCGGATCACAAAGAACAGCACAAACCCTGCAGCGCCGGCAACCCCAATCAGGATCATGCACCACAGGACCTGGCCTGCAGGATGCGGATGTGCTCTGAAAAGAACCAGATCACATACCACAGCGATCACGCCGATCACCAGTGCGCCAATGCGGGGAGACTTCTTTACCAGATGCATAACGATCAGACTCAGTGCTCCTCCACTGAAGCTGTACAGGATCGCACTGAGCGAACCGAACATAAAGCCCGACAGCAGCACTTTGGTCAGCATCAGCAGGATGCTTGCTTTCCAGTCCATCAGAAACACCGCATACAGCAGCACTGTATTCGCCAGTCCAAGCTTGATCCCCGGAATGGCGCCGCCCAGCAGCCAGGTCAGCGGTGTCGCCCGGTCAATGTATCCGAGCACGAGAGAAAGCGCTGCAAGAAGGCCAAACAATGCTGCCTGACCAGCCTTTCCCGATGGAAATCCCTTTCCCTGCGTCATTCGCCTCTTACCTCAACCACGAGCATATTCGGCAGGCACACAATAAAACCCCCCAGAACTCTCGTCTCCAGATTCTCTCTGGTGACCTGTCCCATGTTGACACAATCCTGATTATCACAGGTCGCCGATTCCATATATACTGCTTCCCCAGTCATCCGTACGGTATTCTCAGCCCCGTTGATCTGATGGATCAGAACCGTATGCTCCTCCCCGAACGGAAGATCCAGCAACGGATACCCATTGTAGGTAATGTACACCCGAACAGGATCCTCACTGTCCGGACTGACTGAAGGCTCCGTATAAATCTCTTCATCCAGGAAAATTGTGAACGGAGAAGACATCGCTTCCGCGGCGGATTCTGTCTGCGCAGAAATCACTTCTGTCACTGCCTCAGTGTGCGGCGTCAGTGCCTCTGTGGCTGCCTCTGTCTGCGACGCCAATGCCTCTGTGGCTGCCTCTGTCTGCGGCGCCAATGCCTCTGTGGCTGCCTCTGTCATTTTCTCTGTCTGAATGGCGGTTTCCCCGGCCTGCGGCTTTTCCCCGGCATCTGTTCTTTTAGAAGTATTCCCGCCGCATCCCGTCAGAGTCAGCACTGCAGATAACGATAATACAAGATACAGGGACATTTTGCTGTGGAAAGCTTTTTTCAGAGACATCCAGTTCCTCCGGATCATCAATTCTAAACGCGAAAAACCCATCGCCGTGCCAAAACAATACCAACAATGAGAAAAAGCAGGCAGCAGGCGCGATGGAATTCGAACAGTTCTACTGGTATTAACAATTGTTTCTAACGAAATACATTATAACGAAGTCCTGTCCGCTCGTCAATGTCATACGCAAGGTTTAAATACCGTTTTTCAGGTCTATTCCTGTGTTTTTCAATGAAAAGTACCTCCATCTGTGCTATACTGTTTTTGCAGAATGCATTTTAGGATGAAAGCAGATCAATCCGTCTTCGAATTGGAAAGTGAGGTATTCTATGCGCAAAAAGGTTCTTCTGGTCGGCGAATCCTGGACAGCCACAACGATGGAGGTAAAGGGATTCAATAACTTCTTTTCTTCGAAATATGAGACCGGACTGGGCTGGATCGATCAGGCGATCGAGAAGGCCGGTTACGAATTCGTGTACATGCCCAATCATGAAGCGGCTGAGCACTTCCCGTTCACGCTGGAAGGCCTTCAGGAGTACGCCTGTATCATTCTCTCAGATGTAGGCGCTGACACACTGCTCGTCCCTCCCATCACATTTGCGGCCAGCAAGCGCATGCCCAACCGCTGCCAGCTGCTCAAGGAATATGTCCTGCTGGGGGGCGGACTGCTGATGGTCGGCGGATATATGACCTTCTCCGGAATCGGCGGCCAGGGCAAATGGGCACACAATGCCGTTCAGGATGTGCTGCCTGTAAAGCTGTACCCCTATGATGACCGTATGGAGCACTGTGAGGGAGTTTATCCGGAAAGTGTTCTGCCGGAGCATCCGATTCTGAAGGGTATCGACGGTGAATGGCCGCCCGTGCTCGGATACAATGCTTCCCAGCTGAAAGACGATGCGACCCTGATCGCATCCATCTGCTCGGATCCCTTTATCGCAGTTTCTCAGTATGGAGAAGGACGCTCCGCCGTGTTCTCTACGGACTGTGCTCCCCACTGGGCTCCGCCCGAGTTCTGCAACTGGGAGAAATATAACGTTCTGTTCGGGAACATGATCGACTGGCTGACAAAGAAAAGCTGAATACCGGAGGGACTGGAGGGATATTATGCTGCAGGAGAATAATGCGCTGCAGGTACTGCTCGACCTGCTTGCACTGCCCAGTGTAAATGGAACCGACAGGGAAGCATATGTCGCGGAATACCTGAAAAACTATTTTGAAGCACATGGCATCGTAGCCTCTCTGCAGAAAATTGATCCAAAGCGGAGCAATGTGACCGCATTCCTTCCGGGTCAGGATTCGTCACGCACGGTGCTGTGGAACGGCCATCTGGATACCGTACCCTGCGGGGATCGTAGTGCATGGCACAGCGATCCCCTGGTGCCCCTGCGCAGTGATGGTAAAATTTATGCCCGCGGTGCTTCCGATATGAAAAGCGGTCTGGCTGCCATGGCGTATGCCCTGTGCCATCTGGATGAGAAGCCCCGCTGTAATATCCGTTTTCTCGGAACCTGCGATGAAGAAAAGAACGGAGACGGCGCGCGCTCTGCCCTCCATGGCGACGGGGTCGATGACATCTCCTTTCTTCTGATCGGCGAACCCACCGCCCTGCGTCCGGGCACAGCGCAGAAGGGCTGCCTGTGGCTGGAGCTGCAGGTGCAGGGCCGTACAAGTCACGGCGCTTATCCGGACAAAGGTGTGAACGCCGTGGAGTACGGCGTTCGTACTGCCAATGAGCTTTCCCGGTATGTACAGTCCTTCCGGCATCCCCTGCTCGGAAATGCAACCGCACAGATCACCGGAATTCAGGGCGGTGTGGCCAATAATATGACGCCCGACCGCTGCCGGATCGTTATGGACATCCGTATGGTACCACCGCTCAAGACGCAGGCTGTTCTGGACAGGGCGAATGAAATCCTGCAAAAAGAACAGGCATGCACACCGGGCCTTGACATCCGGTTTACATGCCTCAATGACCGCCGGGCGATCGAGATCGCTCCGACCCATCCTTTCGTCGCCGCACTGCAGGAGGAACTGTCTTCTCTCGGACTTGATCCGGATCCCATCGGCATCAACTTTTTCACGGATGCCAGCATCCTTGACCGGGACGGCCATATGGACATCTGCCTGTTCGGGCCGGGGGATCCCGCACTGGCGCACCAGCCGGATGAATATGTCGAAGAAGCAGCGTATCTCGACGCGATCCGGATCCTGCAGCGTATGGCGGTGTCGTGTTGCTTATAATTCAAGTCTGGCGTATGCCGGACTTGCGCCGGGCTGCGCGCCAGCTACGCTGGCATCTTCCACTGCGCAGCCCTGGCATCCGCCGGAGGCACTCAGAAGGGGATTGGACCCCGCCTGAGAAAGCTTCTGTTTCCCCCACCTATAGAGGAGGGGGCCATCACCTTCTGGGTATATCTCAAACAGAGAACCGTCCCCTTGTTTGGGCGTGTCCCCAGTCCAGGATAAGCTGTGCATAGATAAGAATGCAGCGGTACCACTCTTCCAGGTCCACCCATTCATCTACGCCGTGGCACTGTGCCAGATTCCCTGGTCCGTACTGCAGGGTGGGACACCCGGCGATATTGCGCCACAGCCGTGAGTCACACCCGGAGGGCGCCCCGGCGATCTTTGCCTCTCTGCCGCAGATCGTCCGATACGACCCCTCAAAGCAGTGTACAAACGGATCCTCCCGGTCCATTTCAAACCCGTTTCCTGTCTGGTACACCTCGATCTGCGGAAGATGATCCCGCATCCACACATCAGCCTTCGCCGTGCGCAGGATCGTGTCCGTCACTTCATCGATCACCTGCTGCATCGTCATCTGCCCCGGAATAAAATGGACACAGGTCTGGAACATACAGTCTCCAGGCACCGTGGATCCGGCGCTCCCGCCCTGAATGACGCCGATGTTCAGGTTCGGGGCAGGCAGCAGCGGATGTTTATATTCCAGAAGCCAGGCATGCTCCATCTCATTCAGTGCATTGATCACCTTGATTGCTTTATCGATCGCACTTACGCCGCTCTTCTTCTGACCGGAATGACAGGCTCTTCCCGTGAAGGATACTTTGAAAAACACCCAGCCCATGTGGGCGAGGGTCAGCTCATCGGAAGTTCCCTCGCAGTTCACTACGCCATCTGCTTTCAGGCCCCGCATCACGGCCTGCATGGAGCCGTTCCCGCCGCCCTCTTCGTCGCACACGGAGGTGATGATCACATCTCCGGGAAGCTCATATCCGGCGTCCTGTAAAAGCTTCACTGCCAGCACGCTGGCCATCAGTCCGCCCTTCATATCTGCGGTTCCTCGGCCATACAGCTTTCCGTCACGCAAGGCAGGGCAATAGGGAGGGCTGGTCCATCCATCCGCCTCATCCGCCGGCATCACATCGATATGACTGTTGAACAGAAGGCTCTTTCCGCCCTGTTTTCCACGAAATGTCGCATATACATTAAAGCGGTCTGTCTGGTCATGCCCGGGATTTCCCTCCTGATGCAGGCGCATGCATTCGCGGATCACTGCCTCATCCATCGGGTCTTTGACGATCTCATCCGCTCCCATGCGTGAAAGCAGCTCGATCAGATACTCCTGCCCTTCTTTTTCCAGTCCGCCATCAATGCCATGTCCAAGGTCATGCGTATCAATCGCGATCAGTTCCTTGAACAACTGCAGATATTCTTCCCTGTGCTGCTCCAGAATCTCTCTCAGTTTTTTCATCTGACAACCTCCCCCTCCGTTATACGTTCCTTTTGAAAACACCCGGCGACAGCCGATGATCAGTCGGTTGCCGCCGGGTATCATTACAGATCTGTCTCCTCAGTTCAGAGAGGACTGCCTGCGCTTTGCGCTGCGCAGCTGCGCCGCCATGGAGATCGCCAGAACAACGATCGTCACAATGTACGGCATCATCAGAACGAACTGAGACGGAAGACCATACGCCTGCAGCCTTGCGCCGATGGAATCTGCGAAGCCGAACAGAAGACAGCCGATGGAAGCCTTCACCGGGTTGGCACCGCCGAAATACATGGCGGCTACGCCCATGAAACCGCGGCTGCTGGTCATGTTTTCAATAAACTGACTGCTGTATCCAAGAGAAAGATGTGCTCCTGCAAGTCCTCCGATCAGGCCGGAGATCGCCATTGCGCGGTATTTTACAGCGTTTACCTTGATGCCGGCGGTCTTTGCCGCCTCCGGGAACTGTCCGACTGCACGCAGACGCAGGCCCCACACCGTCTTGAATATGAAGAATTGAAGCACGATGATCAGGATAATAGCAAACCATTCTGTAAGGCTCCAGTTGTTCAGCAGTGTTCCAATCACCGGAACATTGTCCAGGAAGGGAATGCTCACCTTGGGGATGACCTTGATCTGCGGACTGGAAAACGCACCGTTCACATCATAGATCGCCTTCAGCAGGAATTTCGTGATGGCCAGTGCCAGCATGTTGATTCCCATACCGATACCGCAGATGTCCGCGCCGAATTTGATGTGGCCTACCGCCATGATCAGCGCGATCACCACGCCTGCCAGCATCGCACACAGTACCCCAAGGATCCAGCTGCCGGTAAAATAGCTGACTGTGACAGCTGTAAATGCACCGATCAGCATAATACCCTCTGTACCGATGTTCAGAATATTCGCCTGCTGCGTAACCGATGCACAAAGTGCCGCGTAGATGATCGGAGTGGCCGCACGGAAAGAGGCATAGATCAGTGAGAGGTTCAGCACTTTACTCATAATGGAAAAGAAACTCATGATTTACCTCCTTTCTGATCAGCCGGGCGTTTCCCGTCTGTCCCCGCAGCTGCGGAATTTGCAGAAGAAGCGCTGACACCAAAGTCCTTCAGCTCGATTTTGGTTTCATCGGATTTCCTGCGCTTCAGGAAATCAAACAGTGTTTCCATGGTCGCAATAATAATGAACACTGCCGTGATCGTATCCACCAGGCCCTTGGGTACACCCGTTGCCTGCTGCATGCCCATGGCACCGGACTTGAGCACTGCGAGGAAAAATGCCATAAACGGCGTTGCAACCACGTTGCTTTTCACGATCAGCGCTGCCAGCATTCCGTTGGAGCCCAGACCGGTTGCGAAATTGTTCAGGAAATATCCGTATACACCAAGCACTTCGATGGTTCCCGCAATACCGCCGATCATACCGGAAACCATCATGGCTTTGATAAACACATGCTTTGAATTGATTCCGGTAAAATCAGCAAATGCCGGATTGGTTCCCACCAGCCGGAATTTATATCCCATGCTGGTGCGGTACAGCATGAAGATCACCAGCAGTACCACTGCAATGGCAAGAAAAATACCAACATTCACACTGGATGGGCGCATGAACTGTTTTAACTTCACCAGTACAGGCGGCGACTGCGGATTGGCTGACCCGGCGCTCATCGGTCCGCTGACCAGATACGAGGTGATATAAAGTGCTACGGAGTTCATCAGGATCGTCGTACAGACTTCGCTGACATTGTAATATGCCTTAAGCCAGGCAGGAATGAAGGCCCACAGGGCGGTCACGACCATTGCCCCCGCAAAACAGGCGATCATCAGAAGCGGCGCAGGCAGGAAATCCCACTGATAACCGATATAGGCCGCCGTAATACCGCCCAGAAACACCTCACCCTCTACACCGACGTTGAACGCGCCTGCCTGTGCAGCCACCACAAACGCCATGGAGGTGAGCAGCAGCGGGGTAAAGCTGGCAAGGGTTGTACCAAGACTGAGCTTACCGACAAAGGCTCCCTTGAGCAGGGCCCGGTAAGCACTGATCGGATTCTCACCGATCGCCAGGATCAGGACTGCGCCAATCAGCAGCGCAAGGACCATCGTAAGAAGAATACGTACAATGCCGTCTTTTACGGATTTCATGCGTGCTCGGCACCTCCTTTCGCTCCACCCATCATCAGCAGGCCCAGATTGTTCTCATTTGCTTCGCTGGCCATCATTTCACCAGTGATCTTTCCTTCGTGAATAACGATAATGCGGTCGGACAGGGAAATGATCTCCTCCAGCTCCGCCGATACCAGCAGTACCCCGGAGCCTTCCTTCTTGGCTTTTTCCAGCGTGTTCCGGATCTGTTCGATTGCGCCGATATCCACGCCGCGGGTCGGCTGGGAAGCGATCAGCAGCTGCTTCTTCATGGACACCTCTCTGGCCACAACAACCTTCTGCGCATTGCCGCCGGACAGGGAGGACGTCGGCAGATGATAATCCGTCGGACGGATATCAAACTCCTTCACCATCTGCTCCGAATAGGCATCCTGGGCAGAAAGCTGCAGGATCCCGTGCTTTGAGAAGGGAGCCTCATCCACGCGTACGGTCACCAGATTGTCGCGGATCGACATCGCACGGTCGAGGCCCATACGGTTGCGGTCCTCGGGAATGTGTGCCATGCCGGCGCCCCGGATCACCTTCACGCTCTTGTTGGTCACATCCTTCCCGCACACGATCACTTTTCCTTTTTCCACCTTCCGAAGTCCGGTGATCGCCTCAACAAGCTCACTCTGCCCGTTGCCGTCGATCCCGGCCACGCCGACGATCTCACCGGCGCGTACGGACAGCGACATCCCGCGGATCTTGGATGTTTCTTTATTACTGGATACCCACACATCCTGCACGTCCAGGATCTTCTCGCCGACCTTTCCGTAATCCTTCTCAATATTCAGGAACACCTCACGGCCGATCATCCGTTTCGTCAAGTCCAGAGGAGAGGTTTCGGATTTGTTGACCGTACCCATATACTGTCCCTGACGCATGACGGAGATCCGGTCAGAGATCTGCATCACCTCATTCAGCTTATGGGAAATAAACACGATGGATTTCCCGCTGCTTTTCAGATTTTCCAGGATCTCGAACAGGCGCTCCGCCTCCTGCGGTGTCAGCACGGCTGTCGGTTCGTCCAGAATAATAACATCCGCACCGCGCATCAGTGTTTTAATGATTTCGACCCTCTGCGCTTCACCCACGGAAATCTGGCTGATCCGCTTGTCCAGCTGGACGTCCATCTGATATTCTTCGATATATTTACGCACATCCGCTCTGGCCTTGTCCAGATCCAGGCGCAGGCCCTTCCTCGGTTCAAAGCCCAGGATGATATTTTCCAAAACCGTCAGTTCACTCACCAGCATGAATTCCTGATGAACCATGCCAATACCACGCTCGATGGCCATCATCGGCGTGATTTCTCCCATCCGCTCCCCTTTGATAATGATCTCACCGCTGTTGATGGGATACATCCCGTAGAGCAGCTTCATCATCGTAGACTTTCCGGCACCGTTTTCACCGATCAGCGAATGGATCTCGCCTTTACGCAGGTTGAACTGGCCGTTCTTGACCGCCTGCACCTGTCCGAAGGTCTTGATGATGTCCTTCATTTCCACTACATATTCACTCATAGGTTCGTCCTCAGTGATGTGTTATTACGTAACATTATAAATACTCCCGCGCCGCAACATGCTGTACTGTAGTAAAACAGGGATCCCGGTAAGGATCCCTGTTCTTTTTTCTATACAGGATCACATCCTGCGCTTTTCCTCAGGGGGATCCGATTATTCCTGCGGTCCGAAACCTTCGTAGTTCTCAACAACGATCTCGCCGGAGATGATCTTCTCGGTCAGCTCGTCGATCTGCTCTACGATATCCTCCGGGAATGCATCGCCCAGAGCTTCTCTCATAACGGAGAAATCGGTCAGGGAAACGCCGCCTACTGCCAGATCAAGATACTGGGTGGAGCCGCCCTCGAAGGTACCGTCAACAACAGACTGGATTACCAGGTAGCAGGCATTGTCAACACGCTTCACCATGGAGGTAAGCACGCTGCCCGGCTGGTCATTATCCTGGTTCAGGTCAACACCGATTGCATACTTGCCGGTTTCTGCTGCGCCTTCCAGAACGCCTGCGCCGGTACCGGAAGCAACATTCATAACGATGTCAGCGCCCTGGTCGTACTGTGCCAGTGTCAGCTCTTTGCCCTTCAGCGGGTTCTGCCATTCACCTGCGAATGCCTGAAGAATCTGCACGTCCGGATCCACGTACTTCGCACCCTGCTCATAGCCGGTGTAGAAGTCATGCAGTACAGGAATATCCATACCGCCGACCCAGCCGATGATGTGGTCTTCATTTACGCCTTCAATGTCGGTCTTCTGTGTGAACAGCGCTGCTGCTGCACCGGCCAGGAAGGAACCCTGGTTCTGAGCAAAGCTGATAGACTCAACATTCGGCAGATCAACGGTGGTGTCGATTACGGCAAACTTGGTATCCGGATACTCGGGGCCGTACTCAGTAATATAGTCAGCAATGTTGGAAGAAGCACCGATGATCAGGTCATATCCCTCTTCACATGCGCCCAGCAGATTGGCCTTCCACTCATCAGCCGTTCCGCCCTCAAGCTCCTTCAGCTCGATCCCGAAATCCTCAACCGCTTTCTCAGCGCCTGCATGACAGGAATCGTTATAGCTCTTGTCACCAAGATTACCGGTGTAAACGATGCAGACCTTGATGGGCTCTTCCGCCATCGCCATGGTGGCCGGAACGATGCAAAGTCCTGCAAGCAATGTGGCAGCAATCAGTTTCTTCATAGCTAGTCCTCCTTAGCATTGATGAATACAAACAAAAGCGTAAAACACGTCTGGCATCACGCTTTGCTTCCACTATTAAAGATACCTTTTTTTGTATAAAATGTCAATTCCACCAGCATATTTTTCAACAGCAAACTTCCCGGACATTCCCCGACTTTTATGCATTTTCCCAGTGGACAAAAAGGGGACGCATGCGGCATTTGTATATACAGCATTTAATTATGGCATTTATATTATGGCATTTATATTATGGCATCTATAAATGAAAGGAATTACCTCGCGTATCAGGGAAGTAAACGAAGAGCCTCCTCCACGATATTCCAGAATGCTTCCAGATCTGTCCCCAGTCCCACAAGGATATTCCGGTCATCTCCTGTCCTCCCATTCACATCACAGACCGTTCTTCCATAGCAGAGGCCGTGACTGAGGTCAATCGAAACTGCCATCGGCTGCATTGTAAAAATCTGCGGTGCAACCAGATACGCCACCGCCGTGACATCATGCACCGGGCCCGCTTCCAGGCCATTGATCTTCTGGGTATGGAACGTAAAGCGCATCATATCCCCGAACAGCTTTCCGGCCTTATTGCCGATTGCTTCCATCCGCTCAATAATCTGCATGTCAGCCAGCACCTGATTCGTCAGGTCAAGTCCCATCATATTGATCGGTACTCCGGACGTAAAAACAATGTGCGCCGCCTCCGGATCCGCCAGGATATTGAACTCAGCAGCCGGAGATGCATTTCCCATCCCTACAGCCCCTCCCATCAGAGAGATCCGGCGGATCTTCGGAATGATCTTCGGCTCCAGACGCATAGCCATTGCAATATTCGTCAGCGGCGCGGTCGGAACCAGCGTAATATCCCCGTCCGATTCCATAAGCGTACGAATCAGAAAATGGACTGCATGCTCCTTCTGCGCCTGCATCGTACACGGTCCGAAAACCGGACCATCGAGTCCCGTCTTCCCGTGAATATCCCCTGCCACCAGCTGCTCCCGTACCAGCGGAAGATCACATCCCCGATAGACCGGAACATCAATTCCCAGGTGCGAGCAGACATTCAGCGTATTTTCCAGCGTATGATCCAACGTCTGGTTCCCGGCAACCACCGTCACCCCTACAAGCTCAATCTGCGGGTGCGCCGCAGCCAGCATCAGCGCGATCGCATCATCATGTCCTGTATCGCAGTCAAGAATCATCCTGATCTTCTCCATGAACTACTCCTTTCACTTGCCTGTTGTCTTCTTTATCTGTCTGCATTATACTATCTGACGAAAGCGGAAAATACGCACTATTTCCTATTTTTCAACAAAACATTTATCAGGAGCCTGTCATGAAAACAGAAAACAATCCTTCCGTCATCTCCGGTGCACTGTCCTCCCTCCAGTACCGCAGTCTCTTTCCGAAGTCAATAGATCCATATGCGCTTGTACTTCACGCCTCAGCCGGAGAACATCTGATCCGGGAAGGCGATCCGGCACATTATCTGTTTCTGCTGATCCGCGGACGATGCTCCGTCAGCCACCTGCTTCCAAGCGGCAGAAATGTGATCCTGCGCACCATCTACCCGTACAGTCTCATTGGAGAAATGGAGCTGCTTCGCCAGCAGCCCAGCGCAATGTCCGTAAAAGTGCTGGAAAACACCGATCTGATAGCGATCCCTGTCGATCAGTGCAGGGAGATCCTCCTCTCCGATACGATTTTTCTAAGAAATCTGTGTCTCATCCTCGGTGAAAAAGAACGGGAAGCCGCCGGAAAGCTGATGATGGTCCACGGCTATCCCCTCGAAAACAGACTGGCCGCATTTATCCTTCAGCAGGAGACAGACGGCTGGATCCGGCTCACCAAGGTGCTCATGGCCGAAAGCCTCGGGGTCTCCTACCGGCACCTGGAAAACACCATGAAGACCTTCGTGGAGCGCGGGATCCTCGAAAAGCGAAAGATCCACTACCGGATCGCCGACAGGGAGCAGCTTGAGAAGCTGAGTGAAGGGAAGGCGTAATCGTATATGTTTTTCCTCG
>CAMOSN010000057.1 GCA_946624935.1 uncultured Lachnospiraceae bacterium | reverse complement strand
CGGTTGAGGACGTATTCACCATCACTGGTCGTGGTACCGTTGCTACCGGCCGTGTGGAGCGTGGCGTTCTTCATCTGAATGAGGAAGTTGAGATCGTTGGTATCAAGGAAGAGCCGCAGAAGACTACCGTTACCGGTATCGAGATGTTCCGTAAACTGCTTGACGAAGCTCAGGCAGGTGACAACATCGGTGCTCTGCTTCGTGGTATCAAAAGAGAAGAAATCCAGCGTGGACAGGTTCTGGTTAAACCCGGCAGTGTTAAGTGCCATCACAAATTCAACGCTCAGGTTTACGTTCTGACCAAAGAAGAAGGTGGACGTCATACTCCGTTCTTCAACAACTATCGTCCGCAGTTCTATTTCAGAACAACTGACGTTACCGGTCTGATCACCCTTCCGGAAGGCACCGAGATGTGCATGCCTGGTGACCACGTTGAGATGACCATCGAGCTGATCCATCCGGTAGCTATGGAGCAGGGTCTTACCTTCGCTATCCGTGAAGGCGGACGTACCGTAGGTTCCGGCCGTGTTACCTCCATCATTGAGTAATCGGCAGCCCATATCTGAATTTGTAAAATGGATCCCGGAAAGCATAACGCTTTCCGGGATTTTTTGATAGACTTTTCGTCAGGCATACTTTCCATCCGAAGTGCATCTCATTTCACTGTCCGTGTATTTCGGGTGGGAGAAACTTCCGGAATGCCCCGGGATCTTATCATGGACGCCTGAAGAAAGGAATGCTATAATGTGGGCAGCGAAAAAGAAGGAGGATAAAACATGTACTGCTATAGAAAAGTGACGAAGGACCTTTACTGGATCGGATCCAACGACCGGCGCCTTTCCATGTTTGAGGGCGTTTACAGCGTACCGGGCGGAGTATCCTATAACGCTTATCTGCTGCTGGATGAGAAGACGGTCCTGTTTGATACAGTGGATGCTGCGGTGCAGGAGGTGTTTTTCGAAAATCTGGAGCAGCTTCTGCAGGGAAGAGGCCTTGACTATGTGATCGTACATCATATGGAGCCGGATCACTCGGCAACACTGGGCGGACTGATCCTTCGCTATCCGGATGTAAAGATCGTGTGCAATGCAAAGACAGCAAATATGATGAAGCAGTTCTTTGCCTTCGATGTGGACAGCCGCGCCGTGATCGTGAAGGAAAACGACACGTTCTCCTCCGGCACTCACAGCTTTACCTTTGTGAATGCACCGATGGTGCACTGGCCTGAGGTCATGCTGAGCTATGACACGACCGATCACATTCTGTTTTCCGCGGATGCCTTCGGCACCTTTGGTGCACTTGACGGTGCGATCTTTGCGGATGAGGTCGACTTTGAGCGGGATTATCTGGATGAAGCGCGCCGGTACTATACCAACATTGTCGGGAAATACGGCCCGCAGGTTCAGGCTGTCCTGAAAAAGGCCGGAGCACTTGATATCGCTATGATCTGCCCGCTGCACGGCTTTGTCTGGAGAGAGAATATCGGCTGGTATCTGGAAAAATACCAGCTGTGGAGCAGCTATCAGCCGGAGGAAAAGGGCGTTGTGATCGCTTATGCATCTGTATATGGACACACGGCGAATGCGATGGAGATCCTTTCCTGCGCTCTTCGGGAAAGAGGCGTGAAAGTCCGCGTGTTTGACGTTTCTGTGACTCCTGCAAGCGACGTGATCAGCGCGGTGTTCAAATACAGCCATCTTGTCGCCGCCTCCACCACATACAATGCAGGCATCTTCGTGAAGATGGAAGAATTCCTGAATGACCTTGCGGCGCACAATATTCAGAACCGTACCGTGGCGATCGTGGAGAACGGCAGCTGGGCGCCGGCCAGCGGTAAGCTGATGCGGCAGATCCTCGAGGGCTGCAAAAAGATGAACATTCTGGAGGAAGGAGTTACTCTGAAATCCTCCGTAAAGGAAGAACAGCGGATGCAGCTTGAGCAGCTGGCAGAGAACATTACACAAAGTATGTAGTTGAAATCGTGAATCATTCTAAAATATTTGCTTGCGTAATCAGATACAATATGATATCATCTACAGCATAACGGATGATGCAGTAGAGGAGGTGCCTGTCATGCTGGAACAGAAAGACCTGCAAATGATATCTGAAATCATGGAACGTTCGAATGCCCCTATCATTCAGCGTCTTGACCGGATCGAGGGAGATGTCTCCGTATTGAAGACGGATGTCTCCGGGCTGAAGGAGGATGTCTCCGTGTTGAAGACGGATGTCTCCGGGCTGAAGGAGGATGTCTCCGTGTTGAAGACGGATGTCTCCGGGCTGAAGGAGGATGTCTCCGGGCTGAAGGAGGATGTCTCCGGGCTGAAGGAGGATGTTCAGGACCTGAAGGTGAGGACTTCCAGACTTGAAGAGGGGCAGAGGGATATCCGCCTTACCATTGAGAACGAATTGCTTCATCGGATCAAAATCATAGCTGAGGGTCACTATGAATTGAAGCGGAAACTGGATCTGGTTCTTGCAAGCAGAGAAGAATGGGAAGATATGAAGGTCCGTATGAATTATGTAGAGGATCAGGTTCACAGGCTTAATAAGTTGTATGGCTGATCTTTGAAACAGCAAGGAGATCATGATTCAATTTGTCAAAAAAGGAATTCGGTTTGCCAACCGGGTTCCTTTTTTGAATGGGCGGGCATATGGCGGCAGGCAGATGTAACGTTTTGCAGAACAGTCTTTCGGTAGAATGTTAAATGTTCGCTAATGCAGTCTTGAGGCTTGACGAAACGTTTCGCGCTGTGTTATAACAATTACAACAACATCAATGACGAAACAGGAGGCTTACCCATGGGAAATATAATGCTGGATGTATTAAAGGCTCAGAAGGAAGGACGTGCGGTAGGAATTTACTCTGCCTGCACCGGCAACGCACTTGTGCTGGAGGCGTGCATGCGTCATGCGGTGGCAACGAATACCCCGCTCCTGATTGAAGCTACCGCCAACCAGGTGGATCAGTACGGTGGATACACCGGCATGAAACCGGCACAATTTATGGATATGATCGTGGAACTTGCAAAGAGGACGGGTCTGCCGATGGACCGGATCGTCCTTGGAGGCGATCATCTCGGACCGCTGACCTTTGCGCATTACGGGGAGGAGAAGGCAATGGCGGAATCCTCGGAGCTGATCCGCCAGTATGTGGAAGCCGGCTTTACAAAGATTCATATCGATACCAGTATGAAGGTGGCCAGCGACGATCCGGATACCCGCCTTTCGGATGAGGTGATCGCACGCAGGGGTGCGCATCTGGCGAAGGTGGCAGAAGACGCCTGGCACCATTTAAAGGAAAAGAACCCGGATGCGGTACATCCGGTGTATATTGTGGGCAGCGAGGTCCCGATCCCCGGGGGCTCACAGGCTGCCGTGGACACCGGTGTGCAGGTGACCAGGCCGGAGGACTTCCGCGCGACTGTGGAAGCGTTCCATCAGGCTTTCCTGGCGGAGGGCCTTGAGGACGCCTGGAAATATGTGATCGGCGTGGTGGTTCAGCCCGGCGTAGAGGAGAAGGATGCAGGCTGCACCGAATATGACCGTGCAAAGGCGGCGCATCTGATGGCGGCCATCCGGGAATATCCGGCCCTGATGTTCGAAGGCCATTCCACCGATTACCAGACGAAGATTCACCTGCGCGAGCTGGTGGAGGACGGCGTGGGAATCCTGAAGGTCGGCCCGGGGCTGACACTTGCGCTGCGTGAAGGGCTGTTTGCCCTGGCCTTTGCGGAAAAGGAATATTTCGCGCATGCGCCGGAGAAGCAGAGCCATTTTATGGAAGCGCTCGATGCAGCGATGCAGAAGGATCCGAAGCATTATCAGAAGCATTATCACGGCACACCGGAGGAGATCGCGCTGAAGCGGAAATATTCCTTCTCCGACCGCTGCCGGTATTATCTGCCGGTGCCTGAGGTGGAAGAGGCAATGCACACTCTGTTTGCCAACTTTGCCGGAGGCGTTCCGCTCAATCTGCTCAGCCAGTTTATGCCGATCCAGTACACGAAGGTGCGGGAGGGGCAGCTTGAGAACCGGCCCGAAGCGCTGGTGATGGACCGCGTCGCAAATACGATCGATGAATATCTGTACGGAACAAGGCAGGAGCAGCTGTTTTAACAAAGTCCGCAAGGCACAGAACAGGAGAACGGTATGAAGAAACAATATCTGCTTGCCATTGACCTGGGAACAAGCTCGTGCAAAACGGCTGTATTTGACCGTCAGGGCAGCGTGGTGGATTCGGCCGGGAGCGCGTATCCGGTGTATTACCCCCATCCGGGGTGGGCCCAGCAGGATCCGGAGGAATGGTGGAAGGGCGTCTGCAATGCGCTGAACACCATATGGAACAACGGGAAGGTGTCGCCTTCCGACATTGCATGCATCGGAATTGACGGGCAGAGCTGGTCGGCGATCCCGATCGACCGGGACGGGAAGGTCCTGTATCCCACACCGATCTGGATGGATCAGAGAGCAAAAAAACAGTGCGAGGAGGCAGGCGCGCGTATCGGAAAGGACGCTATTTTTGAAGTGTGCGGGAATCCGCTGCTGCCCTCATATACGACCGGAAAGGTTCTGTGGTACCGGGAGGAAATGCCCGAGCTGTACAGCAGGATCGACAAGATTCTGCAGTCCAACAGCTTTCTGGTGTATAAGCTTACGGGCGAGGTGACGCAGGATGTATCCCAGGGATACGGCTGGCATTGCTTTGATATGCGCCATGGCTGCTGGGATTCGCAGATGATGCGGGCATTCGGGATTGAGGAATCCTTCCTTCCGCCCATCCTGCAGTGTGATGAGATCGCCGGAACGGTAACGGCCGAAGCGGCAGCCCTGAGTGGACTTTTGGAGGGAACACCGGTCGTGGCGGGCGGGCTGGACGCAGCCTGCGGGACGCTTGGCGCCGGCGTACTCCGAAACGGCGAGACCCAGGAGCAGGGGGGTCAGGCCGGCGGGATGAGTATCTGCCTGGACACCTACAAGGCCGATCCGAGGCTGATCATGAGCTTCCACGCGGTTCCCGGAAAATGGATCCTGCAGGGCGGTACAGTCGGCGGCGGCGGGGTCATGCGCTGGTTCGAAAAAGAATTCGGAGCCTATGAGCGCAGCATCGCAGGGGAGACGGGGAAGTCCTCCCTGGTGCAGCTGACCGATCAGGCGGAAAAGGTCGCACCCGGCTGTGACGGACTGGTATTTCTTCCTTATATGTCAGGGGAACGTACCCCGATCTGGGATCCCGATGCGAAGGGCGTTTTCTACGGGCTGGATTTTTCGAAGAGCAAGGGGCATTTCGTACGGGCGTGTATGGAAGGTGTTGCCTATTCTCTGCGGCATAATCTCGAGGTCGCCAGCGAAGCGGGGGCCGACGTTGAGGTGATGCGCGCGGTGGGCGGAAGCGCTAATTCTCTGCTGTGGACGCAGATCAAGGCCGATGTCACAGGCAAACCGATCGTAGTGCCCTATGCAGATGAAGCCACGACACTCGGTGCGGCGATGCTCGCGGGTGTACGGTGCGGCCTCTACGCCAGCTACGAGGAAGCGGTCGCGCTGACGGTGCGAGAGACGCGAAGGCATGAGCCGAATCCGGAACAGAAAGAAGCGTACGACCGGGCATATGCCATTTACCGCGGACTCTATGCGGATCTGAAGGACCGCATGCACGGGGCCTGAAGAAGACCGTCTGCAGCCCGGAATGGGTGTGCGACGGGAGAAAGAACCGTCGGAAGAATGTTTCTTCGGAACGATAAATAGTAATAATATTCAGGAAAGCTGCCGGGCCGGACGGGTTCGACAGGATCAATAAAGAGAACGGATTTAAGGCCGGGAGGAGAAAAAGAATGACACAGATGATGAAAGCCGGAGTGGTGCATGCGCGCGAGGATCTTCGTTACGAGGAGGTTCCGGTTCCGGAGCTGCTGCCGGGAACGGTGCGGGTGAAGGTAAAATATACCGGGATCTGCGGCTCGGATATTCCGAGAGTAAACGGGGATGCCTGTCATTTTTATCCGAACATTCTGGGACATGAATTTTCAGGCGTGGTAGAGGAAGCGGCCCCCGATGTGAAGACCCTCAAAAAGGGTGACCGGGTCGCCGGTATTCCGCTGGTTCCCTGCATGAAATGTGAGGACTGCCAGAAGGGCAATTATTCTCTGTGCAAGCACTACAGCTTTATCGGCTCCAGACAGCAGGGAAGCTTTGCCGAGTATGTGGTCGTTCCCGAGCAGAATGCGGTCCGGTTCGACGACAGCGTAAGCTTCGAGCAGGGCGCCTTCTTTGAGCCGGCGACGGTAGCGCTGCACGGCCTGGAGCGGACCGGCTACAAGGGCGGACATACCGTTGCGATCCTCGGCGGCGGCACGATCGGCATGATGACCATGCAATGGGCGAAGATCTTCGGTGCTTCGAAGGTGGTCGTGTTTGATATCGTCAAAGAGCGTCTGGATCTGGCGCTGCGTCTTGGCGCGGACGCCGGCGTAAATACGCTGGACGCTGATTTTGAGGAACAGGTGAAGACACTGACGAACGGCCGCGGCTTCGACTATGTTTACGAAACGGCCGGAAATACCATTACGATGAAGATGGCCTTTAAGCTGGCCGGGAATAAGGCTGGTGTATGCTTTATCGGCACGCCCACCAGAGAGCTTTCCTTTACCGTGGATGAGTGGGAGATGATGAACCGCAAGGAGTTTACCCTGACCGGTTCCTGGATGAGTTATTCCGCTCCGTTCCCGGGACATGAATGGGCGCTCACGGCGCACTATTTCGGAAACGGGCAGTTGAAATTTGATGATTCTTTCATTTATAAGATCGTTCCTCTCTCGGAGATGGCCCAGGCGTTTGAATGGTTCAAGACGCCGGGGACCGTGAAGGGCAAGATTCTGGTAGACTCCGAACGGTAAGGTATGTGTAACCAGACAGTCTGTGCATCAAGGAGCAAACCGGGGGAGAATGATGGCATCAACGATCAAGGACATTAAGACAGAGACCGGTCTTGCACTGTCGACGATCTCGAAGTACCTGAACGGGGGAAATGTACGGACCGAGAACCGCGAGAAGATCGAGGCGGCGATCCGGAAGCTGGATTACCGGCCGAATGAGATGGCGCGGGCGCTGATCACGAAAAAGACGCGGACGATCGGCTTTGTGGTCAACGACATTGCCAGTCAGTTCAGCGGGATACTGCTGCGCTACACCGGAGAGCTGCTGCGTCGCAGCGGATACAGCATGATGATCTGTGACTCAGCGCATGACCCCGGTCTGGAGGAGAAGAATATCCGGTTCTGCGTGGATAAAAAGGTGGATGGAATTCTGCTGCTTCCCGTGGGCAGGGATTCGGAGAACTTGGAGAGCGCAAAGCGCGCGCACATTCCTGTGGTGCTTCTGGACCGGGAGATGCCGGGGAGCAGCTGCGACTGTATCACGATCGATAACCGGGAGGCCGCCAGACGGGCAGTGGAGGAGCTTGCCCTGCACGGCCACGTCCGGATCGCGGCGATCCATTCCGAGGAGTATACTGGATACGAACGGTTCCTGGGATATCTGGATGCCATGCGTGCGCGCGGCCTGACGGTGCGTGAGGAATATATTTTCTCCGGTCCCATGCATTCCACGCAGCTGGGCTACGAGGGCATGAAGAAGCTGATGGCGCTGGAGGATCCGCCCACGGCAGTGTTTATGACGAATTACGAGGTGAGCCTCGGGGTCGTCATGGCCATGAATGAGGGAGGATGCCGATGTCCGGAGGATTTTTCGCTGATCGGCTTTGATGAGCTTACGCTTGCGCTGGTGGTGCGCCCCAGAATGACTTTGGTGGCGCAGCCGATGGAGGAAATGTGCCAGGAAAGCGTACGCCTTCTGCTTGCCCGTGTGGATGGAGGGATGGACACGCCGCCCCGCAGGATCAGTATCTACGCCGGAATCGCGCCGGGGGAATCCGTGCGGGAGCTTTCCGATCCGTATACAGCGGCGTGAGCACGCCCGGCAGCGAAGCGGACGGGAAAACGCAGTGACATCGTCGGGAAAGCCGGGAACGGAAGCAAAAAACGTCAGGCGGCCGAAAGAGAAACGGAAGAAACGTCAGGCGACCGAAAGAGAACCGGAAAAAACGCCAGACGGACTGAAATAGAACTATGAAAAGAACCAGATTACAAAAGAAGGAGGTATGAACAATGACTGATCCGAAAACCGTTCCGTCCTTTACTTTGAATGACGGAAGCAAGATCCCCTGCCTGGGCATGGGAACCTTTGGATCCGACCGCTGCAGCGCCGAGGAGGTGGCCGCGGCAGTGGCGGGAGGACTGCGGTGCGGTTACCGGCTTTTTGACTGCGCTGCCTGCTATGGGAATGAGGCACAGATCGGCGTTGAATTCCGTAAGGCTTTTGATGAAGGAATCGTAAAGCGTGAGGATCTGTTCATCATGTCCAAAGTCTGGAATGACATGCACAGGGATGTTGCTGCTTCCTGTAAGAAGAGCATAGCAGATCTGCAGTGTGATTATCTGGACATGCTTTTTATCCACTGGCCGTTCCCGAACTACCATGCGCCTTTCTGTGATGCAGATTCTCGTAATCCGGATTCCAAACCCTTCTCGGTAGAAGAATTTGTGGACACATATCGTCAGATCGAGGATCTGGTGGATCAGGGGCTGGTAAAGCATATCGGTATCTCTAATATGACGATCCCGAAACTGGACGCGGTCCTCGGTAAGCTGCGCATCAAACCGGCAGCCTGCGAATCAGAGATGCATCCCTGCTTCCAGGAGCAGGAACTTCTGGAATACCTCAATAAGCAGGATATCCTTTCCATCGGTTATATGCCGCTCGGATCTCCGAGACGTCCGGAACGCGATATTGAGCCGGACGACTATGTGGATATGCAGATGCCCGAACTGAAAGAGATCGCAGCGGCGCACGGTGTGCATCCGGCGATCATCTGCCTGAAGTGGGCACTGGGAAGAGGGGTGCTTCCGATCCCGTTCTCCATGCACAATTATGAGGCAAATCTGGAAGCGACCGTGACTGAGAAACTTACGGATGAAGAGATGGCTGTCATCGCAACTCTTGAAAGAGGAAACCGCCTCGTGAAGGGCCATGTATTCCTGTGGCCGGGAGCGAAGGACTGGCATGATCTGTGGGATGAGGACGGGGTGATCACATCCTGCACGGACTGCTGATCAGAGACAGCGGAAAAAGAAAACGCACAGGACACGGAGGAAGGAAAAGATGAAGATCACCGGGTTGGACCATATCACGGTCAATGTAACGGATCTGGAGGCCTCAAAGGCTTTTTATGAGAACATTTTCGGGCTTACTTTCTGCGGGTTCATTGACATGGGGGATCATACGCTGACCTATTATGCACTCCCGGGAGGAGTCCGTCTGGAACTGATCGATTATTCAGAGAAAGATCAGCCGTCAGCGGCTGCGGTTACCCATGTCGGTATGTACAGGCATTTTTGCCTGGAAGTGGATTCACTGGAAGAGTTAATGCATAAATGTCGGGAATACGGCGCGCAGGTGACCAAAGAACCTTCTTTCGTGGAACGTCTGGAACGAAGTAATGTTCTTCTGACAGATCCGAACGGAGTTGAGATCGAGGTGTTTGAAAAACAGAAGTAACGGGGATACGGCCCATTCGTTCAGCATGATGAGGAGAACTGATGTACAGGATAGATGAAGGCTGGGAAACGTACTATTTGGAGACAGAGCCGGAGCGCCGGCGGGAGATCTGGAATGACCTGTCGAAAGAAGCAAATGACACAGTGACGATGCTCCGCGGTATGCTCTGGGAGCGTCGGCACGTGGATCCGAAAAATCCAAAAGGACTGGCAGACCGGATGCTGTGGCAGTGCGTGAATCTGGCGGAACTGTATTCAGTGCGACTGATGAGACGGCGGACAGCTCAGAAGGAGGTGCTTGAAGCGCTGCATTCCTTCGGACAGGAGGAAGCACTTGCCTGCGGCGAGGCAGGAGAGAATGCATATTATTATGAGATTCGCAATGCTGCCCGCAGGTATCTGAAGACGTGTCAGAATCCGGAATACCGCAGGACGCTTTTCGGTCTTCTCAGCTCGGGCGAGAAAGACCGGAAAAACCAGATGGCCAGAGATGTGTGGCAAATGACCGAAGGCGTGGCCGGAAGGTTTGGGCTGGAACATGAAATGCGGTTCTGGACAGCAGCGATTCAGGATGAATTCATCACCGAGATGCCTTCAGGCAGGACACTGCTGGCGAAATATCGTGAGGAACACCGTTCCTGAAGGGGACCTGGCAGCATCTGCCGGCCGATGCGTACAACATACAGCAAGAGCTCTTTGCAAAGACTGCTTTGTGCATATTATACAATGAAATGGTGGATTGACAAAAACCATATAGTATGAAATAATGACCTTTGGCGGAATTACATAAGTATGCTGTGTGGATTCCACCAGTCAGCTGCGAAATAGCAGCAGACTGCCGTATTAGAAGCGGCTGCCGTCAGCAAAGCGCCGATTACGGCATTTAAGGCGGAAAACGGAAAGGCGGGAGGAAAAACGTTTTGGAAAAGATCAAGCAAAATCCAATAGTCAAAAAACTGGGCTTTAACCGGATCATCCTGTTCTGCATCCTGATACTGATGTATCTGGCATTCTCACTGGTGATTCCCGGTTTTGCCGGCATGGCCAGGATCATGAGTATCCTGAACTATGTTTATTTTCTGGGGTTCCTTGCCCTGGGCGTAACCTTTGTCATTGCCACCGGCGGTATTGATTTCTCGATCGGCCCGGTCATGTTCTGCTGTGCTCTGATGTCCGGATATACGCTGAACACCTATGGAGCTCCCGTAGCGGTCTCACTTCTGATGAGCATCGTGATCGGCTTCTGCTTCGGTATGTTCAACGGCTATCTGGTAGCTTACGTCGGAGTTCCGCCTTTTATCGTATCCATGGCGACGATGAACATTGCAAAAGGTCTTGGTTCCGTGTTTACGAAGACCCAGTCCGTCAGCTGGCCCCAGGCCAATGATCCGACCGGAAAAGGCTGGTTCCGCTCTCTGGTAAAGGTCGGAGGAGTTCCCACTGGTCTGATCATTTTCGCAGTCGCGGTCGTGATCCTTTACATCGTTATGAACAATACGAAGGCAGGCCGCTATATTCTCTGCCTTGGCAGCAATAAGGAAGCGGTCCGTCTGTCGGGTGTAAATGTACGCAAATGGCAGATGCTTGCCTATGTGATCTGCGGCCTGATGGCAGGAATTGCAGCCATCTTCTTCGTAAGCGCCTACACAACGGTCCAGCCGGGTCTCGGCGATACATACAACAATGAAGCGATCGCTTCATGTGTAATGGGCGGCACCTCGATGGCCGGCGGTCTGGCGTCCATCGGCGGAACGGTGATCGGTGTATTCGTCATCTCTCTTCTGCAGGAAGGAATCATGGCACTGCGCATGACCAAAGAAGTGCAGATGATCATTACCGGTCTGATCGTTATTGTATTCGTGTATGCTGACGTTTCCGCAAGACGCCGGAAGAACTGACGGAAAGGAGAAGGAGAAAATGGGCGAAGTTATTTTGACAATGAAAGGCATCGACAAATCCTTCCCCGGTGTTCATGCGCTGGATCATGTTGATCTGGAACTTTGCAAAGGCGAAGTGCATGCATTGATGGGTGAGAACGGTGCCGGAAAATCCACGCTGATGAAGGTACTCACCGGGATCTATACCAAGGACTCCGGAACCATCACCTATGAAGGAAAAGAAGTAGAATTCCATAATACGCATGAGGCACAGGAAGCCGGTATCGTGATCGTGCATCAGGAGCTGAACATGGTAGGCGACCTGACCGTGGCACAGAATATTTTTATCGGCCGTGAGTTCAAAAAGGGCATTATGATCGACGACCGCAAAATGATCGCCGAATCGAAAAAGCTGTTCGATGATCTGCATATCGACATCGATCCCCGGGCCAAAATGAGTGACCTGACGGTCGGCAAACAGCAGATGTGCGAGATCGCCAAGGCTATCTCTCATAAGGCTAAGGTCATTATCTTCGACGAGCCATCCGCAGCACTGACCGAGAAAGAGATCGAGGATCTGTTCCGCATCATCCGTGATCTGCGCAGCCAGAACCTGGGCATCATCTACATCTCCCACAGAATGGATGAGATCAAGGTGATCACCGACCGTGTTACTGTCATGCGTGACGGCGGATATGTCGGAACTCTGATCACAAACGACTGTACAAAGGAAGATATCATCAACATGATGGTAGGCCGTGTGATCTATGAAGAGCCGAAGACTCACAGCATGGTTCCGGAGGGAGCTCCGGTAGTGCTTAAGGTCGAGCATCTCAACGCCGGCAAGATGGTACAGGATGTAAGCTTTGAACTCCATAAGGGAGAGATCCTCGGCTTCTCCGGCCTGATGGGTGCAGGACGTACGGAAACGGCCAGAGCGCTGTTCGGGGCGGATCCGAAGCAGAGCGGAGATATCTATATCAATGGTGAAAAGGTCAACATCAATACCCCTGAGGATGCAGTTAAGCACGGCATCGGTTATCTGTCGGAGGACCGCAAACGTTTCGGTATCGTAGTACAGAAGACGATCGCGGAGAATTCCACGATGGCTACGCTGGAAAAATATATGAGCGGCTTGTTCATCAACAAAGGCGCTGAAAAGAAAGTCGCTGAGCAGTACGTACAGGAGCTTGCGACAAAGACGCCGAGTGTGGATGAGCTGGTCGTCAACCTCTCCGGCGGTAATCAGCAGAAGGTCGTTATCGCCAAATGGCTGGTAAGGAACTGCGACATACTGATCTTTGATGAACCTACAAGAGGTATCGATGTAGGCGCAAAGAACGAGATCTACAAGCTGATGAACCGTCTGGCCGCGGAAGGCAAGTCCATTATCATGATCTCCTCGGAAATGACCGAGATCCTTCGTATGAGCGACCGTATTCTGGTCATGTGCGAAGGAAAGAAGACCGGTGAGATCGCGATCGAAGAAGCGACACAGGAAGCGATCATGGACAAGGCAACGCGCGATATTAAATAGGGGGAGAGAAGATGACGAAAAAGAAATCAATATTTACCCAGGAGGTCATTGTCGGAATCGTCCTGGTGGCTCTGTATCTGATCTTCCGTTTGATCAGTTCGGACTTCGGAAAATATACTACGTTCCTGAGCATGATGGATATTTCCTACTATTATGCTCTGATGGCCATCGGCGTTGCATTTCCGCTGATCACCGGCGGCGTTGATCTTTCCATCGGTACCGGCATGATCTGCTACGCACTGGCCGGCGGCTGCCTGATCCGTTTCTACAACTGCCCCACCGGACTGGCGATCCTTGTATCCATCGGCTTTGGTACGCTGATTGGTCTTGCCAACGGTGTTCTGATCGCAGTGATGGGTCTTCCACCTTTCCTGGCAACGCTTTGCAACTGTATGATCACAAGAGGTCTCGGCTCTGTTGTTACCGGATCCTTCGCAATTCCGTGGCCTACTGCGAAACAGCCGAACGGATGGTTCCATTCCATCTTTAAGATCACGCTGGAGAATAAGACCAAACTTCCGCTGGGCCTGCTCTGGGTCATTCTGCTGATGCTTATCATGCAGTTTGTTCTGGCACACACCAGATTCGGAAGGTATACCATTGCCATCGGATCCAATAAGGAAGCGGCTATCCTCTCCGGTATCAATGTTAAGTTCTATCATGTAATGGATTATGTGGTCAGCGGACTGTTCGCCGGACTTGCTTCCATCGCATACGCGGCCGTTATCAAAACGGTACAGCCGGGTACCGGTGCCGGTATGGAACTGGATGCCATCGGCGGTGCCATCGTAGGCGGTGTTTCCGCTTCCGGCGGTTACGGAACGATCTACGGTACCGTTCTCGGTGCTTATGTAATTATCTTCCTGAAACAGGGACTTCCTTACATTGGTTTCAACGCCAACATGCAGCAGATCATCACCGGTCTCGTACTGATCGGCGCAGTTATGATCGATATCGTGAAGAGAAGAGTGATCAAATAACTGCCGCAATATCAGCCGCATTATTATTTTGGAAATCGCCTCGGACAGAGGAGGATTTTATAAATTCATTCAATCATTCAAAGGAGGAAAAAAGAATGAAGAAAAAAGTTTTGGCAACAATGATGAGTGCTATCCTGGCTGGAAGCCTTATTGCAGCACCGGTATTCGCAGCAGAAAACCTTTCTGATACCACAGAAGGTATTGCTCAGTTCGAAGGACTGGCTGCAAACGAAGCTTACGATTTCCAGATCGTTGTGAAATCCTTCCAGTCCACTTACTGGCAGGCAGCTCTTCAGGGCATGGATCAGGCAGCTGAAGAACTCGGCGTTACCTATTCTGCACAGGGCCCGGCTTCTGAGTCCGATATCGCTGACCAGGTGAACATGCTCAACAGTGCTATCAACGGCGCTCCGGCAGGCGTAGGCCTTGCAGCATGCGATACTTCTTCTGTACTTGAATCTCTGCAGGCAGCAGCTGACGCAGGTGTTCCGGTCGTAGCATTCGATACCGGTATCGCAGATGCTCCGGAAGGCTCTGTAGTTTGCACGGTTGTTACAGACAACACCGCAGCAGGCGAAGTTGCAGCTGTCAACATGTATGAAGCGATCAAGGATCAGCTGGGCAACGGCACCGTTCGTATCGGTGAGATCAACCAGGATAACTACGCTCTGAACATCCAGCAGCGCGGCC
>CAMOSN010000056.1 GCA_946624935.1 uncultured Lachnospiraceae bacterium | reverse complement strand
CGGCGCGTCCCGATGTTCATTTTTCAATCGATTATGCATACTTATTATTTTGATATGTCCCGTGCGATCCATGAGGATGAAATGGAAACGGCGGGAAGAATTCTGCGGGAAGGCGGCCTGGTCGCTTTTCCTACGGAAACCGTATACGGCCTTGGGGCAAACGCGCTGGATGAGCATGCATCCGCGCGCATTTATGAAGCAAAGGGGCGCCCTTCGGACAATCCGCTGATCGTGCACATTGCAGATGTCGCTTCGATGGACACGATCGCCTCCTATGGGAAGCAAAGCCCCTGGAAAAAGCTGGCACAGGCCTTCTGGCCGGGCCCGCTGACGATGATCCTCCCCAAAAAAGCGGTGGTGCCCTATGCCACCACGGGAGGACTTGATACGGTAGCGGTGCGTATGCCGTCGCACCCGGTGGCGCTGGAGCTGATCCGCCGCGGCGGAGGCTTTATCGCGGCACCGAGTGCGAACACCTCCGGGCGGCCAAGCCCGACAAAGGCATCCCATGTGCGGGAGGACCTGGACGGAAGAATCGATGCGATTATTGACGGCGGAGATGTGGGGATCGGACTGGAGTCCACGATCGTGGACCTGACCGAGGATGTTCCGGTCATTCTGCGTCCGGGCTATATTTCGCAGGAAATGCTGGAAGAAGTGCTGGGGAGTGTGGAGCTGGATAAAGCGCTGCACAGCGATGATCCGTCCGTGCGGCCGAAGGCACCCGGCATGAAGTACCGCCATTATGCACCGAAGGCCAGGATGGTCATTGTGGAGGGGGATCCGGCAGCCGTTGCGGAAAAGATCAATGCCCTGGCGGCACAGGACCGGATGGAGGGCCGAAGCGTGGGCATTCTCGCGGCGGAGGAGACCCGGGATCGTTACCGGGAGGGAATCGTGCGATGTGCCGGCTCCCGCAGGGAGGAGATCACGATCGCCATGCATCTGTATGCACTGCTGCGTGAGTTTGACGCGCTGGGTGTGGACTGTATCTACTCAGAGGCATTTGACACGCCGCAGATGGGGCAGGCGATCATGAACCGGCTGATCAAGGCGGCCGGGCATCAGGTGATCGCTGTGTGAGATATGAAAAGCGTCCGGCACTGCGCATGGGCAGTGTCGATATAAGACGACGCTGTGCCGATGCAGGGTGTGCAGCTGCCGATACAGGCGACGCTGTGCCGATACAGGGTGTGCAGCTGCCGAAACAGGCGGCGCAAAGCCGGGAACCAGGAGGGAAAGGAGCCTGCCGTGAAACGATACGATAAGCTGCTGCTGGTGGATAAAGAAGATACCGCAATGGCACCGATGGCGGAAGCAATCATGCAGCACCGGATGCTGTTGGAGGATATCCTGATCGAATCAAGAGGCCTGGTCGTGCTGTTTGAAGAGCCGGTCAATCCCAGGGCCTGGCAGGTGCTTGATCTGAAGGGGCTCACCACAGAGGGGGAGCAGCATACCAGCCGGCAGCTTGAGGAGGCCGACTTCGATGAGAGGACGCTGGTTCTCACCATGCAGGAGGCTCAGAAGGAGAAGATCCTTTCGGAATATCACAGTCCGGTGAATGTATTCACCCTGCGGGAATATGTCGGTGCGGATGAGGATCCGGCCGATCCCTACGGCGGAAGCCTTGAGGAGTATGAAACTTGTTTTGAACAGCTCTGGTTCATGACGAACCGGTTGGCAGACATTATTAAACAGGAGGGCTAAGGAAATGTCAAAAGTGATCGTTCTGGATCATCCGCTTATTCAGCATAAGGTTGGTGTGATCCGCAGAGTAGAGACCGGATCCAAGGACTTTCGGACCATTATCGGAGAAATTGCAAAGCTGATGTGCTTTGAGGCGACGCGTGATCTGAAGCTGAAGGATGTAGAGATCGAGACGCCCATCTGCAAAACAACGGTGAAGGAGCTTGCAGGCAAAAAGCTGGCGGTGGTACCGATTCTGCGTGCAGGAATCGGTATGGTAGATGGCATGCTGGATATGATCCCGGCTGCAAAGGTAGGTCACATCGGGCTGTACCGTGATCCGAAAACGCTGGAGCCGGTGGAGTATTACTGCAAGCTGCCGGCGGACTGCAACGAGCGTGAGGTGTTCGTGGTGGATCCCATGCTTGCGACCGGCGGATCCTCGACCGCAGCGATCCGGATGCTGAAGGAGCATGGTTGCAAGAATATCCGCTTCATGTGCATCATTGCCGCTCCGGAAGGCGTAAAGCGCATGCAGGAGGAGCATCCGGACGTGGATATCTATATCGCGGCGCTGGATGATCATCTCAATGATCACGGCTACATCGTGCCGGGCCTGGGCGACGCCGGCGACCGGATCTTCGGTACGAAGTGATGTGAATTCAGGGTGTCAGAGGCAGATGATGCACCCTGGCCCGGGCTGCCGGGAGGCAGATGATGCAGGCAGCCCCACTGTTTGGAGGGAAATGATGAGCGACAAGAGACAGGATTATATTTCGTGGGACGAGTATTTTATGGGGGTCGCACAGCTGTCGGCCATGCGCTCCAAGGATCCCAACACACAGGTAGGTGCCTGCATCGTCAGCCAGGACAATAAGATCCTCTCCATGGGATACAACGGTTTTCCGATCGGCTGCTCGGATGACGAGTTTCCCTGGAGCCGCGAGGGGGAGGAGCTGGAGCGCAAATATGTGTACACGGTACACAGTGAACTGAATGCGATCCTCAACTACCGGGGCGGAAGTCTGGAGGGTGCAAAGCTGTATGTGACGCTGTTTCCGTGCAACGAATGTGCCAAGGCCATTATCCAGGCCGGGATCCGGGAGCTGATCTACGATGACAACAAGTATGCCGATACGGTGTCCGTGATCGCTTCCCGCAGGATGCTGGAAAGCGCCGGAGTCGTCCTCAAGCGCTACCGCAGAAGCGGCCGGAAAATACAGCTGGAGCTTTAAGAAAACATAAGGCAGGCGACGGCGGCCGGCACGGAGATGAAACATGAAACGGATGGTTGATCTTTCACAGATCTCAGACGGGCGGCTTTACCGCAGCAGTGATCTGGTAAAGCTGGATACCGGCGGCTGTGCCGGGTGCAGCGCATGCTGTCATTCGATGGAAAGCACGATCGTGCTGGATCCCTATGATATGTGGCGGCTGCAGGAGCGGCGCGGGTTTACCCTGGAGACGCTTCTGGACGGACATGCGCAGCTGATCGTGTGCGACGGACTGATTCTGCCGGTACTGACGATGAACGGCCCCTACGAGTCGTGCAGCTTTCTGGACGAGAACGGGCGGTGCAGCATTCATGATGCACGTCCCGGAATCTGCCGGCTGTTTCCGCTGGGACGGATCTATGAAGGCGGGGACTTCCGGTATTTTCTCCAGACAAGGGAATGCGGGAAGGGGAAGGCGAAGGTCCGGATCCGCAAATGGCTGGACACGCCGGATATGGCGCAGTATGAGCGGTTTATCCTCGACTGGCATGCGTTTCTTGAGCAGCTTTCGCATTTCCTTTCTCCTGAGGAGGAGGACCTGCGCAAGGCGGCATGTCTGTATCTGCTGCAGGCGTTCTACCGTGTCCGATGGGATGCAGAGCAGCCGTTTTATCCGCAGTATGAGGAGCGGATGGCGGCCGCGCGCAGGCATTTCGGATTCGCCTGACAAACATTTCGGAGTCGTCTGACAAACTCGGGGCTGTTTACAGCAGCCCTTTTTTTGTGCTATACTGTACCGTGATGTGCGAGTGGTGCCGTAACAAAAATAAACAGGCCAGGTGCACACAGGGAAGAAAGACAGGCAAAATGGGATGCCGGGAGGAACAGAATGAAGGTCGGTTTTATCGGATGCGGCAATATGGGAAGCGCAATGATCCGTGGGATTTTATCCGCCGGAAAGTGTACGGCAGCGGAACTGATGGCTTCCGCGAGAACCCTGGGGACTCGTCAGAGGATCACGCAGGAGCTTGGAATTGGGTGCGGCAGCAACCGGGAGGTCGCAGCGTTTTCCCAGGTACTGGTGCTGGCAGTGAAGCCGGTCTTCTATGAAGAAGTGATTTCGCAGGTTCGCAATGCGGCTGCACCGGATACGCTGATCGTATCCATTGCACCCGGGAAGACGATCGATGCACTGCGCGAAATGTGGGGAGGCGTGCCGCGCAAAATCATCCGCGCGATGCCCAATACACCCGCCCTGGTGGGGGAATGCATGGCCGGCATGTGTGCTTCGGAGGAAGTGACCGATGAGGAATGCGCTGTGGTGCGTGAGCTGTTTGAATGCTTCGGCAGATGCGAGATGGTACCGGAGCGGCTGATGGATGTGGTGACCGGAATTTCCGGAAGCTCCCCCGCCTATATGTTTATGATCCTGGAGGCCATGGCCGACGGGGCCGTCGCGGACGGAATGCCGCGCGCACAGGCTTACCGGTTTGCGGCACAGGCAATGCTGGGAAGCGCCGCTCTGGCGCTGGAAACCGGAAAGCATCCGGGGGAACTGAAGGATATGGTCTGTTCACCGGGCGGAACAACGATCGAGGCGGTGCGCATCCTGGAGGAAAAGGGGCTGCGCAGTGCCATGATGGAAGCGGTGATGGGCTGCGACCGGAAGGCACGGACAATGTAAAGGCACGGACGATGCGAGGGCACAGATGATGTGAGTGCCGGGATGAAATGCAGGATTGAGGTATTTCAGGCAGTTCCGGAAAAAGGGAAGAGGAAAGAAGGCAACAGATTTGTACGATAAGCTGACAAAGGGCGATGTGGAAAAGATCGAACAGGAGATCGAGCATCGTAAGCTGGTAGTTCGAAAGGAAGCGATCGCCGCAGTGCAGGAAGCCAGGGCCCAGGGGGATCTGAGCGAAAATTTTGAGTACTATGCGGCAAAGCGGGACAAGAATGCAAATGAAAGCCGGATCCGCTATCTGGAGCGGATGCTGAAGACGGCGACGATCATCTCGGCGGATTCCAGGGAGGATGAGGTGGGCGTGAACAACACGGTCACGATCTACATACCGGAGGATGATGTGGAAGAGACGTACCGTCTGGTCACGGCGATCCGCGGGAATACGCTGAACAATCAGATCAGCATCGATTCTCCTCTGGGAAAAGCGCTGATGCGGCGGCATCTGGGGGATACGGTCACGGTACGGGTAAATGACGGCTACAGCTACGAGGCGAAGATTACGGCCATCTCAAACACGCAGAACGAGGAGAATGATCAGATCAGGGAGTTTTAGCCATGGCAAAGCCGTTCATCAAATGGCCGGGAGGAAAAGGCGCGGAGGTTGCGCAGATCCTTCCGCTGATTCCGGAGTATGACCGCTACATCGAGCCCTTCGTGGGAGGCGGCGCTCTTTATTTCGCACTGGAGCCGGAAAATGCGGTGATCAATGATCTCTCGGAGAATCTGATGGAGATCTATGAGCTGATCCGTGCGGAGGACGGAGAATTCCACCGGCTTCTTGATCTCTACAGCAGGACCTTTTCGGCGCTGAAGGAGACGTGCAGGAAAAAAGCCGGCCTGCTTTCGGATCTGTTTGCGCTGTATGACCTGTCACTGGAAAAAGGCCTGGACATCAAGACGATCGCGCCGCACCGGGAGGTGGTCCGTCAGGTCGCCTGCAGCAGGGATGTATTAAGCGAGCTGATTCTGGATCCGGAGGAATATCTTGCAGTGATGCAAAGCGCAGTGGAGGATAAGTTCCTGCGGACGGCCGGCAACAACCGGAAGAAGGCCTTCTCCGGGAAGGACCTGCAGGAAAATCTGCTGACGGGCTTTACGAGCGGCTTTTATCTGTATTTTCGCGGTGTGTTCAATCAGATCGCTGCAAATGCCGTGATTTCCTCAAAGCAGTACCGGGCGGCGAATTTCTATTTTGTACGCGAATACTGCTATGGCTCGATGTTCCGCTACAACCGGGACGGGGGCTTCAATATTCCTTACGGCGGGATGACGTACAACAAAAAGGATCTGGACCGGAAGATCGAGCGGATGTTCCGGCCGCAGATGGTGCGGCTTCTGAAGCGGACCCAGCTGTACTGTCAGGATTTTGAGCAGCTTCTGGAGCATCTGGATCTGACCGGGCGTGATTTTGTGTTTCTGGACCCGCCGTATGATACGGATTTTTCCGATTATGACGGAAGAGCGTTTGCACGCGAGGATCATGAACGGCTTGCAGCTTTCTTATATGAGACAAAAGCGAAGTTCGTCATGGTGATCAAGAACACGGAGTTCATTTATCATCTGTATGAGAACCGGTTCCGGATCATGAGCTTTGCCAGCCGCTACAACTACAATGTGCGAAGCCGCAATGAGCGTCAGTCGGAACATCTGATCATCACAAACATTCCGGAGGACACGGTGCCCTGGATCCGGGAAAATGTATATACGGAAAGCCTATGATAAAAGAAATGCGCCTGAAGGCGAATGCAAAAATCAATCTTGGACTGGATGTCCTTCGCAGACGGGAGGACGGATATCATGATCTGCGTATGATCATGCAGACTGTCACGCTGCACGATGTGCTGGAGCTGACACTGACAAAGGCGGAGGGAATCCGCGTGAGGACGAACCTCGGTTTTCTGCCGGTGAATGAGGACAATCTGGTGTATAAGGCCGCAGCGCTGCTGCTCAAAGAGTTTCCGGTTTCCTGCGGGGTGTTTATTGATCTGAAAAAGCACATCCCGGTGGCGGCCGGGCTGGCCGGCGGAAGCGCGGATGCGGCGGCGGTGCTCATAGGACTGAACCGGATGCTGGAGCTGGGGCTTTCCCGGGAGGAGCTGATGGAGCGCGGCGTAAAAATCGGAGCGGATGTGCCCTACTGCATACTGAAGGGCACGGCGCTGGCGGAGGGCATCGGAGAGAAGCTGACCGTTCTTCCGGCGATGCCTGCCTGCAGTATTCTGCTGGTGAAGCCGCCGGTGCATGTCTCGACCAAGTATGTGTATACCCATCTGCATGTGGAGGAACTGACGGAGCATCCCGACATCGATGCGCAGGTGGAAGCTCTTGGCAGGGGCGACCTCGGAGCATTGGCCGCAAAGATGGGAAATGTTCTGGAAACGGTCACGGTGAGCGCACATCCTGTTATCGCACAGATCAGGGAGCAGCTTTGCAGCCTCGGAGCGCGAAATGCCATGATGAGCGGCAGCGGCCCTACGGTGTTTGGAATTTTTGATGACGCAGCGGCAGCTGCCGATGCGTTTGGGCGTCTGAGGAGCGATGGAGCAAATCAGGTAATACTTACAGAGGTGTACAATCCATGAAGGGAGAATTGCAACTTTCGACAAAGCAGGATCTGACGCTGCGCTCTTCGGTATTTGAGACCCTGCGCAGTGCGATTTTGCGCGGTTATTTTGAACCCGGGGAGCATCTGACGGAAATCAATCTCGCGGAGATCCTGGGGGTCAGCCGCACTCCGGTCCGGGAGGCGCTGCAGATTCTGGAACGGGAAAAGCTGGTTACCATTCTTCCGCGAAGAGGCGCAGTGGTTGCCGATATCAGTGAGGAAAACCTGAAGGATGAGATGGAGATCCGTGCTGCACTGGACACCCTGGCCGTGTGCAAGGCAGTGTCCAGGATCACGCCGGAGCAGCTTGAGGAGATGGAACGTATTGCCAGGTCCTTCGCCATGCATTGCAGAAAGGGTGAGACCGAGCGGTGCGCGGGAGAAGATGAGCGGTTTCATCAGATCATTACCGATGCAGCGGACAACAAGCGGCTTTCCTATCTGATGGAGATCGTGCGTGAACAGCTGTATCGTTACCGGCTGGAAAGCCTGAAGGAACCGGCGGAATATCCGAACCTGGTGCGCGAACACGAGGAGATTCTTCAGGCGCTGCGGGAACGGGATCCGGAAAAGGGGAAGGAAGCCGTGAAACGGCATATCAGCAGACAGTGCAGAGTGATACTGCATAATCTGAAGAATAAAAAATGAATCAAACAGGGGACGGTTCTGTGTTTGACTTTATTAGTCAAACACAGAACCGTCCCCTGTTTGATTCACTTCTGCCGGTTGCGGATCATGTCGCGCTTGCGCATGGTCGGATCCAGGATCTTCTTGCGGATGCGCAGGCTCTTGGGCGTGATCTCGAGCAGCTCGTCGGTATCGATGAATTCCATCGCCTGCTCCAGAGAGAGAATTCTGGGCGGCGTCAGCTTGAGGGCCTCATCGGAGCCCGAAGCACGGGTGTTGGTGAGGTGCTTTGTTTTGCATACGTTCAGCTCGATGTCCTCGGACTTGCCGCTCTGGCCGATGACCATGCCGGAGTATACCTTTTCGCCCGGGCCGATGAACAGCGTGCCGCGGTCCTGGGCGTTGAACAGGCCGTAAGCAACCGCCTCGCCGTCCTCGAAGGCGATCAGAGAGCCCTGAGAGCGGTAGGAAAGGTCACCCTTGTAGGGGCCGTAGCCCTCGAAGATGGTATTGATCACGCCGGCGCCCTTGGTGTCGGTCATGAAATCATTCCGGAAGCCGATCAGTCCGCGGGAAGGAATCTCGAATTCGAGACGGGTGGAGCCGTCGGAAGCGCGGCTCATGCCCTGCAGCTCGCCCTTGCGCAGACTCAGCTTCTGGATCACGGTACCCGCGAATTCGTCGGGGACATCGATATAGGCCAGCTCCATGGGTTCGAGCCTGCGGTTGCGTTCGTCAAATTTGTAGATGACCTCTGCCTTGCTGACCGCGAATTCGTATCCCTCGCGGCGCATGGTTTCGATCAGGATCGACAGATGCAGCTCACCGCGGCCTGATACCTTGAAGGTGTCGGTGTCATCGGTGTCCTCCACACGCAGGCTGACGTCAGTGTTGAGTTCCCGGAACAGGCGGTCGCGCAGATGCCGGGAAGTCACATATTTGCCTTCCTTTCCGGCCAGCGGGCTGTCATTGACAATGAAGTTCATCGCGATCGTAGGCTCGGAGATCTTCTGGAAGGGGATCGGATCGGGATGATCCGGTGCACAGATCGTGTCGCCGATGTGCAGGTCGGCAATACCGGAGATCGCCACGATGGAGCCGATGGAGGCGGAAGAAACATCCACCTTGTTCAGACCGTCGAACTCGTAGAGCTTGCTGATCTTGACGCGCTGCTTTTTGGCAAGGTCGTGGTGATTGACCAGCACGGCCTCCTGGTTGACGCGGATACAGCCGCGGTCCACCTTGCCCACGCCGATGCGGCCGACATATTCGTTGTAATCAATGGTGCTGATGAGCACCTGCAGCGGTCCTTCGGGATCCCCCTCGGGTGCGGGAATGTAGGAGAGGATCGTTTCGAAGAGCGGCACCATGTTCTGAGGCGTGTCATTTAAATCCGTCACGGCAAATCCGGACTTTGCGGAGGCATACACGAAGGGGCAGTCCAGCTGCTCTTCGGAGGCGTCCAGATCGATCAGGAGCTCGAGCACCTCATCTACGACCTCATTGGGGCGGGCCTCCGGGCGGTCGATCTTATTGATGCACACGATGACCGGAAGATCCAGCTCCAGCGCCTTTTTCAGCACGAATTTCGTCTGGGGCATGGGTCCCTCAAAGGCATCCACCACCAGGATCACGCCGTTGACCATTTTCAGGACACGTTCTACCTCGCCGCCGAAATCGGCATGTCCGGGAGTGTCGATGATATTGATCTTTGTATTTTTATAGGTAACCGCTGTGTTTTTGGACAGAATCGTGATTCCGCGTTCGCGCTCCAGGTCATTGGAATCCATGACGCGCTCCGCGACCTCCTGTCCCTGGCGGAATACGCCGCTCTGTTTCAACAGCTCGTCCACCAGCGTTGTTTTGCCATGATCGACATGTGCAATAATCGCAATGTTTCGAATATCTTCCCTTACCATACGATTCAAAAATCCTCTCTGCATTTCATTTCAACCGTTTTATTATACAACAATCTTTTCATAAAGCAAGAAAAAACCGTCAGTGCCAGAAAACCTTTGTACTTGAAAAAGACGAACCATTATAGTAAAGTATTCTGTAACTGTTCAGACTTGAGAAGCAATCGTAGAAAATAATCATTTTGTTTATTTGAGGATGTATTTATGGGAGCAATGAATGTTCAGATGTACTGCGGTACCGGCAGCGGACGCAGTGCTGCCGCAATCGGGCAGGGAGTCCGGTTCGCATGCAGCGGAAAATCGGTTTTTGTTGTGGAGTTCCTGAAAGGGAAGGCCAGTATGGAATACGATTATCTGCGCAGGCTGGAGCCGGAGATCAAGGTGTTCTGTTTTGACCGCTTCGATCAGTCCTACAGCAATCTGAATGAGGAAGAGCGCCAGGAGGAAAAAATACACACAATCAACGGACTGAATTATGCCAGAAAGGTAGCTGCAACCTCTGAGTGTGATGTGCTGATTCTTGATGAAGCCCTGGATCTGGTTTCACTGGGAATCGTGGATGTAAAGGAACTGATCTCTCTGATCGAAGGGGCCGGGGATGACGTGAGTGTGATCTTTACGGGTACGGACCGCTGCGAAAAGCTGTGGCCGTATGTGGACCGGGTGACAGAGATCTCAACATTGAAGCAGTCGTAAATATGGACGGGAGGTTTAATATGTCATTATTTACTGGAGCAGGAGTTGCCATTGTCACACCGATGCATGCGGACGAAACCGTCAATTATGAAAAGCTGGCCGAGATCCTCGAAGAGCAGATCTCGTGCGGAACGGATGCCATCATTATCTGCGGCACCACCGGCGAGTCCTCCACGCTCAGTCATCAGGAGCATGTGGATGTGATCCGTTTTACCATTGAAAAGGTGGCCGGCCGCATCCCCGTGATCGCCGGAACGGGTTCCAATTCCACGAAGGAAGCGATCTATCTTTCGCAGGAAGCCGAGAAGGCCGGGGCCGACGGTCTTCTGCTGGTCACGCCCTATTATAATAAGGCGACGCAGAAGGGGCTGATCGAGCATTATACAAGAATCGCGGAAAGCGTCAGCATTCCGGTGATCCTCTACAATGTGCCGAGCCGCACGGGCGTGAATATTCTGCCCGAGACGGCGGTGTATCTGGCGGAGCATGTGAAAAACATCGTCGGAATCAAGGAAGCCTCCGGTAACATTTCGCAGATCGCGAAGCTGATGAGCCTGGCAGACGGAAAGATCGAACTCTACTCCGGCAATGATGACCAGGTCGTACCGCTGCTTGCCCTTGGCGCACGGGGTGTGATCTCGGTGCTTTCCAACGTGGCGCCGGCACTTACCCACGAGATGGTCGCTTCCTGGATGGAGGGCAATACCGCCCGCAGCCTGGAAATTCAGATGGACATGATCGATCTGATCGGATCTCTGTTCTGCGAGGTGAATCCCATCCCGGTGAAGACCGCCATGAATCTGATGGGCAAGGAAGTCGGGCCGCTGCGCAGTCCGCTGTGCGAGATGGAGGAGAAGAACCTGGAGCGCCTGAAGGCGTCCATGAAGAAAGCGGGGCTGTTATAAATGGTAAAAGTGATTATGAGCGGCTGTGCAGGCCGCATGGGACGTGTGATCACCCAGCTTGCACTTGAGGATTCCGGCATCGAGATCGCAGCAGGCGTGGACGTTGTAAGTGCTGCGGACCTGGGATACCCGGTGTTTACCTCTTTTGCCGACTGTGATGTGCAGGCGGACGTGATCATTGATTTTTCCTCTCCGAAGGCATTTGATGCGATGATCTCCTATGCGCAGGAGAAGGGACTGGCAGCGGTCGTATGCACCACCGGCCTGGAACAGGCGCAGCTTGAGCAGCTCGAGGCGGCCGCAGAGAAGATTGCAGTGCTTCGTTCGGCCAACATGTCGGTCGGCATCAATCTGCTGATGAATCTTCTGCAGAAGGCAGCGCCGGTACTGGCACAGGCCGGGTTCGACATTGAAATCGTGGAGCAGCATCACAATAGGAAAAAGGATGCCCCCAGCGGCACTGCCATCGCGCTGGCCGACTGCATCAACGAGGCCATGGATGGGAAATATTCCTATACCTACGACCGCACCCCGCTCTACGAGCAGCGCAGGGAAAATGAGATCGGGATCTCCTCCGTGCGCGGCGGCACGATCGTGGGCGTGCACGACGTGCTCTTCGCCGGCACCGACGAGGTGATCGAATTAAAGCACACCGCGTATTCACGGGCCATCTTCGGCAAGGGAGCGATCGCGGCAGCGAAGTATCTTCAGGGGAAGGCCGCCGGCTTCTACCATATGAGCGACGTGATCGAGGGCTGAAGGGCCGGAGAAGAAGCAACGGAACAGAGTTTCTTATTGTAATATAGATCTTATAATGATAGATCTTGTAAATATAGATCGAGAGATTAGAAATTACAGACAGTACCGGAGTGACAGGAAAACAGATGAAGAAAGTTGTAAAGTTTGGAGGAAGCTCTCTGGCCAGTGCCAGTCAAATGAAAAAGGTCGGGGATATCATTCGCTCGGATGATTCCAGAAGATATATCGTTCCGTCCGCACCCGGGAAGCGGTTCTCGGATGACACCAAGGTTACGGATATGCTGTATCAGTGCTATGACGCAGCGGCCCGCGGGGAGGATATCAGCGTTCGCATTGCGCAGATTCGGGATCGTTATATGGAAATTATTGACGGTCTGGGACTGAGCCTGTCGCTGGACGATGAGTTTGCCCTGATCACCGACTATTTTAAGCGGCAGGCCGGAAGGGATTACGCCGCATCACGCGGGGAGTATCTGAACGGCCGTGTACTGGCTGCCTACCTGGGCTTCCGGTTCGTGGACCCGGCGGAGATCATCTGCTTTGATGAACGCGGCAGCTTTGACAGCGAAAAGACCCACGAGATCATGCGGGAGAGGCTGAAAACCATCGACTATGCCGTGATCCCCGGCTTTTACGGTGCCATGCCCGACGGGAGCATCAAGACCTTCTCCCGCGGCGGATCGGATGTGACCGGTTCCGTGGTGGCCCGCGCTGTGCGCGCCGATGTCTATGAAAACTGGACCGATGTGTCGGGCGTGCTGGTAACCGATCCGCACATTGTGCAAAACCCCGAGGTGATCGAGACCATCACCTACCGGGAGCTGCGGGAGCTGTCCTACATGGGCGCGACCGTTCTGCACGAGGATGCGATCTTTCCGGTGCGCAAGGAAGGCATTCCCATCAACATCCGCAACACCAACCGCCCGGAGGATCCCGGCACCCTTATCGTGGAGAGCACCTGCCGCCAGCCGCGCTTTACCGTGACCGGCATCGCAGGAAAGAAGGGCTTCTGCGCCATCAATATAGAAAAAGACATGATGAACTCCGAGCTGGGCTTCGGACGCAGAGTGCTTCAGGTATTCGAAGAGAATGAAATCTCCTTCGAGCACATGCCCTCCGGAATCGACACCCTGACCGTACTGGTCCATCAGTCGGAATTCGTGGAGAAGGAGCAGACCGTCATCTCCGGCCTGCACCGCGCCGTTCATCCCGACACCCTCGACATGGAAGGGGACCTCGCCCTCATCGCCGTCGTCGGACGGGGCATGAAGGCCAAGAAGGGCACCGCAGGACTGCTGTTCTCCGCGCTGGCCCACGCAAGAGTCAACATCAAGATGATCGATCAGGGCTCCTCCGAACTCAACATCATCGTCGGCGTACGCAACGAAGACTTCGAAGCGGCGATCCGCGCCATCTATGACGTATTCATCACATCCGAATTAAGCAACTAAAACAAAAACCCCCTGCCCGATCGTTACATCGATCGGCAGGGGGTTTTGTGCTGGCCGTGGAAACGGCTTACTTCATGGCGTCCTCGACGAGGGCGAGTGCGCCGTAGATGACGGAGTCATCCCCGAGGGCTGCGTTTTTGATTTCCACGCTTGAGCGGATGGACGGCATGCAGTAGCGGTCCACTTCGGCGAGGACCTTCTCAAGGAGCAGGTCGCCGACGGCTTCGAACACGCCGCCGCCGTACACGACGATGTCCGGGCTGATGGTGTTGATCATGTTGCCGGTGGCGATGGCGAGGTAGTGGCAGGCGCGGTCGACGGCCTCAACGGCGACGGGGTCCTTTGCCGCCAGTGCCTTTTTCAGACTCTTGCTGCGGAATACGCCGTCGGTGACGGCATCGGCCATCATGCTTTCGCGGCCGCGGGATACCTGCTGCCGGATGTAGGAGGACATGCCCTGCTTGCTGGAGAAGGCCTCCAGGCAGCCTCTCTGTCCGCAGTTGCACAGCGGGCCTTCGGGATCGAGGATCATGTGGCCGTATTCGGCGCCCTTGAACATGTGTCCGGTGAAGAGCTTGCCGTCAAGGATGAGGCCGCCGCCCATTCCGGTGCCCAGGAAGAAGCCCACGACATTCTGATAGCCTCTTGCAACGCCGTACTTATATTCGCCGAGGACGCCCAGGTTCACATCATTTCCGATGTAGAAGTCGATGCCCAGCTTTTCCTCCATGGACTTTTTGATGTTGTAATTGCGCCAGGGAAGGTTCGGGGTGAACAGAACGATGCCCTTGGCCTGATCGATCACGCCGGGGGCGCTGGAAGAAATGGCCTTCACCTGCTTCTTGTCGATGCCCGATTCCTTCAGCATTTCCTCCACGACGCTGATGATGACCTTTTCCACATTCTGGGAAGAATCGCCCTTTTCTCTGGATTTCTTTTTCAGCCGGTACACGATCTCGCGTTTTTCATTGAAGATCGCTCCGAGCACCTTCGTTCCGCCAACATCCAGGCAAATGGTGTACTTTTCCGCCATGTTCTCTTTCCTCCTTGCTTGTGTCAGATGTGTTAAGAGTATGCTGATATCAATTTATCTATTACTTTACCATAAGCAGAGCCGTTTGTCATGGAAAAGCGTGTTTTGAATAATATCTATGCAAAACAGCCTTTCACGTGGTATGATAAAAAAATCGTATCTCTTTCCGGTGAAGGAACAGCATCCGGAAGGAATCACTTTTGAGCGGGAAGGGTCATCACAGGATCATTCAGCCCCAGGATAAGTAATATATTAAATAAGGAGATAAAACACAGATGAAAATTGCAGTGACCTACGACAACGGCGAAGTATTTCAGCATTTTGGAAAGACACAGTTTTTTAAGCTGTATGAGGTAGAGGATCAGAAGATCGTTTCCTCCCAGGTAGTAGATTCGAACGGGCAGGGCCACGGAGCGCTTGCGGGCGTGCTCAAAGGTCACGGCGTGGATGTGCTGATCTGCGGCGGCATCGGCGGCGGTGCGCAGAATGCTCTTTCCGATGCGGGAATCGAAGTGTGCGCAGGTGCACAGGGCGATACGGATGCGGCCGTGGAGGCCTATCTGAGGGGCGAACTGGAGAATGCCGGCGTGACCTGTGATCATCATCATGGAGAGGATCACGACTGC
>CAMOSN010000055.1 GCA_946624935.1 uncultured Lachnospiraceae bacterium | reverse complement strand
GTGCATGGTATAATTTCATCAACGATATTTCGCACGAATTCCTGCCTGGATTGGACAATGAATGGACGATTTTATGTCACATAAAGGAGGGAGAATATGCTGGAGCAATTTTCTGCAGGTCTGAAACCGGAAGCGCAGGAGATGGAGGAGCGCCTGGAGGCTGCCCGCGACAAGCTGTATGAGGGGCAGATGAAGATCAAGGAGTTCAATGTGCCGGTGCTTGTGCTTTTCGAAGGATGGGGCGCAGCGGGGAAGGGCAGCCTGATCGGGAAAATCATCAAGAACATTGACCCGAGGTTCTTCAAGGTTGCTGTGATGTCGCGGGTGCCCACCGAGGAGGAAAAGCGCAGGCCGTTTTTGTACCGCTATTTTGCGCAGATTCCGGAGCAGGGGAAGTTTACGTTTTTTGATTCCGGATGGATGGAGGAGATCACGGCCGATATTCTGCGGGGGGATCTCGGGACGAAGGCTTATCATGCCAGGCTGGAGAGTGTGCGGCGGTTCGAGCGGCAGCTTACCGACAACGGGTATCTGGTGCTGAAATTCTTCCTGGACATCGATCAGAAGGAACAGAAGAAGCGGATGGAGCGTTTGCTGGAGGATAAGAACGCCAGCTGGCGCGTGGATGCGTTTGATCAGTGGCAGAACAAAAATCACAAAAAATGCAAAAAGGTGTACAGTCAATATCTGTCTGATACACATGTTTCTACGGCGCCCTGGTACATCATCGACGCAGAGGATAAGAAGTGGGCCGAGCTGCAGGTTCTGGAGATCATCAACAGCGGCATTGAAATTGCCATGCAGAACCGCAAAACAGCGGCGCCGCTTCTGCAGAACATCTTCCCGCTGGTGAAGATGCCTGCGCTCAGCGAGGTGAAGCTGGAAGGCAAGGAGCTTTCGGAGGAGGATTACCGCAGGGAGCTTCGGGAACTGCAGGACCATCTGCGCGATCTGCACAACCAGATTTACCGGAAGAAGGTGCCGGTGATCATCACCTATGAGGGCTGGGATGCGGCAGGAAAGGGCGGCAATATCAAGCGGATCACCGGCGCGCTGGATCCGCGGGGATTTGAGGTCCATCCCATCGCAAGCCCCGAGCCCCACGAGAAAGCGCGACATTACCTGTGGCGCTTCTGGACGAGGCTGCCCAAGGACGGGCACATCGCAATCTTCGACCGCACCTGGTACGGCAGAGTCATGGTGGAGCGGCTGGAGGGCTTTTGCTCGGAGAACGACTGGAAACGGGCGTACAACGAGATCAATGAATTTGAGGAAGAGCTGACCAGCTGGGGCGCGGTCCTGATCAAGTTCTGGGTGCAGATCGACAAGGACACCCAGCTGCAGCGCTTCACCGACCGCCAGAACGACCCCGGCAAGCAGTGGAAAATCACCGATGAGGACTGGCGAAACCGGGAAAAATGGGACGCCTACGAAGTGGCCATCGACGAAATGCTGCGCAAAACAAGCACCACCTTCGCCCCGTGGCACATCCTGGAGTCAGTGGACAAAAAATACGCCAGGATCAAGGCCCTGAAAATTGTAATCGCAGAGCTGGAGAAAGCGCTGAAATAATGGGACAGAGAACCGTCCCCCGTCCCATTTCAGAAACCGTCCCTTCCACTTCGGAAAAAGCAAAAAAATACATGGAATGTTATAGGATTTGTCCAAGAAGTATGCTATCATAGTAAACATTGGAATAACCCGTTTTGATGCATTCACAAAGAAAGGCGGAAAGGGAAAATGAAAAGGAAACAGTTGGTGGCATGGGTACTGACCGCGGTGATGACGGTTACGGCGCTTCCAGGCAATGTGTTTGCCGAAGCGGTGACGGATGCGGAACCGGTGGCGGAGAAAGTGGTGCTTGCGGAAGATGCGGCAGTGGAGCTTCCTGCGCAGGAAGAGGATGTGCTTTTTGAGGATTCTGTGGCGGCCGTTGAGGGAGCAGCGAATTTCACAGATATACTCGAAGCCGACGTGGAGGCTGCCGGTGATGCTGCAGGTGCAGCCGTCGGTGAGGATGTCCTGCAGTTTGATGAGGCAGTGTCCGTGGAAACGGATGATGCGCAGGCGCAGCTGCCCGGTTCGGAAACAGATCAGCTGCAGGCAGAGCTGACCGGTGCGGACGCAGATGCAGCGCTGGCAGAAGCAGTACAGGCAGCTGGTGAAGAAGCGCAGGCAGTGGAAACTGCAGCAGGCGACGCAGCGCAGGTTGATACCCTGCAGGTGGAGCTCCCCGCTGGGGACGACGAGCTCCCGCTCGAAGATGGTTTCGCCGTGTGGGAGGAGCCGGCAGCTGAGGGAGCGTCGGCAGAACAGGCCATCGAATCCGTCGCGGAAGCCGAAACCGAGTTGGCGCAGGCCACAGGCGACGAAGCGCAGGCCGCAGGCGAAGCAGCCCAGGCCGCAGGCGAGGCAGTCCCGGCGGAAGGCGAAGCAGCCCAGGCCGCAGGCGACGCAGCCCCGGCAGAAGGCGAGTCCGCAGTAGAGTTCGAAACGGAAGCTTTCACTGAGGAAGCGGAAGCCCTCTTCGAGGAAACTCAGGAAGAGCCGGACGCATCCCAGGAGCTTGCGGCGAACGAATACACCGTAAAGTTTGATGCGAACGGGGGAACCTGGAAGTCCGGTTATGAAACGACCTATGCAGAGGCAAAGAACGTTGAAGAAAACGATTATCTCTATGTGCCCGACGACTATGAGCTTGAAAGAAGCGGATATAAGCTGCTTGGATGGTCGGAGGCAAAGGATGGCACAGTTGTCTGCGATGCTGGCAATGCTTATTATCCCGCGAAAAATGTGACCCTCTACGCAAAGTGGGAAAAGCTTCTGACCGTAAAATATGACGTCAATGGCGGCACCTGGGACAGCGATTATAAGGATGATTACGGGACCGCAAAGCAGGTGGCAAAAGGGGACGAGACCTACATTCCCGGAACGTATGTTGCAAACAGGGCCGGATATAAGCTTCTCGGCTGGACCACTGTGAAGGATACCGGAGCCGTTCTGGAGGAGTATTCCTATTATACGGTTAACGCTGATGTGACCTTCTACGCAAAGTGGGAAAAGCTTCTGACGGTGAAGTTTGACACAAACGGCGGCGTTTGGAATAGCGATTATTACAAACAGCAGTATGGTACGGCGAAGAGTGTGGAAAAGAACGAAAACCTCTGGCTGCCAGACTCTTATGACCTGGAGCGGACCGGCTACAAGATGGCTGGCTGGACGCTCACAAAGGATACCGGCGCTGTGATCAGTGGGTCCGAATACACTGTTACGAAGGATGTGACCTTCTACGCGAAATGGGAAAAGCTCTATAAAGTAAAGTTTGATCCGAACGGCGGCACCTGGAAGAGTGACACCTATTATAAAGAGGAACGCTACGTAGAAAAGGGCGAAGAGATCTATCTACCTTCGGATTATGCGGTGGAGCGAAAAGGATATATTCTGAAGGGCTGGACGCGGGTAAAGGATTCCGATGCAATTCTCGATGATGAGGATTACATTATTGCGGCGGATGAGATCTTCTACGCGAAGTGGGCGAAGGCTTCCACGATCAAATTCAATGCAAACGGAGGCACCTGGACCAGCGATTATGACAAGACCCGTTACACAGCCGGTGTATTGACCGAAAACGGAACAGAGGTGTATCTCCCCAGCAGCTATGCGCTGGAGCGTAAGGGATACATCCTGAAGGGCTGGACGCTGAAGAAGAATAAAGGCAGTGTCCTGGATGAGTATACGGCCACAAAGAATGTCACACTGTACGCGAAGTGGGCGAAGGCCTATACCATTACATTCAATGCAGGCAAGGGCTATTTCGGAAGCAAGAAATCGAAGACGTATAAGATTCAGTGGGAAAGCGGCAGAGCCATCGGTTATGCACTGACGGATTCCGATTATTACCCTGTGAACGGGAAGCAGTCATTCGCGGGCTGGTATAAGGATGCCAAGCTGAAAAAGCCGGCAAAGAAATCGGACATCATCAAGAAGAACACGACCTATTACGCCAAGTGGTATACAAAGAGCTATAAGATCACGGTCACAAACCTGAAGGGCGCTTCCTACCATAACCGCGCAACCGATGATTACGTGGATTCGGAGAAGTCCACGGCGAACAGCTACTCCTTCTATATTGCACAGGGTGATTCGATCGGCTCCCTCTATGCGTATAAGAATGGCGCTGAGGCATACTTCTATTTCGATAAGGCCTGCAAGGAGAAGCCGTTCTATTCAAGCTACATTCCGACCAAAAACACCACGGTCTACGCCAAATTTATCACGCAGATCAACATAAAATGGGATGCGAATGGCGGACATGCCAGATATAACAGCAATACCACCACGGGAACGATCAGCTCTGACAAGAACCTGATGTGCGAGGATATGCCTGAGGTGGAGCGCAACGGTTACTACTTTATCGGATGGGTGGACACTGCGAAGCCTAAGAAGATCCTGCCGGCAAGCCATGTATTTACAAAGGATACCACGATCAAGGCGAAATGGGCCAAAGCGATTCACATTACCCTGAAGGCGAACGGAGGCAACTTCGGCAGCGATCAGAATAAGATCACGAAATATGAATTCGACATGAAGGCGAAGACCCGCATCGGCTCCGCAAAAACCTACATCTCTTTCCCGTATCGGAAAGGATATACGCTTACCGGCTGGAAGAGCTCCGTCACTAAAAAGACCGTGAAGGATCTGTACAGCCAGAAACCCGCCAAATCGACCACCTACACAGCCGTGTGGAAGAAGATCGCTTCCGGAAGCAAGGTAAAGGTGACCCTGATGGGCGAAGCCGGATCGATCTACAAATATGATGTCGGAGATGAGTACAGCACCTATGTCGCAAAGAAAGTGGTAGAGGTGGAAAAGAATATCACCTACGGCAAGTCCGTCCTTAGCGGCTCCGAACATGACGAACCGTCCAAAAAGCTCAGCTTCGCCGGATGGTCCCTGAAAAAGAACGGAAAAGTGCTGGATGTGAACTACAAGTTCACGAAAGCGGTAACCCTGTATCCGGTGTGGAACAAACGGAAACCTCCGGTCCGCGTCGTACTGGTCACAAACGGCGGCGCAATCGATAAAATACCGTCAAATCGTCCGAACACATATTGGAGCGTCAGCTCAGCGAACAACAACGGTATCACCTTTAACCTGCCCACCGCAAAAAATATGGAGCGCGAGGGCTACAAACTGGCAGGCTGGTACACCGACTACAAACTGAAAAAGAAAATCGCCAACCCGGCGAAATTCAAAACCTCCAAGACCTGCTACGTCTACGCAAAATGGACTAAAAAATAATAAGTGAAAATGGGACGGGGCTTCAATCCCCGTCCCATTTTCTGGTCAATTTCTCAGCTAAAACCTCAGCCCATTTCCTGGCGAATTTCTCGGCCAAAACCTCAGTCCATTTCCTGGCCAATTCTCAGCCCAATCCTCAGCCCATTTCCTGGCCAATTTCTCAGCCAATCCCGGGCCCATATCTCGGCCCAATCCCAGGCCGATTTCATGTTCCCTTAGGTACAGAATCGCCAACCCAATTCATTATTTCTCCGCAACGAGCTTGCCGGCTTTGCGCCCAAAGTGGATGGAGCCAAGCAGAGCGGTACCGGAGCCGGGATAGAACGGTCCAACCCAGCCGGCGGAGGCCATGCCTGCTGCATACAGACCCGGGATCGAGGTGCCGTTTACATGCTGCACTTCGCAGTTGACATTGATCTTCAGACCGCCGATCGCGCCAAGGTTGGTAAAGCCTTCCTGGAAAGCGTAGTATGGTCCGGTGATCGGTGCAAGGCCGGTCATACGGTCGAACATGGTGTCCTTTCCGCCTTCTTCCATATCCTTGTTCCAGCGGTCAAGGGTCGCCTGGAGGTTGGCACCGTCCACATCGATCTGGGCGGCAAGCTCTTCCATGGTCTCAGCGGTGCACGCGGTGCCGGCCTCAACCATCGCATCCAGAGCTTCCTTTGTCATGCTCTCGTTCGGTCCGCAGATCGTATAGCAGGCATGATTGGTCTTGGTGATCTCACGCCACAGTTCGCGGGCGGTCAGCGCGTAAGTGGTGTCCTCGCATTCGAACCGGACGCCGTATTTGTTGACGAAGAAGCAGGGCATGACCGGAGTCTGACGGTTTACGCCTGCCCAGGTTACGCCGGTCAGGTCGATCACGCCGCCGAAATTGGAAAGCTGCGCGCCGAGCGCTGCTGCCATGCGGATGCCGTCGCCGGTGTCATACGGATAGGAGGTGCAGGAGGAATTCTGCAGATCATAGTACTGATTGGGATTGAGCATTTTGCACATCTCCGGATTGTGGTCGATACTGGAGGTGGCGATGATAACGCCCTTATTGCCCTTTGCGCAGATGGTTTTTCCGTCCTGGACCGCTTCTACGCCTACGACGACGCCGTCTTCCACGATCAGCTTTGTGGCTTCTGTATCGTAGATAAATTCGACGCCGGCAGCTTCGGCTGCATCGTGGACTGTGGTAAAGATTCCTTTGGCTCCTACAGCCGTTCCGTGGATGCGGTCGGCATAAAGGGATTCATCGGCCATGGGCGTATGCGCGGAACCAGTAACCTCAATGAACTCCAGACCAAGGCTCTGCAGCCATGCAATGTGATCCGCGGAATTGGCGGTCATATCATAGACAAGCTCTTCGTCCAGCGTTCCTTCACCTTCCTGAAGATAATACTGCGCGTGCTTCTCGGGCGTATCATCCTGATAGGAAGTGAGTGCCTTCTGAACATCCGTACCGGAAGCCTGAATGATACCACCGGAACGAATGGAAGTGCCTCCGAACGTTGGAGATTTTTCCAGAATGACCGTCTTTGCGCCGGCGGTTGCAGCCTCATAACCTGCACTCATTCCGGCTGCACCGGCACCGAGGATCAGCACGTCCGCTTCAATATCCCAGCTGGTTGTGGAAGCTTCCGTGGCTTCTGAAGCCTCAGCTGCTCCTAAAGCTTCCGTGGCTTCTTCAGCACCGAATACGGAAGACATCAGACCGGTTGCAGCAACGGCCGCTGAGCCCTTCAGAAAATCTCTTCTTGACAGTTGTTTCTTCATGTTACCCTCCTTTAAAAACGCTGCCCTTCAGCTGCCCATGATCCGGACAGCAGGCAATGTTTGAACCTGACCATGATATATGCGCACATGATAATCGCACATGATAATCGTACATACACGGGCAGGCCAGCTCTAGTGTGACTAAGAGTAACATGATGAACAGTTCATCAGTCAAGAAAACAGAAACAGTCGAAGCCACTGTTTTCCGTTTCGTAGAAAGACGGGAACATATAAAAGACGACCTTGCCGGAAAAGGAATGACCTTCCGGGCATGAAGAAAAAATCTGTCCGGTCTTCTCGGAAAGGGTCGCCTCCGGGGAGGACGCGGGCAGGGAAAAATGAGTTACATAAGCAGTCCGTGCCGGGTAATACAGACAGCCGGCAGGCGGATCCAGCCCCAGAAGCTCCAGCCACGACTCCTTCACGGAAATCCCGGAGTGAGAGAACAGATCCGGAATATCAAGCTTACCTTTTATACAATCGTAGTGAGCCGTAAACTCAATACACGGAATGGTCCGGTAAAGCTCCATCCATGCCGGGTCATCGATAATTTCCTTCTTCTGAATAAAATAGTAGGGCTCTGTCGTGATCCTCGAAAGCCCGCCCGACCCCTCCGCATAGTCGCGGATGAACGTAAAATCCTCCTCCAGATTCTCCAGAAGAAGCTGCTTCACCTGCAGCGCCCGAATCTGCTCCTGCAATTGGTGACGCTTTTCGCGCATCCGAAGAATCTTCGCATCCGCATCATCCCTGCTGAGCAGGCTGGTGATCTCGTCAGTGGAAAAAGCAAGCCCCCGGTAATAGCGGATAAAGGCCAGCGCGATACTGTCCGAAAAGCCATACTGATGATACTGATTTTCGGAAACAGCCGGTCGAATCAGACCGGTCTTGACATAATAGTTCAATGTTGTTCTGTCGATCTCAAAAAGCTTGGAAAGTTCTCCTGTTCCGGACATAGGACCCTCCTTGGATTTTGGATGATATCTTACTTTCAGTAGAAGATTGCCATATTGTTTACAAAATTGCAAATAAAATTTTCCTGGGGGCCATGGGGACAGGTCCGGTGGTCTCGCAATAAGTGGCAATGGGACAGACCTGATGGTTCCTGTTGACAGCAGAACCCAGGTGGATGATATTATACCCAGAAGGTGATGGCCCCCTCCTCTATAGGTGGGGGAAACAGAAGCTTTCTCAGGCGGGGTCCAATCCCCTTCTGAGTGCCTCCGGCGGATGCCAGGGCTGCGCAGTGGAAGATGCCAGCGTAGCTGGCGCGCAGCCCGGCGCAAGTCCGGCATACGCCAGACTTGAATGATGACAGAAGATGCATGAAGATGCTGCCAGAGCCTGTAGAAGATGCTGGGAGCCTGGCCGCATTAGGAACATAAACACAGGAGACCAGATGCATATGATATCAGATAGACTGACTGATGACGAATTTGAGATGCTTCGGGAGTTTCGCCATGACCTGCACAGGCACCCGGAGCTGTCGCACAAAGAAATCCGCACAACGGAAAAGATCCGTGCTTTTCTTTCGGCACTCCCGGGTGTTGAACTGCTGGATCTGCCCATACAAACAGGCGTCGTGGCCCGGATAAGCAGATGCACGAATGCCGGCGACCTGCCGGTGTCGAAAGTGGTTGCAGGGCAATGCGCGACAGAAACAGAGAACAAAGCGGGTACCAGGCAGGAGACTGGCTTAGGAGAAGAGGCTGACACAGAAGAAGAGACTGGCTTCGGGAAGAAGCCTTGCCCTGCAGTGCACCCCGGCCTGGAAATAATGCTACGCGCGGATATCGATGCCCTGCCGCAGACCGAGCAGACGCCGGTCGACTGGCGTTCGGAGGTGCCGGGTGTCATGCACGCCTGCGGGCACGATGTCCATACGGCGTCCCTGTGCGGTGCCGCACTTCTCCTTTCCAAAGCCTGGCAGAGGGGAGATCTGAAAAACACGGTCGACCTGGTTTTTCAGCCCGCCGAAGAGGGGACGACAGGCGCCAGAATGCTCATCGACGCAGGATTGTTTGAACGAATCCATCCGTCCGCATGCTTCGGCATGCACAACTGGCCCTCCGTCGATGCGGGAAAGGTGGTCTGCCATGAGGGCGCCCTGATGTCCGCAAAACGGAATTTTGACATCATCCTGTACGGCGCCGGAGGCCACGGATCCATGCCGCATTTGAACATCGACCCGATCGTCTGCGCAGCAGCCGTCGTACAATCGCTGCAGACCGTCATCAGCCGAAACACCAACCCTCTCGATGCGGCAATCCTTTCCATCAATATGATCGAAGGGGGCAGCCCGATGAACCTGGTGGTCGACCGCGTACTGATGAAAGCAACCGTCCGCTCTCTGTCCGAAAAAGCACTCGACCGTGCCCTCGAACGCGTGGAGACGATCGTCGAAAAAACCGCGCAGGCCTACGAATGCCGGTCCGAGATCATCTGGAAGGAGCGGATCCCCGCTGTATGGAATTCCCCGGAGATGACGCAGGCCGCCCTTGCCATCGCGCAGGACGCAGGCTGCGAGCTCACACAGGCTCCACCGTCTCTGGCCAGCGAAGACTTTGCCCTCTACCGGCAATACGCACCGTCATTCTTCTTCTGGATCGGGAGCCGTACACCCGGCGCCGAGACACATGAATTGCACACCCCGCTGTTCCACGCCGATGACAGCACCATCCGCCAAGCCGCCCAGCTGTATGCAGCATGCGGAACGGGACAGGGGATGGATTAAGTGTCCCACTTTCAGACAGTAGAGCCTAAAGACAGAAAATGGGACAGGGGACGGCTTAAGTGTCCCACTTCCAGATAGTGGAAACAAAAGCCGGAAACGGGGCGTGGGGCGGTCCCTCAGAAAAAACTCAGACAGTAGAGCCTAAAGACAGAAAATGGAACAGAGAACCGTCCCCTGTCCCATTTCGGAGGTATTGAATATGATTATTGACAAAATGAAATGGACAAGAGAACCCGCTGACTTTGTGGTGCTGCCGGACCGGATCGAAGTCACCACCAGGCCGCACACCGATCTGTGGCAGCGGACGTATTATCATTTTCGCAATGACAATGCGCCGGTTTTTCAGATGAAGACCGACGAGAAGTATTTTTCGTTTGTTGTGAAAACGGATTTTACGGAAAGCCATCATCGCTTTGATCAGTGCGGGATCGTGATGTACCTCGACAGTGAAAACTGGCTGAAGGGCTCGGTTGAGTATGAGAATGAACAATTCCAGCATCTGGGTTCGGTGGTAACCAATCATGGCTATTCCGATTGGGCAACCACGGCAATTCCTTCGGATGTGAAGACCATGTGGTATCGGTTCAGCAGACGTGAGGATGACTATTGTATTGAATGTTCGCAGGATGGCGAGCATTTTACGCAGATGCGCATCTGCCACATGTGGGAGGGGGCAGGAGAGATCCAGTTCGGCATCTATGCCTGCAGCCCGGAGGACTCCAGTTTTAAAGCTGTTTTCTCGGAAATGAAGCTCATGGAGTGTGCCTGGAAAGCACATGACGGTCAGCAGCCGGACTGATGAACGCAAGTTTAAACAGGCAAGTTTAAACAGGCAAGTTCAAACAGAGAACCGTCCCCTACTGTTTGGTTTGACCCTGCGGGGCGTGCCTAAAGTTACAGGGAGACAGTAAAAACAGAAACAGGTCCGCTGGCTTCTGACGCCAGCGGACCTGTCTCCATAGGCCACCCATGACCCAACTGATTTTAAATTATCTTCCGCTTACAGCGGCAATTCCCTTACACCATTCCTCCACAATTCCTGTGGTGGTCTTATCGGCATCATCTGCATCCTTAAAGTTGGCCTGGTAGATGGTTGTGTATTCCTCATCACCGACCTTACGGGTTTCGCGAATCAGGTTCCGGGCACCCTCTGCCTTGAAAAAGTCGTATCGAACCTCTTCGCCGTTGTCATCGAATGCCAGTACGACATATTCGCTGTCGGGTGCCTGGGCATCCGGGAGCACTTCATAGGTGACATCATTGGCGAGATCCTCGATAAAATCGTCTTCCTTCAGGGCTGCGGGATCCAGAGCCTCCGCTCCGAAATCAAGAGATCTCAGCTCAAATTTTGTACCCGGCTTGAAAGCAGCCTGTGCCAAATACATGTCAAGAGAGGTGTTGGTGAAGAATTCTTCATCCAGATCCGGATTGCTTGCAAGGATTTCCTGACGGACCTCCTGCCCGGCCCACTCGTTGATCATTGTCCACTGATCGAGGCCTGCCTGATAATCTTCCTGAGATTCTCTGACAATGCGCACATCGGTCGGATGATTGTACACGTAGAAGAAGTCATCATCCTCCGCAAACACCTCCATGCCATCCATTCCGCCGCAGCGAAGCTCCTTCATTTTCTGTTCGGGAACCTTTGTGATACTGAAGATCCAGCCGGCTCCCTCATGATTTTCATCCAGCTTTTCAGATGCTTCCACGGAAGCCTTCTCAAATACGCTCACCAGCGTATCTTCACCCAGGTTTTCCGTCTGGACATTCACCAGATCGCTGATCTGCTCCGGAATCTGAAAAGCGATCCCGTTTGTGTCGACCTTGTTCATTCCCTCCGCAAATGCTGCAGATGCGCCAAGGATCATAGTTGCTGCTACAGTTCCTAAAAAAGCCATTTTGATAAATCTCTTCATAATGAATTACCTCCTTTTCATAAGTTAATTTTACCTTTATTCATGATACCTGTCCATGTGCATTGATGTGTATTGCTGCGCATTGCCCATGAACAACATGTTGTTTGGGTAGTTGGCTTCTGGTTATCTATACGTTTGACATTTATAAAATCCACACAGAATTTTTTTGCAAGGTGGCATTTGCCAGGATCTGCCAGGTTTACCAGGATCTGCCCTGATCGGTCAACTTAAAGGGGATGTAACCTGTAAGGTAACTCCATGAATGATAGAATGCGATTGTACCGCTTCTTAAAAAGCGTGAAAGGAGGAAATAGAAAAATGTTGGTTTTTATCTTGGCTTGTATCGTAAGTTTTGTTCCGTGTATTGGTCTTTACCTGTGGCTCAGGAAAAACGGTGGGGGAACAGGAGAAGAGGGAAGAACTGAATTTAAAGCAATATGCAAAAAGACGCTGGTGCAGGGGATCCTTACCTTGTTCCCGGTGGTGCTGCTCTCCGGCGTGAGCTATGTGCTGCTCAGACTTACAGGACTGCAGAATACAAATCCGCTTCTTTATCAGGCTTTGTATACATTTGGTGTGCTTGCTCTTATGGAGGAGCTGGCGAAATATCTCACGTTTCGGCGTGTACTCAAAAAGACGGATTCCCAATATTCCTGGCTGGATATAACGATCCTGATGACGATCGTAGGGATCGGCTTCGGTTTGATCGAAAGCATTCTGTATTTATTCGGTGCAAGCGTTCCGGTCGTGCTGGTCCGCGGCCTCTGCATTCCCCATGCCGGGTATGGGTTCATCGTGGGTTATTTTTATGGCAAAGGAATAAAAAATGACAACCCGGGTCTCAAGTGGATCGGTTTCGTAATCGCGTGGCTCCTGCACGGATTATATGATTTTTCTCTGAGCGAAGAGTTTGTGGCCATCAATGAGAATCTTGTGTTTGTTGGGGTGCTTCTGGCCCTTCTGGATATTGTGCTTGTAATCATGCTGATTGTTTTTGTCCGCAAGGCAAAGAAACATGCATTATCACAGGCCGCAGTACCTCAAAGGGTGCGGAAACTTAAAGGCCGCGGAATCTCACAGGCCGCGGAAACTTAAAGGCCGCGGAATCTCACAGGCAGCGGAAGCGAAATGGGACAGGGGGCGGTTTTCTGTCCCATTGCTATTCTCAGCCTGATTTATGCCCTATTTTCATAAAAGCCAATAAGAGTAGTCACATAAAGAATAGGTTGCCATCCACAAGAATCATCTTGACAAACCGCTTATCCCCGTGTTACATTGACAATACCTATTTTTCCTGCCCTTGTAAGCTGAAGGAGGGATGTGCACATGACATGGGACCAGGAAGATATTAAGATGCTTTCGGCAATGCTGGGAACTCTGAAAACGGACATGGGTCAACATTTCGAAGCAATAGACGAGCATCTTACCCGGCTCGATATGGCAGTCATACAACTTGATGTAAAGTATGATCAGCTGACAGAGAGGTTTGACAAGCTTGAAGAGAAGGTTGACAAGCTTGAAGAGAGGTTTGACAAGCTTGAAGAGAAGGTTGACAAGCTTGAAGAGAGGTTTGACAAGCTTGAAGAGAGGTTTGACAAGCTTGAAGAGAGGTTTGACAAGCTTGAAGAGAAGGTTGACGAGTTGGCAGAGAGAGTTGGCGGGCTTGAAGTGAAGGTCGACGGGCTTGATGAGAAGGTCGATCGCAATTATTTCAAGGTGGAAGAGTTTTATGTTTACCAGAAGGAGTTCAATACAATGGTCAGTGACCGCTTCGGCCTTATGTATTACTATTCCGCCCATTTAGAGAAAGCATCTGTCACAGAGCAGGCAGCGCAGTGAGCGCTGCCTCTTTTTTGATAGAAAAGAAACGTACGTCCTTACGCTCTGCCCTGTCGACTCCTGGGAAATCGACGATTGACAAGGACATATTTGAACAGTAGGATGAAAGAAGCGATCCGTTTTTATGACCAGGAAAGCAATTTACAATATGACTGGAAAGCATTTTTCCAAGGGAGGACCACGATATGCCTAAGAAAATTGTGGCAGTGAATTCGGGCCCGCGCAGGGGCTGGAATACCGATACTCTGATTACGGAAGCTTCAAAGGGGGCGCAGGAAGCTGGAGCCGAGGTGGAGCGCTTCGACTTGTTCCGACTGGAGAAGTACACAGGCTGTATTTCCTGCTTCGGATGTAAGAAAGAGAAGTTTAAAGGGCACTGCATCTGCAGGGATGCGCTTACTCCGGTTCTGGATGCGATCCGCGAATCAGACGGACTGATCATCGGTTCGCCCAATTATCTGTCAGAGCTTACAGCTTCGTTTCGTGCTCTGTATGAGCGGCTGATCTTCCAGAATCTGACCTACAATATGGAAACCCCGTGCTGCAACACGCATCCGATTCCGGTACTTCTGATTATGACGAGCAACGCGCCGGATACGATGTATTCCGGGATGATCCGGAATTATCAGCAGACGCTGGATCGCTTTGTCGGTCCGACCCGCACCTTTATCAGCGGGAATACTCTGCAGCTGCGCGACTACAGCAAGACGGACTGGGCGTGGAGCATGTTCGATCCCGAGGAGAAGCAGAAACGGCACGATACCATTTTCCCGCAGGAATGCCGGCAGGTGTATGAGATGGGGATCGAACTGGTAAAGTAAAGCAGATGGGAGCAGTCAGATGAGCTATCAGAATGTAACATTTCCCGAAGACAGTGTCTTCCTCGTGACCGGCGGGGCCGGCTTTATCGGATCGAATCTGTGCGAGGCGATCCTGAAGCTTGGGTGCCGCGTGCGCTGCCTGGACGATCTGTCCACTGGGAAGCAGGAGGAATGTAGACCTTTTTCTGGATGATCCGCATTATGAGTTTGTGAAGGGCGATATCAAGGATCTTGATACCTGCATGCGCGCCTGTACGGGCGTGGATTATGTGCTGAATCAGGCGGCCTGGGGGAGCGTGCCGCGGTCGATTGAAATGCCGCTGTTCTACTGTGCCAACAATATTATGGGTACTCTGAACATGCTGGAGGCTGCCAGGCAGTGCGGCGTGAAGAAGTTTGTATATGCGTCGTCCTCGTCTGTATACGGAGATGAACCGAATCTGCCGAAAAAAGAAGGCCGCGAAGGAAATCTTCTCTCACCGTACGCTGTCTCCAAGCGCGCGGATGAGGAGTGGGCGAAGCAGTACGCCCGGCACTATGGCCTTGACACCTATGGCCTTCGCTATTTCAACGTATTCGGACGCCGTCAGGATCCGAACGGAGCTTACGCAGCCGTCATCCCGAAATTCATCCGGCAGCTCCTGCATGGTGAGGTGCCGATGATCAACGGCGACGGGAAGCAGAGCCGGGACTTCACCTACATCGAAAACGTCATCGAGGCGAATCTGAAAGCCTGTCTGGCCGGACACGAGGCCGCCGGCGAAGCTTACAACATTGCCTACGGCGGCAGAGAGTATCTCATCGATATCTACGAAGGACTCACAAAAGCACTCGGCGTAAACGTCGAGCCGTATTTCGGACCCGACCGGGCCGGCGACATCAAACATTCCAACGCCGACATCACAAAAGCCCGCGAAAAACTCGGGTAC
>CAMOSN010000054.1 GCA_946624935.1 uncultured Lachnospiraceae bacterium | reverse complement strand
TCCATATTGGTACAATATCTTGCGGTCATTCCTTGATGGACTTCATTGTCGGGAACAGCAGCACGTCGCGGATGGCTGCGCTGTCGGTAAGAAGCATGACCATGCGGTCGATGCCGTAGCCGATGCCGCCTGTGGGGGGCATGCCGATCTCCAGCGCGTTCAGGAAATCCTCGTCGGTGTGGTTGGCTTCCTCATCGCCGGCGTCCGCAAGGGCATCCTGCTCCTTGAAGCGTTCCCGCTGGTCGATCGGATCGTTCAGCTCGGAATAGGCGTTGCACATTTCCCATCCGTTCATGAACATCTCGAAGCGCTCCACGTATTCAGGATTGTCCGGCTTCTTTTTGGTCAGAGGACTGATCTCAATGGGATGATCCATGACGAAGGTCGGCTGGATCAGGTGCTCCTCGACAAACTCCTCGAAGAAGAGATTGAGGATGTCGCCCTTCTTGTGACGCTCTTCGAACTCCACATGATGCTCCTTCGCAAGGGCACGGGCCTCTTCCAGTGTGTGCACTTCATTGAAATCCACACCGGCGTATTTCTTTACGGCATCCACCATGGTGATGCGCTCGAAGGGCCTGCCCAGATCCATCTCCACGCCGTTGTAGACGATGGTGGTGGTGCCCAGGACCTTCTGCGCCACATAGCGGAACATATTCTCGGTCAGATCCATCATGCCGTGATAATCGGTGTAGGCCTGATAGAGCTCCATCAGGGTGAACTCCGGATTGTGACGGGTGTCGAGACCCTCATTGCGGAATACCCGGCCGATCTCGTACACGCGCTCCAGACCGCCCACGATCAGGCGCTTCAGGTACAGCTCCAGGGAGATGCGCAGCTTCAGGTCCTCATCCAGCGCATTGAAATGCGTTTCGAAGGGACGCGCGGCAGCGCCGCCGGCGTTGGACACCAGCATGGGGGTCTCCACCTCCATGAAGTCCTGGGCCGCCAGGAACTCGCGGATCGCTGCAATGATCTTCGAGCGCTTGATAAAGGTATCCTTCACCTCGGGATTCATGATCAGATCCACATAGCGCTGACGGTAGCGGATGTCGCGGTCGGTCAGGCCGTGGAACTTCTCAGGCAGAATCTGCAGGCTCTTGGAGAGCAGGGTAATTTCCGCCGCATGGATCGAGATCTCTCCTGTCTTGGTGCGGAACACTTCGCCCTTCAGACCGACGATATCACCGATATCCATCTTCTTGAAGGCCATGTAGGCCTCCTCACCCACGCTGTCGCGTGCTACGTAGGACTGGATGTTGCCGGTCTTGTCCTGGATGTTGCAGAAGGAAGCCTTCCCCATCACGCGCTTGGACATCATACGTCCGGCGATGGTCACGGTCTTTCCCTCCAGCGCATCGAACTGTTGCTTCACATCCGTGCTGTGACAGGTCACGTCAAATTTCGTGATCACAAACGGATCCTGCCCGGCCTGCTGCAGATCAGCCAGCTTGTCCCGGCGGATCTTCAGAAGCTGATTGAGATCCTGTGTTCCGCCCTTCTGATTGTTTTGCTGCCCGCGCTGCGCAGCAGTATTATTCTGTTCACTCATACGTTCTCTCCTGTCACTTTCCCTTACGACTGCTTCCATGATCCTGCTCCACGCCATTCCCTGTGACAGGGCTGAGCCGGACAGGCAGGGTGCATTTCGCTGCCTCAGCCGTTCGTCTTCTGGATCATCAGGATCCGGTAGTGTGCTTCGCCGGCCGGAGTCTCCACCGCGACCTCTTCATTCACGCGTTTGCCAAGCAGAGCCTGCCCCATAGGCGATTCGTTCGAGATTTTCCCCTCCAGGCTGTTGGCTTCCGAGGAGCCTACGATCACCAGATCCAGTTCTTCATCATACTCCATGTCCAGAACAGCCACCGTGCAGCCGATGCTGATCTTTCCCAGATCGATCTCGTCCTCATCGATCACTTCCACGTTTTTGAGAATCTTTTCGATTTCCGTGATCCGGGCTTCGATATCTCTCTGCTCATCCTTTGCCGCATCGTATTCGGCGTTCTCGGAAAGGTCGCCCTGCTCTCTGGCTTCCTTGATCTTCTCCGCCACTTCTTTTCTGCGGTTGACCTTCAGCTCCTGAAGCTCGTCCTCCAGCGTCTGAAGTCCTTTTCTTGTCAGAATGTTTTTCTTTGCTTCCATAATAGCGCTGCCTTCCTCTTTTATAGACCCGTTTTTATAACCCCCCACAAAATGGGCGTTGATATTTTACTCTATGCCCTATGCTTTGTCAAGAAATGCCGGGGCTCTTTTTATGGTTGCGTACCGGCCTGTTTTTATGGGTTTGTATGCCGGCTTGTTTTTACGGTCGTATACCGGACCTGTTTTCGCGCAGGGATAAGCCCTGCTTCCTTCACTGCTCAGGCTCCGGCAAATCCGCTGCGGAAGGATTTCCTCCGCCCAGCAGCTCCTCCAGCTGCGGATAGGTGGAAACTGCATTCACCCGGGCGCGCAGCCTGGCGGAGTACTTCAGGCCTGCCGTGTACCAGGCCACATGCTTGCGCATCTCCCGCATGGCGATCATTTCCCCTTTAAACGCGCATTCCATCCGGGCGTGCCGCAGGATCATGGCATAGATGGTCTCGCGCGATGGCTGCCCCGGATCAATGCCGGTCTGACGCCATGCGTTCAGCCGCGAAAAGATCCATGGATTTCCTCTGGCCGCGCGTCCGATCAGAACGCCGTCGCAGCCGGTCTTCTCCATCATGGCTGCCGCCGACACAGGATCCGTCACATCTCCATTTCCGAGCACCGGGATGGACACTGCTTCCTTCACCGCAGCGATCACGTCCCAGTCGGCTTTTCCGCTGTAGTACTGTTCCCGGGTCCTGGCATGCACCGCCACCGCGGCAGCGCCGCTTTCCTGGGCGATCCTTGCGATCTCCACCGCATTGATATGCTCTTTGTCAAAGCCGCTGCGGATCTTGACAGTCACCGGCTTGCGGATCGCTTTTGCAGTCTTTTCGATGATCCGCCCCGCCAGAACCGGATCCTTCATCAGTGCGCTGCCCTCTCCGTTCCCTGCCACCTTGGGGACGGGACACCCCATATTGATGTCGAGGATCTCAAAGGGCAGATGCTCGATCTGTGCTGCCATGGCGCTGATTATGTCCGGATCCGCGCCGAACAGCTGCAGAGATACCGGATGCTCCGACGGGTCCGTTTCCAGGAGCGGCAGGGTGTTTCGGTTGTGAAAGGACAGGGCCTTTGCACTGATCATTTCCATGCACACCATTCCCGCGCCCTGCTCCCTGCATAGAATACGGAATGGCAGGTCGGTTACGCCTGCCATTGGTGCCAGTATAAATGGATTTTCGATGGATACCTTTCCGATCATCAGCTTTTTTCTGCAACGATCCGACAATCTGTTTCTCCTTCTGTGCTTGATTTTTTCAAATCCGGAAAATGCAGGGCGCCTACGCCTCCTCCAGCGGTTTTCCCAGGATGGCGACCTTATAATAAAGCTCCAGCTGCGCAAGCAGCTCCTCCCGGTTTTTCCGGATCTCCTTGACCATCAGAGCCGCGCCGATCTCATCGTAATTGTAATCGGAGTCGAGCGCATCCGTGCGGAACAGAAGGTTGCCCTCCTCGTCGAATTCCATCAGGAAGCGTCCTCCGATCTCCTCCACAAACAGCACGCAGATGATCTGCAGCTCCTTGCGGATGGCCTCCGGCAGCTTTGCAAACAGCGGATTGAGGTAGTACTTCTGCTCATAGGCGCTTGCCGCACACAGCACGGATTCTTCATACATATCCATAGATCCCCCTTACCGATACCTCACCGGCATACACTGCATTGACCGATCCGTCCTCCAGCCGCACCAGCAGCTGGCCGCGGTCGTCGATCCCCTCCGCCGTGCCGTCATATTCATGTCCGGGCTCCAGCACCCGCACGCCCCGGTCCCGGTTTGCAAGCAGGTCATTGTAGGAGCCGCGCAGAGAGCGAAGATCACCGTCAGCGAGAAACGTCTGATAAAAGCCTTCGAATTCCTCCATCACACAGGCGATCAGCTCAGCCCGGTTGACCTCCCGCCCAAGCTCCAGCACCAGTGAGGTCGCCGTCGAAATCAGCTCTTCCGGAAACTGCGTCATATTGACATTGATCCCGGTCCCGATCACAATATAGCTCACCGCGGTAATTTCGGTACTCATTTCGGTAAGGATCCCGCACAGCTTCTTTCCGCCGATCACCACATCATTGGGCCATTTGATCTGTACCGGAAGTGCGTACAGCTTCCGGCACGCACAGGCCACTGCCATGCCCATCACCAGCGTGACCATGGAGATCCGCTCCGGTGCAAGAGGCGGCCGCAGAAGCAGTGACATGGCAATGTTTTTGCCCGGCGGCGTTGCCCAGCTTCGTCCCGAGCGCCCTCTTCCTTTTGTCTGGCAGTCGGCAACCACCAGCATTCCCTCCGGTGCATCCTCCTCACCCATCTGCTTTGCATATTGATTGGTGGAGGTGATCTGCTCGAAGTACTTCACCGGGCGGGCGATCCACTGCGTGCGCAGGCGGCTCTCCACCTCGGCGGCCGCCACCGTATCGGGTACGCCCTCCAGCCGGTAGCCTTTCCGGGTCACGGCTTCGATCTGATAGCCTTCCTTCTGGAGCTGCTGAATACTTTTCCACACAGCTGTCCGTGATACTGCAAACCTCTCACACAGCTCCTGGCCGGATACGAAGTCCCCGCTCTCCCGGAGCATCTGCAGGATCTCTGCCTTCATGTTCCATCACCCCTGTTGCTGTTTTGGCACAGTCGCGGCTCCCCTTACGAGGCGGCTGCGACTGCGATTTCGGCGCTCCGACACGGCCACGCCTGCGTTTTCGGCTGCCCACAGCGGCCACGGCGGCGCTTTCGGCATGGCTGGCCGGGTGCCGCTGTTCCTTACAGCGTCGCGTCCATCACGGCCTTGATGGTGTGCATGCGGTTCTCCGCTTCATCAAACACCACCGACTGTGCGGATTCGAACACCTCATCCGTCACTTCCATCGCTTCCAGGCCGTATTTTTCATGAATCTCCCGGCCGATTCCGGTGTTCAGGTCGTGGAACGCCGGCAGGCAGTGCATGAAGATTGCCTGTTCCCCTGCATTTTCCATGACGGCTTTGTTGACCTGATAGGGAAGCAGGCTGTGGATGCGCTCCTCCCACACTTCCTCCGGTTCACCCATGGACACCCACACATCGGTGTAGATCACGTCCGCGCCCGCGGTCCCGGCCTTCACATCCTCGGTAAGCGTAATGCTGCCGCCGCTCTCCTTCGCGAACTGCTCACACTCTGCCACAAGCTTCTCATCCGGGAAGTAGGCCTTTGCCGTACAGGCGGTAAAATGCAGACCCAGCTTGGCGCACACGATCATCAGGGAGTTACCCATGTTGTAGCGGGCATCCCCCATGTAGGTGAGCTTTTTCCCCTTCAGCTTCCCGAAGTGCTCCCGGATCGTGAGCATGTCCGCCAGCATCTGCGTGGGATGATACTCGTTGGTCAGGCCGTTCCACACCGGCACGCCTGCGTGCTTTGCAAGCTCCTCCACGATCTCCTGGCCAAAGCCGCGGTACTCGATGCCGTCGTACATCCTTCCCAGCACCCTCGCGGTATCGGCGATGCTTTCCTTCTTCCCGATCTGAGAGCTCTTTGGATCCAGATAAGTCACCTGCATGCCAAGATCATGCCCGGCCACCTCAAAGGAGCAGCGGGTCCTGGTGCTGGTCTTTTCAAAGATCAGTGCAATGTTTTTTCCTTCATGATGCCGATGAAGCCTTCCGTTCTTTTTGTCATCCTTTAAGGATGCCGCCAGATCCAGTAGATACGTGATCTCCTCCGGTGTAAAATCCTTCAGTGTCAGAAAACTGCGTCCGCGCAGATGTACCATATTCAACTTCCTCCTGATACCGTCTGGTGTTTTTCTTTCTTCGTGTTTCCCATGTTGCAGCGCTTCATCATACTGTTTGGCGCCTCTGCTGATATTTCAGCGCTTCTTTTCTGTTTCCGTCTCTTCTCAATGCCGTCGGTGCCCTTCGATATCCTGCTGGATGATCGCAGAGGTATAAGCCGCTTCCTTTGCGCCGGCGCTCTTCTCGTCATCCTCACAGCAGGGATCCGTCTCCGGCGCAGCCTTTGGCTTTTCGGAATGGTCGACCGATGTATAATCGCCCACACCGAGCGCTTCCCCGGCGACGCCAAGGGTCGACACCAGAGATGCGATGTCCGAAGGCATGAAGATCTTGGTGGCTCGTCCGTCCGAAACATTCTTCAATGCTTCGAGGCCCTTCAGTTTCAGAACGGTGTCGCTGACGTTTGCGTTTTTCAGCTTCTCCAGACCCTTTGCTTCCGCCTCATACACCAGCTCGATCGACCGTGCGCGGCCCTCTGCCAGTGCGATCTGTGCATCGCGCTCCGCCTGGGCGGAGAGGATCTTGGCCTGCTTGTCACCCTCGGCTCTCGCAACGACCGCCTCCTGATGCGCCTGTGCCTCCAGCACCGTCTGACGACGCTCACGCTCGGCACGCATCTGCTTGGTCATGACCTCCTCGATCTCCTCGGGCGGCGTGATGTTCTTGATCTCCACACGGGTCACCTTCAGGCCCCAGGGATCGGTCGCCTCATCCAGCGTCAGCTGCATCCGGCGGTTGATCTCATCCCGGGAGGTAAGCGTCTGGTCCAGCTCCATGTCACCGATGATATTACGCAGAGTCGTCGCGGCAAGATTCTGTAAGCCGGACAGCGGATTGTCCACACCGTAGGTGTACATCTGCGGATCGAACACCTTGCAGAATACGACGCTGTCCAGTGAAATGATGACGTTATCCTTGGTGATCACCGGCTGCGGCGGGAAATCAAGCACCTGCTCCTTGAGGCTCACCTTGCGGGAAACCGTCTCGATGATCGGCACCTTCAGATGCAGGCCTGCATTCCAGGTCTCCTTATACTTTCCGAGACGCTCGATGACAAAGGCCGTCGCCTCCGGCACGATCCGGATGTTTGTGATGATCAGCCACACTGCTATGACCAGCAGAACGATCAGAACCGAAAAACCTGTAATTGTTCCCATGTTTCTCTCCTTTCCTGTACATTTGTGTATCTTATTTTCGAAACAGGCTGCCCGGTTTTGCAGCATTCCGGGTCCCCGTCCTGTTCTCTACTCCCAGTCCTGCAAAAAGCCCTCTCCGATGGCTTCGTTCACATCGTTGACCACAAAGAAGGCCCGCGGATCATGCTCCAGGACGATCTCCTTGATCTCCACCAGATCCTTGCGGCTGCAGATGCACATAATCACCGGCCTTCGGCTGCCGGTGTACATCCCGGTCCCCTCCAGAACCGTCACCCCGCGGTCAAGTCCCTTCAGGATCTCCGAGGAGATTTCTTTACTTTTTGAGGAAATGATCAGTGCCATCTTGGCGCTCCGGCCGGAATTCAGCACATAGTCGATCACCTTCCCCATAATGTAGACCGACAGGATCGCATACAGCGTCTTCTCGATGCCGAATACCAGAGTACCGGTCAGGACCACGATCCCGTCCAGGACCTGCAGGATCCTTCCGATACTGACGTGCCGCACAAAATGATGAATGGAGCTTGCCAGAAGGTCCGTACCCCCCGACGTACACCTGGCCGTGAGCAGCAGCCCGGTTCCCACCCCGTAGCACACGCCGCCGAAGATGGCCGTCAGCAGGATATTGTCCGGAATGAACTCCCGCTCCGGCATCACAAACAGCATTGCCGTCATGATGGCCCACACCAGGACACTGCGCAGGACGCTGCGCACCCCTTCCGTGAAAAATGCCAGGGCAAAGATCGGAACATTCAGAATGATACTTCCCAGCCACAGCGGGATCTCGAAGCCGAACGTTCCCCCGGAAATGTGCCGCAGAACAATGGACAGACCGGACACACCGCCCGTTACCAGTCCTGCCGCATCATACAGATACTTTGTTGCAAATGCCGTCAGTCCGGCTCCTAACACCATGATCACATAAGGTACTGCACGAGTGCGCCTTTTCAAACGTTTCCCTCTCCTTAATTACAAGTATCGAAAAACAATATCAATACTATAACGCAAAGTGACGGAAATGAAAAGAGATAAGCGCCGATATCGAACAGGGAAATTGCCCTGACTCGTCTTGACAATTTCCCTGTCGGTAAGATACTATGATAACATTCTGAAAAACATGGATGATTGAGGTGGTTTTTTATGCCGATACTGGTACAGAATGATCTGCCGGCCAAGCAGAGTCTGGAACAGGAAAATATCTTTGTCATGGATGAACGCAGGGCGCACACACAGCAGATTCGTCCCCTGCAGATTCTCATTCTGAATCTCATGCCGTTGAAGGAGGTCACCGAGCTGGATCTGCTCCGGGTCCTTTCCAACTTTCCGATTCAGACGCAGATCACTTTTTTAAAGGTAGAAACACACGAAGCAAAGCACACCCACACTTCCCACCTGAACAAGTTTTATACCGTCTTTCCCGAAATCCGGGAGGAGTACTATGACGGCATGATCATTACAGGTGCTCCGGTGGAGCAGATGCCCTTCGAACAGGTGGAATACTGGGAGGAGCTCACCCGCATCATGGACTGGTCGCGCACGCACGTGTTCTCGACCCTGCACATCTGCTGGGCTTCCCAGGCGGGTCTGTATTATCATCACGGGATCCCGAAGGTCATGCTTCCCAAAAAGCTCAGCGGGGTTTATCCCCACAAGGTGCTGCACCGCCGCAAGATGCTGATGCGTGGTATGGATGACTATTTCTTTGCCCCGCAGTCACGCTACACCGGCCTTGACGAGGCCGCCGTTGCGGCAAACCCCGAGCTGTATGTGGTGGCCGCAGGCGAAGAGACCGGCAGCTGCGTGATTCTGGCCTACTCCTCCCGGCAGATCTTTGTCACCGGGCACACCGAGTACGAGCGCATGGAGCTGGATGCGGAATACCGGCGTGATGTTGCCCGGGGCCTTGATCCCGATATCCCGGTCAATTATTACCCTGACGACAATCCGGCCAATCCGCCGGTCCTGTCCTGGCGGTCCAGCTCGAACTGCATCTACACCAACTGGCTCAACTTCGTCTATCAGGAGACCCCCTATGATCTGACGCAGATCCGTCCCCTGGAGGAGGACAGCTACACGGTCACGGGAACCGGGGATGACCCGGACGGGCACAGCGAGGGCTGAGGCAGTTTCGGTCGCGTTCACGAGCCTGCGAAACAGGAAACACATTTTTTACATAATCATATACAGCTGCCCTGCGGCACTGCGGAAAGGAAAAAGACGTGGAGATTTTAAAACCGGTAAAAGAAGGAAAAGTAAGAGAGATCTATGACAACGGCGATACCCTGATCATGGTCGCCACCGACCGGATCAGCTGTTTCGATGTGATCCTGCACAATACCGTAACAAACAAGGGAAAAGTGCTCACCCAGATGTCAAAGTTCTGGTTTGATCTCACAAAGGATCTCGTCCCGAACCATATGCTTTCCGTTGACACAGCGGATATGCCGGAATATTTTCGTCAGGAAGCCTTCGAAGGCAAGAGCATGCTCTGCCGCAAGCTTGAAATGCTTCCGGTGGAATGCATTGTCCGAGGCTACATCACCGGCAGCGGCTGGGCCAGCTACTGCAAGGATGGCACGGTGTGCGGCATCCGTCTTCCCGAAGGCCTTTCCGAATCCGAAAAGCTGCCCGAACCGATCTACACGCCCTCCACAAAGGCCGAGATCGGCGATCACGATGAAAACATTTCCTTTGAGCAGAGCGTGGACTATCTTGAGAAGCGCTTCCCCGGAAAAGGCGCCGAATACGCCGCCAGGCTGCGCGACCTGACCCTGGCGCTCTACAAAAAGTGTGCGGACTATGCGCTCTCCCGCGGCATCATCATTGCGGACACCAAATTTGAATTCGGCCTCGATGAAAACGGCAATATCGTACTGGGCGACGAGATGCTCACTCCCGACAGCTCCCGCTTCTGGCCCGCCGACACCTATGAAGCCGGCCACAGCCAGCCCTCCTTCGACAAGCAGTTTGCCCGCGACTGGCTCAAAGCCAATCCCGGCAATGACTGGACCCTTCCGCAGGACATCGTCGACAAAACGATTGCGAAATATGAGCAGGCTTATGAGCTGCTCACAGGAAAAGAAATCTGAGACATTTAAAACCCTCTCCCCGGAATACCGGGGGGAGGGTTTTTTTGTAGTTCAATCCTTTTTGAAACTGTTTTTCAGCCTTTCCCTGTTCTCTTTTCTCTTCGAGGCAGGAATCGCCAGATCCAGCAGAGCGACCAGGATGCCCATGCCGATGATATAGATCCAGTCGATCTCGAAGACTCTGCCCCTCAGATAAGAGGCGAGCCACTGCGCGGCAATCATGGCGGCAGCTCCGAGCACGAACATAATAATAAATTTTAAGGCTGGAGGGAGTTTATTCAAAACTGCTTATCTCCCTTCCCTTTGAAAAACCATTCGACTGCCGGTGCGTCAGATCAGCCGAAGTAACGCTCCAGCAGGCCCTTGAATGCCTTTCCGTGTCTCGCTTCGTCGCGGGCCATCTCATGAACGGTGTCATGGATCGCATCCAGATTGGCAGCCTTTGCTCTCTTGGCCAGATCGGTCTTGCCGGCGGTCGCACCGTTCTCGGCATCCACACGCATCTGCAGGTTCTTCTTAGTGCTGTCGGTGACTACTTCGCCCAGAAGCTCGGCGAACTTCGCGGCATGCTCGGCCTCTTCCCAGGCAGCCTTCTCATAATACAGACCTACTTCCGGATATCCTTCACGGAATGCAACTCTTGCCATCGCCAGATACATACCCACCTCAGAGCACTCGCCCTGGAAGTTGGAGCGCAGATCTGCCAGAATATCCTCACTGACGCCCTGTGCCACGCCTACTACATGCTCAGCCGCCCAGGTCATCTCGGAATCCTGCTTCGTGAACTTATCCGCCGGAGCCTTGCACACCGGGCAGAATTCGGGAGCTGTATCTCCTTCATGAACATAACCGCAAACATTACATACCCACTTTGCCATTTCGTTCTCTCCTTCTATATTTCATTAATAGTTTCCCTGTTCACATCGTTTCCTCGCACAGGGCTGTCACACAACCCTGTGTTCAGACATGTCCGGGAGATTTCCACTCTATAACTATATCCAACTTTCCACCGGTTAGTCAACTATTGCACAGGTTAGAAGCATCGGGAAATCATCCGGTCCCCGGCACACATGCTTCAGCCCTTCAGTCCCCGGGACTGACGGTCCATATCCTCGATCACAATGTCGTAGATCTCACCCAGGCTGCGGCAGTATTCCAGCACCTTCCAGGGCTCGTTGGTGTGGAAATGGATCTTGATCAGTTCCTCATCCCCTACCGCCAGCAGGCAGTCCCCCTGAAAATGTTCGGTAAAATAATCGCTGATCTCATCCTCATCCAGATCGGTTCCCTCGATGAGCAGCTGTGTATCATATCGAAATTCGAGCATGTTCTTCTCCTCTCTCTTTACCATGTTTCATCCCCGGCCCGGGACCTCTGTTTCATCCCCGGCTGACCCGGGGCCTTATGTTTCATCATGATTTCTTATATTCGTTTTTTGTTCCAGACGCGATCGCGCAGGGCTTGTGACCGGCTTTCCTTTATTCCGTTTTGTCCGGTTATGCCCGGGAAAGCTCCAGCACGCGCAGCCTTTGAAGCCGCTCATCCGCACAGCCCATAAACGTGAAGCCCTTTTGCAAAAGCTCCGTAACTGTCTGCAGCAGTGCCGGGCTGATTTCTTCTCCCGGTACCAGCAGAGGGATCCCCGGCGGATACAGATATACAAACTCCGCGCTTACTTTTCCAACGCACTCGCGCAGCTTCCCGGGCACTGCAGGCATGTCCCAGGCGCGATACAGCGGGAAATGCTGCAGCGGCTGCAGCTGGTGTACTGCCTGATATGTCTGAACCATAGCCGACGCACAATCCGTCCCATGCTTCGTCTGCCCCGCATGTTTTGCCAGCCAGTCCGGTAAGGCATGCGACGGGAAGCGGTCCTGCAGTGCAAGTTCCCGGTCGATGCTGTGCAGTGCATCGGAAAGACGCACAAATCCCTCCTCGTCATCTCCCAGTCCGCTCAGCGCAAGGGCATAGGCCGGCGCAGCCATTTCCAGCTCCAGATGATACTGCTCTCTTAAGATAGCACATATTTGCAGTCCTGACAATCGACTGCTTCCTCCGCTGATCAGAATTCTTGAAGGATCATCCGTCCGGAGCAGACGCAGCACCTCCAGATCCTCCGTCGCAGAGTAAAAGCGTTCCAGCATCCCTGCAAGATGCGCAAGGTCAGCGCATCCGCGCCGCTCCATATGCCGCACACATTCATCAATGGAGGCCATCAGAACGTAGCTTGGACTGCTGGTCTGATAGATTCCCAGCATTCTGCGCAGAAGCCCTGTGTCCACCAGGGATCCGCTCACATGCAGCAGTGCCGTCTGTGTGAGAGAAGGCAGTGTTTTATGCAGACTGTGGATCACCAGATCCGCCCCAAGGTGGACTGCGCTGTCCGGAAATGCCCTGTCAAAGCCGAAATGTGCTCCGTGCGCCTCATCCACGATCAGCGGCACGCCATGACGGTGCGCGATCCGGGCGATGCTCCTGACATCCGACACGATGCCGTCATAGGTGGGGGAGGTGATCACCACTGCACACACATGCTCCGCCGCGGTCAGGGCCTGCTCCACAGCCTCCGGAGCGATCCGGCCGCCTGCTGATGGAAGCTCAGCTGTTTTTTCTTCTCCGAAACCTCTGCACACCTCCTGAGCCGGACATAATTCACTGCTTTCATTCTCCGGATAGAGATACACCGGCTCCAGGCGGTTTTGATATACCGCATGATACACGGACTTGTGACAGCCGCGCGCCATCACGATCCGTTTATGCTCCGCGGCGTCCGCAGAGAGATCCCCCGCAGCGGCATGTGCGCAGGCGCCGATGGCGCTGAGGATTCCCGCCGTGCTGCCATTGATCAGGAAAAAGGATTCGTCTGCCCCATAGAGACGGGCAGCCCGCTGCTGTGCCTCCTTCAGCAGAGACTGCGGCTGATGCAGATTGTCAAATCCGTCAATCTCCGTGATATCGATCGCGAACGGGTCGGTGATGGTCCCCATTCTCCGCTTGTGTCCCGGCATGTGAAAGGGATAGTGATCCTCCCCGCAGTATTCCCGCAGCCGGTCATACACATACTGTTCTTCTTTCTTACGCGAGATAATATTGTTCACCCTTCCTTTCAAGTCCGGCAGGTACACCCGCCAGTCTCTCACAGATACCGGCAGCCTCTCCCGTCAGCCCTTCACCGTGTCCTCGAGCACTTCCCAGATCTCATCCTTCTCATTTCCCAGCACCCATGCGGCAAAGCCGCCCAGATCATAGGTATTGACCAGCTCTGCCTTCAGCGTAATGGACTGCTCATCCTCCAGCCACACCCGGCACCGCGTTCCGTCCGTGCCGAGCCATTCGGAATAATTCTGCCCGGTCTGCTCATCCCAGGTCACCTCCCTGCCGGCTGCGGCAAGATCATCCAGAATCCGGTACATGGCGACCACCTCACTCGTTACACCCTCCGAACCGTCGGCCTCCTGCCAGGTATACCACACCCGGGTGTAGAAAGGTATGCCGCTTACCAGCTTCTCCTTCGGGATCATCTCCAGACTTTCCCGGATCCCGTTTTCCTCGAAGGAAAGGGAAGCCACACTGCCCGCCTCGGACCCGTTATAATGCTCATCATAGCCCATCATGATCACATAATCCGCTACCGTTGCCAGTTCTTCCCGATTGTAATAAGTATTGAAGGACATCGGTACCGGCACATCCACGGACAGGATGATCTCATTCTTTCTGCACAGGATCGACAGCTCCCGCATAAGCTGCACATACCCCGGCGCACTGTCCTCGGTAATGGCCTCCAGATCGACGTTGAGTCCGTCGATCCCGTATTCCAGGATCTGCGCGATCAGCTCCTGTTCCAGGGTGCGCCTTGACGACGCTCTGGATACGACCTGATACGTGCTGACCTCCTCGCTGAAATTGCTCAGCAGCGCCCATACCTGCAGTCCCTTGCGGTGCGCCCGGCGTACATATTTCTCACTCGCGTAGGAGCGGATATGCCCATCGTTATCCGCCAGGGAAAACCAGGTCGGCGAGATCACATTGATGCCGGTCATGCTTTTGGTATCCTGATCCAGATAATCATTGGTATCCGCGCTGTCCATGGCATGCCACACCAACCGCACCTTTTCCTCCAGATGCAGCGAGGTGTACTCCGGCTCCTCAAAAGAGCGGGTGAGCTCCCTTTCGAACGCCTCCCCCAGATGCTTCCTGCGTACATAGCCGATCACACCGTCCGGTGAAACCACCAGCGCCCACTTCTCACCTTCCTCCAGAAGCGTGACCTCGCTGCCGGAGGGAAGATCCTGCGCGATATCCGCCTTGATGTCCGCACTTACACGCAGCGCTGTCTCTTTTTTACATTCCGCGCAGGTGACGCTTTCCCACCGGTACAGGATCCTCACATGAGCCCAATCCTCCCCGGTGATATATTCCACATTGGTAAACTGCTGCACAAACTCCGCCGACACATACAGTGCATCCTCCGCCCGGATCACCGGAGCGGCCGAAGCCTTTTCCTCCTCCCCGTCCACCTGATAGGCCGTACTGTCCGGTGTCAGCTCATAGAGTGCAAGCGGTGTGGTAAAGAGCATCACCTGGCTTTCCTCATCCCAGAAGAATCTGCCGTTGAGCTCCTCGTATACCAGCTCATAGGGCAGATAGAGCTGCTCCCCGTTCATCCGTGCAAGTCTGGGATCTACACCTGTCTGCAGAACGATGGCCCTGGCGCTCCCCGTAAGCGCTTCGGACAGCTGCTGCTCTTCCTCGTCCGTCCAGCTGCCGCCCTCCGCTGTGCACTCCAGAACCTTGCGCGCAAAATAGACCTCTGGCCGCACATGCGCGCGGGAGGGCATAAACAGCGCAATACCGGCGCCTGCCGCCGCAAACAGCACCAGCAGGATCAGCACGGTTACACGTCGTCTGACCTGCGCCTTTCGCTTTCGCATCTTTTCCAGACGAAGCCCCGGGTATTCCTGCTCTTTTCCGGTGCCCGTCATTTTTTCCTTTTCCCTGTTGTCCCGGTTCTCCTGCTTCTGTTTATCCATAATCCTTCTTTCGGCACATATGGATCATAAAATCCGGCCGTTTACTTTCATCAGTCTTTCATTTTACAGCGCGTTCCGGCCGGACCGTTTCATCGTTTCCGCCAGCCTTACCCGGATTATAACAGGTATTCCCATGCCCGTCATGAAAATAAGAATAAATTCATAAAAAAACAGGGAAACCCCTTTATATGGGATTTCCCTGAACAAAGCTTATCCTGTCTTATGACCGGGTACAGAATTCAAACGGATTTCGCATCGGCTCTTCCCCGGAATCCTGCGCATGGGTACCAAAAATGTCCTCCCCGGC
>CAMOSN010000053.1 GCA_946624935.1 uncultured Lachnospiraceae bacterium | reverse complement strand
GACTGTGTTATAAATAAATAGCATACTTTTTATGTAGGCGAGAAAGAGAGGAAACAAATCATTATGGCAGACAACAAAGATTGTGCATCTGCATCCTCCTGCAGCAGAGAGAGCTGTGAAGGATGTCCCAGCAAACAGGAAGGCGGAAAGCCGGATTTTCATGTGGATCTGAACGCTTATTCCAAAATTGATCATGTGATCGGCGTTGTCAGCGGCAAGGGCGGCGTGGGCAAGTCCATGGTGTGCGCTTCGCTGGCAAATCAGATGGCGGCAAAAGGATATCGCGTCGGCATTCTGGACGCGGATATTACCGGACCGTCCATCCCCAAGATGTACGGGCTGAAGGGCCGCGCTGTGGCGAATGACAAGGGAATCTATCCGCTGGTTACGGATAATGACATCCGGGTGATGTCGCTGAATCTTCTGATGCCCGATCCCGAGCAGGCAGTCGTGTGGAGAGGACCGGTGATCGCCGGTGTTGTGAAGCAGTTCTGGACCGACGTGGTGTGGGGAGAGCTGGACTATCTGTTCGTGGATATGCCGCCAGGAACCGGTGATGTGCCGCTGACGGTGTTCCAGTCGCTTCCGGTGGAAGGAATCTTCGTCGTGACCTCCCCGCAGGAGCTGGTGGAGCTGATCGTGAAGAAGGCGCTGAACATGGCGCAGCTGATGGATATCCCGGTGCTGGGTGTGATCGAGAACTACAGTTATCTGGTATGCCCGGACTGCGGGAAGAAGATCTCCGTGTTCGGTGAGAGCCGGATCGAGGAGGCAGCTGCGAAGCTTTCTCTTCCGGTAGGCGGACAGATCCCCATCGATCCGTCGATTGCCGCTGCGGCGGATGCAGGTGCCTTCGCAAAGCAGCTTTGTGCAGCGCTTGATCCGGCGGTGGAACTGATGCTGAAGCAGTAATCTTGTTTGAAGATGATGACGTTTGACGAGTTTGAAGAAAACGTTCGACGCGAGATCGAGGCGCTTCCGGAATATGTGAAGGAGGAGCTCAACGGCGGTGTTCTGGTGGACACCGCCGAATATCTCCATCCGCAGGCCGTGGCGCGGGATCTGTACATTCTGGGGACGTATTCCAACACCTGGCCCTATGGGAAGCAGATCGTGCTGTATTACGGCTCCTTCATGCGTACGATGGGCGGGGCGCCGGAGGAAGTGATCCGCGCGCAGATCCGGGATACGCTGCGGCACGAGTTTCTGCACCACATGGAGACAAGGGCCGGGCTGTTCGGGAAGGGAACCCTGATCGAGGAGGACGCACAGCGGATGATGCGGTATTATATGCGCCATGCCGAAGAAAACGCAGATTATACAAAATAAGCAGGCTGCACAGAAGAAACAGAAAGCGCAGAAGACAGAGGGCGCGGCGGAAGGCATGCCGGTGCAGAGAATCTCTGTGCGTGCGCTGGTGGAGTTCATTCTCCGCTCGGGTGACATCGACAACCGCGCGGGGGGCGGCTTCGCAGATCCCGAGGTCATGCAGATGGGCAGCCGTCTGCATCGGAAAATACAGAAGAAAATGGGAAGCAACTACCGGGCGGAGGTACCTCTGGCCGGCACTTTTGCGTGCGACGATTTCCAGATCGTGGTTGAGGGCCGGGCAGACGGGATACTGATCGACGAGGAGGGCGTCCTGATCGACGAGATCAAGGGGATCATGCGCCCGCTCTCTTTGCTGGAGGAGCCGGTGGGAGTACATCTGGCGCAGGCAAAGTGCTACGCCTACCTGTACGGGCTGGCCGGGAGAGCCGAGGTGTCCGGAGCCATGGGGACAGGTCCCGTGGCTCCACAAGGCTTTGTGAGCGCCACGGGACCTGTCCCCATGGCTCCGGACACCCCGGCTCCCCTGTCCCACTTTCGGGTGCGGATGAGCTACGCCAATCTGGAGACGGAGGAGATGAAGTATTTCCATTTTTCCTACACGTTTGCGGAGCTGGAGGAATGGTTCAACGGGGTGCTGGAGGAGTATAAGAAGTGGGCTTCGTTTGCGCAGCGCTGGAAAGCCCTGCGCAATGCGTCGATCCATGAGACGGTGTTTCCGTTTGCCTATCGGGAGGGGCAGAAGGAGCTGGCGGGGGCGGTTTACCGGACGATTCGGCGCAAAAAGATTCTGTTCATTCAGGCGCCCACCGGAACCGGAAAGACCCTGAGTACGCTTTTCCCGGCGGTGAAGGCAGTCGGGCAGGAGGAGGGGGAGCGGATCTTCTACCTGACGGCCCGCACGATCGCCCGCACGGTGGCTGCGCAGGCGATGGATCTGCTGCGCGGGAGCGGCCTGCGGATGAAGAGTGTGATTCTGACGGCGAAGGAGAAGATCTGTCCGCTGCAGGAGTGTCTTTGCAATCCCGAGGACTGCCCTTATGCGAAGGGGCATTTTGACCGCGTAAACGAAGCGCTTTACGCGCTGATCACGCAGGAGGATGTTTTTGACCGCGACCGCCTTGTGCATGCGGCGGAGCATTTTCAGGTGTGTCCGTTCGAGCTTTCGCTGGATCTGTCGGAATGGATGGATGTGGTGATCTGCGATTATAATTATGTGTTCGATCCCAGAGCCCGCCTGAAGCGCTTTTTCGGGGAGGGTGTGAAAAGCGATGCGATCCTGCTGATCGATGAGGCGCACAATCTCGTGGACCGGGGACGGGAGATGTACAGTGCGCAGCTGATCCGGGAGGATGTGATGGCGGTGAGGCGCATTGTCAAAACGACCCATCCGAAGCTCGCCCGTGCGCTGGAAAGGTGCAGTCGGCAGATGCTGGCGATGAAGCGGGCGCTGGGGGAGGAGCTGGAGGAAGAGCGCCGGACGGAGGTTCCGGGGCAGATGTCTATCTATGAACAAATGTCTATCTCTGGGCAGATGCCTCTCACCGGGCAGATGCAGTTTTCGGGGCAGACGAATCTCCCGCTGGCAGAGAACCGTGGCGGGACTGTGCTGATAGAAATCCCCGGACAGATAGAAGTGCCGGGACAGACAAAAATTCCCGGACAGGTAGAAGTGCCGGGACAGACAAAAGTCCCTGGACAAATAGAAGTGCCGGGACAGAGCAGGCCTTCGGGCAGTGCAGAGATGGACCAGGGCAGCTTACCGAAAAGGGTTGACCCGCGGCTTTCCATCCGGCCCCGCAGGGGCGAGCTTTGGCAGGTGCAGACGAACATGGAGGCGTTTTTGATGGCACTTCTGCAGGTGAGCACTCTGCTGCAGGAATATCTGGACGAGACATCCGCGGGCCGAGAGGAAACATCCGCCAGCCCTGAGGGAAGGGACGCTGTACGGGACCTGTATTTTGCGATCCTTACGTTTCTGGATACGGCCGACCGGATGGGGGAGGATTATATTCCCTACGCAGAGCTTCCAGGTGACGGGAAGCTGCTTGTGCGGCTGTACTGTGTGGATCCCTCCGTCAGGCTTCAGGAGTGTATGGACAAGGCCCGCAGCAGCATTCTGTTCTCGGCGACGCTCCTGCCGATCGATTATTATAAGTCGCTGCTCTGCAGGGAGGAGAATCCTTATGCAGTGTATGCGAAGAGCTGCTTCCCGAGGGAGAATCTTAAGGTATTGATCGGGCGGGACACGACGACACGCTACAGTCGCCGCGGCGAGGGAGAGTATCGCCGGATCGCGGCCTATATTACAACGGTGCTTTCACAGAAGGTGGGCAATTATCTGGCGTTTTTCCCATCCTACCGGATGCTGGAGGATGTGGAGAGGGTGCTTTTGGAAATCCTGCCGGAGGGCTACGAGGTGCTCGCGCAGCAAAGCGGTATGGATGAAGCAGACCGGGAGGCATTTTTGAGGGCTTTTGATGTCCCCGCAAGCGCGCCTGGAAGTGCAGCTGGAAGTACTCCCGCAAGCGGCGGCCTGCTCGGTCTGTGTGTGATGGGAAGCATCTTCGGGGAGGGGATCGACCTGAAGGGAGATGCTCTGATCGGTGCTCTGATTGTCGGACCGGGATTGCCCATGGTGTGTACGCAGCAGGAAATTCTGCGGCAGTATTATGAGCTGCGGGGACAGGACGGCTTTCGCTATGCTTACCTGTGTCCTGGAATGAACCGGGTGATGCAGGCGGCCGGGAGAGTGATCCGCACCGGGGAGGACCGGGGGATCGCGCTTTTGCTGGATGAGCGGTTTGCACGCAGTGAATACCGTGCCATGTTCCCGCGGGAGTGGGAGAATGCCCGGGTGTGTACGCTGCCGGAGCTTGCAGGGCATATTCGGGATTTCTGGTGAGACAGTTTTTGAGGATTTTGACACGTATGCCAATCTATGATATGGTATACGTGTATTTTTATGTCCGAAAGAGAAATGCCTGCCGGCGGCTGAAAAAGAGGCCGGCAGCAGGAAGCAGGGAATCCGCCATGAAATGCACAAATTGCGGGGCAAGGCTCCGGAAAAGTGACCGTTTCTGTCCAGCCTGCGGACTGTCCAGAAATCCGGAGGAGGAGTTAAATGCCTATCCGGGTTCACGGGTCGGACCCGAGGGGAGAACGATCAAAAGGAGCGGCGGCTCACGTGTGATACGGGAGCCTTTGTATGATGAGCATCTTTATAAGGACATGCTCAAGGAGGAGCGCAAGGAGGAGCGATCGCAGGCGCTTTTGATCACGCTTGCGGCGGTGCTGCTGATCGCCCTTCTGGGGGCTGGGTTTGTCACGTTTTACTTCATGGTGCGTCAGAAGACGGGGCGACTGCCCTCTGCCGGAGCGGCCGGAACTGCGGGAGCCTCCGGAACGGCCGGAGTGGCCGGGACGGACTGGAGCCAGAGCGTGGACGGCCAGGATGGCGGCGATGTGATCACGATTTATCCTGAGTCGGAGGCGCAGGACGGCGCAGGCAGCGCAGAAGGCGCGGCGGCAGGCCAGGCAGGCAGCGCAGCGGGTGCAGCAGCAGGCCAAACCGGCGCAGGCAGCGCAGAAGGCGCAGCGGCGGGCCAGTCTCAATCCGAAACTGCCACCGAAGCCGAGACGTCCACCGAGGCCGCCACATCTGCGGCAGCACCGGAGGCTGCTGCGGCGCAGGCCAATGACGCCGGGCGGATCGATTTTTCGGAAATTGCCCGGATCATGGCGGAGCAGTCCGAGGCGGACACCTACGGCGTGTGTATCTATGATCTGAAGCAGAAGAAGGCCTATGTGACCGGGAGCGGGGACGATCCGATGTATGCGTCGGCCACGATCACGGTTCCGATTCTTTACACGGCTGCGGCACTGCTCGATCAGGGGACGGTCACCATGGACGATCCGATCGTGTATGTCAACAGCATCGGCGGGCGCGGGCAGGCCGATCCGCACCTGCGGGACGGGAAGGAGTATCCGCTCTCCTATTATCTGGAGACGATGCTGACCTTCTCCGATAACAATTGTATCAATGTGCTGATCGATTATTTCGGGCTCGACCGGATCAATCAGATCTGCCACGAGGGCGGATTTGCCAGTGTGGATCTGCAGCGCGCGATCGTGGCGGAGGTGACGGACGGCTCGGAGAACTATGTGAGCGCGGCGGATCTTGGCGGAATGGTGCGGGATCTGTACGGCGGAAGGTTCTCGCGGATCGATCAGGCGTTTATGGAGCAGTACTTCCGGATCGATGCGTCGGATGAGGGACGCACCGTGATCGGTCTGGCGCCGGGGGTGCGGGACGCTGAGGTGTTCCTCAACCAGGACGGAATGGGTGAGACCCGTTTTGCGGAGGTGGCCGTGGTATCGGACGGGAACTGTTCCTACATTCTCAGTCAGATGATGACGGGTCCCTACGGATTTGCCTATATTGACGCAGGAATCGGGATCTCTGAATATGTATATAAGGCCCTTGCCGGGCTGCAGGACTGATAAAGCAGATTTTACAGGAGGACAGTGCATGAGTAATGTCAGACGGGTGTATGTGGAAAAGAAGGAAGCCTTTGCCGGTGCAACGAAGGATCTGACGGCGGAGCTTCAGAACTATCTTGGGATGAAAGGTGTTACCCGGGTACGCATTCTGATACGCTATGATGTAGAAAACATTTCCGATGAAGTTTTTGAAAGAGCCTGCAGGACGGTATTTTCGGAGCCGCCGGTGGATCTGCTCTATCAGGAGCAGTTTCCGCATGAGGAGAATGACCGTATTTTCGGGGTGGAGTATCTTCCGGGACAGTTCGACCAGCGGGCGGACAGTGCCGAGCAGTGTGTGCGTTTTCTGAAGGAGGACGAGACGCCGATCATCCGCAGTGCAAAGGTGTATGTCATCAGCGGAAGCGTCAGCGACGAACAGCTTGCGGCGATCAAAAGCTACTGCATCAACCCCGTGGACTCCCGTCAGGCGTCCGCACAAAAGCCGGATACGCTGAACACGGTGTTCGAGGAGCCGGCGGACATTGCGGTGTTCGACGGTTTCCGGGCGATGAGCGAGGAAGATCTGAAGGCGCTTTACGATTCACTGAATCTGGCGATGACCTTCAAGGATTTCCTGCACATCCGCAATTATTTCTCCGCGGAGGAAAAGCGTGATCCCACCGTGACGGAGATCCGGGTGCTGGATACCTACTGGTCGGATCACTGCAGGCACACGACCTTCTCCACCGAGCTGAAGAATGTGACCTTTGAGGACGGCGACTACAAGGCTCCCCTTGAAGAGGCCTGGAAGTCCTACTGCGAGGACCGTGACGCGGTGTACGCAGGCCGGAAGGACAAGTACATCTGCCTGATGGATCTGGCACTGATCGCGATGAAGCGCCTGAAGATGGAGGGCAAGCTTGACGATCAGGAGGAATCCGACGAGATCAACGCCTGTTCGATCGTGGTGCCGGTGGTGGTCGACGGACAGGAGGAAGAGTGGCTGGTCAACTTCAAGAATGAGACTCACAATCATCCCACGGAGATCGAGCCCTTCGGCGGTGCGGCGACGTGCCTGGGCGGCGCGATCCGCGATCCGCTTTCCGGAAGGACCTATGTGTATCAGGCCATGCGTGTGACCGGCGCGGCGGATCCCACCGCAAGTGTGAAGGATACGCTCAAGGGGAAGCTTCCTCAGAAGAAGCTGGTGCGCGAGGCGGCGCATGGATACAGCAGCTATGGCAATCAGGTGGGCCTTGCCACCGGTTATGTACGGGAAATTTATCATCCGGATTATGTGGCGAAGCGCATGGAGATCGGTGCCGTGATGGGCGCTGCTCCGCGTAAGGATGTGCAGCGTCTGACGAGCGATCCGGGAGACATCATTATTCTGCTGGGCGGACGCACGGGACGCGACGGGATCGGCGGAGCGACAGGCTCCTCCAAGGTCCACACGGAGCAGTCCATCGAGGTGTGCGGCGCCGAGGTTCAGAAGGGAAATGCGCCGACGGAGCGCAAGATCCAGCGGATGTTCCGGCGGCCGGAGGTGACCCGGCTGATCCGAAAATGCAATGATTTCGGCGCTGGCGGCGTGTCGGTGGCGATCGGAGAGCTGGCGGACGGCCTGAGAGTGGATCTGGACAAGGTTCCCAAAAAGTATGCGGGCCTGGACGGCACGGAGATCGCGATCTCGGAATCCCAGGAGCGTATGGCTGTGGTCGTGGATCCGGCCGATGCGGAGGAGTTCCTGCGCTATGCGAAGGAGGAGAACCTTGAGGCGACGAAGGTCGCAGTCGTGACGGAGGATCCGCGCCTGGTGCTTGTATGGCGCGGCAGGGAGATCGTCAATCTGTCCAGAGCCTTCCTGGATACCAACGGCGCACATCAGGAAACGGATGCGGTGGTGGAAAGTCCGCGCCGCGCCGACAGTTATTTCCTGCCCCGCGCTGCGGCGGAAAGAAGCGTGAAGGAGCGCTGGCTTGAGACGCTTTCCGACCTGAACTGCTGCAGCCAGCGCGGACTGGTGGAAATGTTTGACAGCTCCATCGGGGCCGGCACGGTGCTGATGCCGTACGGCGGAAAATATCAGCGCACGCAGGCGCAGACGATGGTGGCGAAGCTGCCGACCGGCGGCAGAAAATGTGATACGGTCACGATGATGAGCTATGGCTTTGATCCGTATCTGTCCAGCTGGAGCCCGTTCCACGGCGCCCATTATGCGGTGCTGGAGTCGGTGGCGAAGATCGCCGCGACGGGCGGGGACATTCATAAGATCCGCTTTACCTTCCAGGAATATTTCCGCCGGATGAGCGAGGAGCCGCATCGCTGGAGCCAGCCGCTTGCAGCGCTGCTGGGCGCCTATCGCGCACAGATGGCACTGGGTCTGCCCTCCATCGGCGGCAAGGACAGTATGTCCGGAACGTTCCAGGATATTGATGTGCCTCCGACGCTGGTGTCCTTTGCAGTGGACACCGGAAGCCTGGGTGAGGTGATCTCGCCGGAGCTGAAGAAGGCCGGCAGTAAGCTGGTGCTTTACACGGTGCCAAAGGACGCTTATGAGCTTCCGGATCTTGCGGCGGCTGCACAGCTTTACGATGCGCTGCATCAGGATATCTGTGCGGGAAGAGTGCTCAGCGCCTGGGCTCTGGACGGACACGGGATCGCTTCCGGTGTGGCGCAGATGGCCTTCGGCAACGGCCTGGGCGCCGTGCTGGATGCGGCGGCACTTACGCCGGAAGAGCTGTTTGCTCCGGGCTTTGGCAATATTCTTGCAGAGGTTGCCGAAGACGCACAGGATTGCTGCGCGGCCGGCCGGGTGATCGGCGCAGTGACGCAGGAAGGGATCCTGGGCTACGGCAGCGAGCGGATCGATCTTGCCCAGGCACTTGCCGCATGGGAACAGCCTCTGGAGAAGGTGTTCCGCACAAAACCGGGCCATTCCATGAGCGACGGACCTACCTCCTATGTGTTTAAGGGGGACGGGGAGAACGCTCTGGATGCGGACGGCGTGTACCGCGGCGGCTGCACGGTGGTTGCCAGCCATAAGATCGCATCTCCGAGAGTGTTCATTCCGGTATTCCCCGGGACGAACTGCGAATTTGACAGCGCCGCTGCCTTTGAGCGGGCAGGCGCCGTGGCGGATGTGCGGGTGTTCCGCAACCTGACGGCAGAGGATATCCGCGCTTCGGTGGAGGAATACGCTCGGGCGATCGACCAGGCACAGATCATTATGTTCCCCGGCGGCTTCTCGGCAGGCGATGAGCCGGACGGCTCCGCGAAATTCTTTGCGACGGCTTTCCAGAATGAGCGGATCAGAGAGGCGGTGATGCGTCTTCTGAAGGAGCGGGACGGCCTGGCGCTGGGAATCTGCAACGGCTTCCAGGCGCTGATCAAGCTGGGTCTGGTGCCCTCCGGTGAGATCACCGGACAGGGGAGCGACTCCCCGACGCTGACATTCAACACCATCGGGCGGCACGTATCGCGGATGGTTTACACAAAGGTCATGACGAACAAATCGCCCTGGCTGGCCCTGAGTGTTCCGGGAGAAACCTATGTGAACCCGGCTTCCCACGGCGAGGGACGGTTTGTGGCCTCCTCCGAGTGGCTTCGAAAGCTGGCCTTAAACGGGCAGATCGCCACGGTCTATGCGGACTGTAACGGGGAAGCCTCCATGGAGGATGAGTGGAATGTCAACGGATCCTATATGGGGATCGAAGGAATCATCAGCCCGGACGGAAGAGTTCTGGGAAAGATGTGCCACAGTGAGCGGCGAGGCGACGGCGTAGCGATCAACATTTCGGGCGAGCAGGATATGAAGCTGTTCGAAGCGGGTGTGGCATATTTCAGATAGGAATAAGAACATGACGAACGAAGAAATCAAGGCACTGCTGCGGGAACTGGCGGAAAAGGCGGAAGCGCAGGGCGAAACCAGGAGTAAGACGGTACGGATCTCCTTTGACCCGAAGGAACCGGATGAGCCCTCCGACCAGGAACAGCAGCGTTCCTCCGGAAAGAAGGAAAAACGGAAGGCACGGTCCGGAAAAAAGGCGGAAAAGTCTTTGCAGACAGAAAAGCCTTCGCAGGCAGAAAAGCCGCTGCAGGCAGAGAACCCTTCGCAGGCAGAAAAGCCGTTACAGGCGAAAAAGCAGGGGAAGGTCCGGACGGAAAGGGAGGAGAGCGATAATCCGATCTCCTGGAAGCTGCCGGAGGATGACCCGGAGACCGATGAGCTTACGTCGGACGAGGAATCCTTTATTTCCGTGATTCCTCAGAAGGGATCGAAGTCGGATTCGAAGACTGCTCCGAAGCGGCCGGCGACTTATCGGGAGGGGAAGGAAGATCCCCAGGCAGTGCCGGAGCCGGATGAGGAAGCGGAAGAGACGGAAGCGGCCTTCGGGGGCCGGAGTCGCTCGAGGATGCCGGTGGAGGATCCCGATTTTGAAAGTGACGCGGATTTCTTCAGAGATGAACTGCCCGGAGCCGGGACCGAGAGCAGGCTGTACCTTCTGCTTGCAGGCGCGGCCGGAGGAATCGCCGGACGGGTGAAGGAGATGGCAGCCGCCGGCCGGGAGCGGGCGCATGAGGCAAAAGCGGAGCGCGCCCGTGTGAAGGAAGCGATCCGCAGGGAGCAGGAAGAAGCGCAGGCCGGGGATGCGGATTCTGCCGATGCAGACGGGAAAGCCGGAGAAGCTGACAGATCCGTCGAAGGCGGAGAGAAAGCGCAGGGCGTGGCGGAAGCGCATGCCGGAGAGCGGAGTTCCCGCGGCGGAGCCGGCGGTGAATCCGAAGAAGCCGAAAAAGCCGGTGAATCTGTCGAAGCCGGAGAGTCCGTCGAAGCCAAAGAAACCGCTAAAGCTGTCGAATCCGGTGAAGGCGGGGAGTCCGTCGAAGCCGGAGAGGAAGCGCAGGGCGTGGCGGAAGGGCATGCCGGAGAGCGGAGTCCCGGCGGTGAAGCCGAAGAAGCCGACAAAGCCGGCGGATCTGTCGAAGGCGGAGAGGCCGCCGAAGCCGGAGAGGAAGCGCAGGGCGTGGCGGAAGGGCATGCCGGAGAGCGGAGTCCCGGCGGTGAAGCCGGAGAAGCCGACAAAGCCGGAGGATCCGTCGAAGGCGGAGAGGCCGTCAAAGCTGGCGAATCTGTCGAAGCCGGAGAATCCGCCGAAGCCGGAGCGCATGCATCCGACGATGCGGAAGGGGAAGGACGATTTTTTGCCCGCCTCCGTGAGCGGGGCATCGCAGCCCGTGAGCTGATCATGATCGCAGCGGGGATCGTTCTGCTTGCGCTGATCGGCGTGATGGCAGTGCGCCTTCTGGGCAGCTCCGTGAAGGGGCGCGCCATCGAAGCAGATGAAGGACTGAGCGTGAAGGTGACCCAGGAGCCGCAGTCCTGGGTAAATGCCGGAGAGGTGACCCTTTCCATCCGTGCAAACGCACCGATCCAGTCGATCAGCATCAACGGCGCACCGCAGGAATTTGAGGGAACCGACAGGACAGAGATTACCTTCCTGGCGGATGACCGGAACCTGGACCTGATGGTGGTTTGCGAGGAGGATGTGCTGACTGCGCGGACAGAGTTTGAATGGATCGATTCGGCCGCTCCGCAGCTCCACATCCGGGATGATGGCGGACGGATCACTCTGGAGGCGGCAGATGCGCTGTCCGAGGTGGCGGCCATCTACTATGGAGAGATCGTCGGACTGTCCAATGTGCCGGCTTACGAGGTGTATACACAGCCGTTTACGCCGGTGGAGGGATCGGTTTACAGCTGCGTTGCCAGGGACAATGCAGGCAACATGTCGCTGCCGGTCGTGACGGACTTCTCGGCGCCGGAGGAAATCTCCTTTGCCGTGGAGCGGGTTTCCCTGTTCCCGGGAGAGAATGCCTTCCTGAGGGTCCGTACACAGCCGGAATACGCGTATCTGGGCGACATGACACTGACCAACAGTGACGGCTCCGTGATCGCGCTGGAGGGGAACGGCAGCATCCGGGCGCTGGCGGAGGGATCTGCGAAGGTCACCGCATCCATTCCGGGGCTGGCGAGTGCCGTCTGTGAGGTGGATGTGCGTACGGAAGCGCAGCTGACCATCTCCACCGTGGGCGACATTACCCTCGGAGACGATGAAAACTTCAGTTCCGCCGGAAGCTTCACGGAAACCTACAGCATGAACAATGACGCGTACTTCTTCGAGAATGTACGCAGCATCTTTGCGGCAGATGACCTGACCTTCGGCAATCTGGAGGGAACGCTGACGAACCAGGGAACGCGGGAAATCAAGGAATACGCATTCCGTGGGGATCCTTCCTACACGGCGATTCTTCAGAGCGGAAGCGTTGAAGCGGTCACGCTTGCAAATAATCACAGCAGGGACTACGGCGACATCAGTCTCACCGATACGGAAAAATATCTGGATGAGGCGGGCATTGCCTGGTGCAATGGCGATCACATCGCCTATGTGGAAGCCGAGGGCGTGAAGATCGGACTGATCGGAATCTATGTCCTGGCAGACGGCCTGGAGCGGGAGCAGCAGGTACAGAGCACGATCCGGGAAGCCCGGGATAACGGCGCACAGCTGGTGATCGTCGCGTTCCACTGGGGAAACGAGGGTGCTTCCGAGCCGGATGAAACGCAGAAGACACTTGCGCATCTGGCGGTCGACTGCGGCGCCGACCTGGTGGTCGGACATCATCCGCACGTACTTCAGGGAATCGAGTTGTACAATGGAAAATACATTGCCTACAGCCTTGCGAATTTCTGCTTCGGCGGGAACACAAATCCCTCCGACAAGGATACCATGATCTTCCAGCAGACGTTCAAGGTGACACAGGACGGACAGATCACACCGGGGGAGATCCGGGTGATTCCATGCAGCGTATCCTCCGAGAGCGGGCGCAACAATTACCAGCCGACACCCGCATCCGGGACCGAGCAGACCCGCATTATGGACCGGATCCGGGAAATGAGCGGTGCCCTCGGAACACAGCTGCCGTAAAAAAATGGGACAGGGGACGGTTCTCTGTCCCATTTTTCTGTCTCAAGCAGGGTGATACAAGCAGGGTGATACAAGCAGGATGATACAAGCAGGGTGATACAAGCAGGGTGATATAATCAGGGGGCGGTGTCAAACAGAGAACCGTCCCCTGTTTGACAAGGCCGGCTGATTCATCAGACATATGCAGGAATTTGCTTTCCTGGACGGCACATATTTGCTCTATTTGAAGGCTGCCGGAGAGAGAATAGAGAGTAAAATAAAGAGAGTATGGCAGGATGCTTGAAAACAGAAAAGATTCATAACATATTAGCCGTAAAAAATATACTTTTATATATGTTTCATAAACTATTTTATAGTTGAATAATAGATGAAAATGTGATACTCTTGTGAAACAGAAGCACGGGAGGAACTAGTTATGAGTATAAAAACGGATGTTCTTTCCGGCCGCACATTTCTTACTTCTCTAATCGCAGACAAGCCTATTTTTGCTGATGAAGTCGACAAATTTTACTATCTGAAGCTTTTAAAGAGGATGCTGAAATTCCAGGAGTACAAAGGAGTGGCTTTCGCTCTTCTGAATTCGGAATTGCACCTGATCCTCTATGCAAAAGCGGACGACGGCTCCCCTGACGAGTGGATCCTGAAAGTGTTTCAGGAGGATTATGTCCCCTGGTATGAACATCGGCATGCCGTGCATGAAACGGTTGAGGCAAGTGTAAACACTGTCGGACTGTGTGAAGAACAGGCGTTGATCGATGCATGCATACGGATCCATCTGCTCCCGAAAAGGGCGGGTTACGTGAACTGGGCTGCTGATTACTGGTGGAGCTCTGCGCTGGCTTATCTGGGGCATGTCAATTGGGATTTTATTGAACCGGAGCTGCTGCTTTCGTTGTTCGATACGGATATTGTGAAGGCCAGAAAAAGTCTGACAAAAGCTGCAAAGAAAATGTATGGGGCAGAGTTTGGAGATTCATTTGGCTACAATCGATGATCCTTACGGATCATCGCTCCCTGAAATCAGGAACTAAAGAACAGGGAGTAAATTGAGGGAAGATGCGGAAAAGAGAAGACGGCTGAAAAGAAAAAAACCGGGAAGTAACACTTTGATGTGTTTCTTCCCGGTTTTCCCTTGCAGCGATGCCGTTTATTCGAGCTCTTTCAGCGTTTTTTTCAACTGCTTGAACTGCTTTTTTCCGTAGCGCAGCTTTGCCTGATACAGGAAAATGCGCTGGATACGCTCGAAGAATTCCTCGCCCATGCTGTCATCCTTCGCCTTGTTGCAGAAGCTGCAGCAGGCCTGCAGGTTGTCAAGATCATTGGTTCCGCCCTTGGAAAGGGGGATGATGTGGTCGATGGTATATTCTTCAAGGGGAATAAATCTTCCGCAGATTCCGCAATGGCCCTCTGAGCGGTTGTAGATCATGTTCCGCTCTTTGGTTGTGAAGAACCGCCGTTTCGACTGAGACGATTCGTTTTCGGATCTCGAGCTGCGGAGATTGCCGGATACCTTTCCGATCCGTTTTCCGGTGGATCTGATTCTGCCGGTTCCTTGTCTGGTTTCAGATTCCTCCCGGGAGGAGGTGGCAGCGGCGGGTTTCATCTGCGGCGCCGGATCCGAAGTGAAAATGTCTTCGGCGTTCGCAGGAGCTGCTTCGAAGGGAGAGGCATTGCTGTTTCTGGCAGATGCTTCCCGACGGTTGTGACGTTTGCGGTTGGAACGTCGTTCACTGGTTTCTCGTACTGAGTCTCTTTCCATCGCATCCATAGCCGGAGCGGCCTGCGAAGAAGCCTGCGCAGCCGGAGTGGCCTGAGAAGAGGCCTGCACAGCCGGAGCGGCCTGCGAAGAGGCCTGCACAGCCGGAGCGGCCTGCGAAGAGGCCTGCACAGCCGGAGCGGCCTGCGAAGAAGCCTGCGCAGCCGGAGCGGCCTGCGAAGAGGCCTGCATAGCCGGAGTGCTTTCCGCCGCGGCCATGGACGGCCTGCGATCCTTGTCAGGATTGCTGAAAGCCTGGGGCTTTTCGGGGGAAGCATTTGTCTTCGACCCGTTCTTTTTCCGGAGAGAAGGAGAAACGATCGGCTCATCTCCCCAAAGGCTGGCACTGGCCGCCTGAATATCCCGGACAACCGGGATAAAGCTTCTCGGACGGCTGACGGGGGAAGCGGCTCCTTTCTCTTTGGGAGCAGGCGCTTCGACCTTTGCCTCCTTCTTTTCGGGAACAGGCGTTTCGACCTTTGCTTCCTTCTTTTCGGGAGCAGATGCTTCGACCTTTGCTTCTTCCTTTTCGGGAGCAGGTGCTTCGACCTTTGCTTCTTCCTTTTCGGTAGCAGGCGTTTCGACCTTTACTTCTTCCTTTGCAGGAGCAGGTGCCTCGTCCTTTGTCTCCTTCATTTCGGGAGCGGGTTTTTCGACCTTCGCTTCCTTCGCTTCGGGAGCAGATTTTGCATCCGCGGCGTGCGTCATTTCAGGAACAGCTTCATCCGTCTCAGCAGCTTCAACAGCCTCAGCAGACCGGACTGCATTGTCCATGGGCACAGGGGCGGGCATTTCGAAAAGTGCGGCGCTTTCCTCTGCCTGTGCAGGAGCATGTGAGGACCTGGAACGGCCTCTTCTGCGGCGGTCCGAGCTGCGTTTTCCGGAATTTTCCTGCTTCGTTTCCTGCCGGGACTCCGGAGCGGTTTCCGGTGCCGGCTCCTGCTTTGATTCCTGCGCCGGTTCCTGCGCGGGAGCAAAAGCATCCTCCGGAGCCTTCGTGGCCGACGACGCATCGTTCTTTTTAGGCCTTCCGCGACGCCGCTTGGAGGGCGTTTCCTGGGGAGCTTTTTCGGATGTTTCCATGGCGGCCTCGGCTTTTGCCTCACTCTTCTGCGGCTTTCCGGAGGTGAGTGGTGCACTGCTCTGAGCGGGAAGCTCGCGGATCTCAAAACCCTTCAGCTTTTTGGTGGCCCGAAGCAGGAGCTTTTCAGCAGATGCCTTGCTGGAAAATCTGGTGGCAGAAGCACTGTCATTTACGATCTCTACCGCCTGAGTGCGCGTTTTATGACAATACGAGCTGCCGTTGGTAATAATAAATGGCATGTTTACCTCCATTGAGTAAAACTTGGAACCAGCCTGTCCCAGTATATCAAATATAAAATGAGTGCACAACCGCTAAATTCTTTACACTATGCAAGTGGGACCGGGGGATGGCTTAAGTGTCCCACTGAAAATGGGACAGAGAACCGTCCCCTGTCCCATTTTCACACCGGATATTTGTGATGATCCTTTTTGTGTGGGACAGAGAACCGTCCCCTGTCCCGCTTACAGGATCAGGCCGCCGAGGAATAC
>CAMOSN010000052.1 GCA_946624935.1 uncultured Lachnospiraceae bacterium | reverse complement strand
CTCCTGTTTGGTCTTGATTTCTTTTATTTGAAAACATATAATGGAATCCACTGTAGTTTTTATAGATGGAGGATTGAATGAACGAGAATCAGCATGGGCCAGGCCGCGGCAATGAAGGCGGCGGTCCCAATAATAACAAGAACCATTCAACGCTGATCATCTTCCTTTCGGTAACACTGCTCACCCTCCTGGTGATGAGCTTCTTCAACAACCTGATGACGAAGAGTACCGCATCGGAGGAGATCAAGTACAACGAGTTCCTGCGTCTTCTGGATGAGAATAAGGTGAAGAGCGTGGAGATCAGTCCGGACAAGCTGACGATCACCCCCAGTTCCCAGCCGCTGTCCTCCGGAGGCGTGACGATCGAGCTGTACACCGGCAATCCGAACGATCCGGAGCTGATCAGCCGACTTGAGAAGGCCGGCGTGGAATACTGGGAGGACATCCCGGATACGACCACCAATCTGATCCTCAATGTGGTACTGTCCTTTGCACCGCTGATCCTGATCTGGATCATCCTGGGGATCGTGATGCGCCGTATGAGCGCCGGTGGCGGAATGATGGGCGTAGGCAAGAGCCGCGCAAAGATGTACATGCAGAAGGAAACCGGCGTGACCTTCAAGGATGTGGCCGGTCAGGACGAAGCAAAGGAATCCCTGCAGGAGTGTGTCGATTTCCTGGAGAATCCCGGGAAGTACACGCAGATCGGTGCCAAGCTTCCAAAGGGCGCTCTTCTGGTGGGACCGCCCGGAACCGGTAAAACCCTTCTGGCAAAGGCAGTGGCCGGCGAGGCCCACAGGCCGTTCTTCTCCCTGTCGGGATCGGAGTTCGTGGAGATGTTCGTCGGTGTCGGCGCGTCCCGCGTGCGAGACCTGTTTGAGGAAGCCAGAAAGAACGCACCCTGTATTATCTTCATCGATGAGATCGATGCCATCGGCAAGACCCGCGACAGCCACTACGGCGGCAACGATGAGCGTGAACAGACCCTCAACCAGCTGCTTGCTGAGATGGACGGCTTCGATCCCTCCAAAGGCATCATGATTCTGGCGGCAACCAACCGTCCGGAGGTCCTGGATCAGGCACTGCTGCGTCCCGGCCGCTTTGACCGGCGGGTCATCGTGGACAAGCCTGACCTGAAGGGAAGAGTAGATGTCCTGAAGGTGCATGCCAAGGACGTCAAAATGGACGAGACCGTCGATCTGGAGGCCATCGCTCTGGCCACCTCCGGCGCAGTCGGATCGGATCTGGCCAACATGATCAATGAAGCCGCAATCCTGGCCGTCAAGAAAGGCCGCAGTGTGGTAAGTCAGAAGGACCTGCTCGAGGCAGTGGAAGTCGTCCTCGTCGGCAAGGAGAAAAAAGACCGTATCCTCAGCGAGGAGGAGCGCCGGATCGTCTCCTACCATGAAGTCGGCCATGCCCTGGTCAGTGCCCTGCAGAAGGACTCCGAACCGGTACAGAAGATCACCATCGTACCGCGTACCATGGGCGCACTGGGCTACGTGATGAATGTTCCGGAGGAGGAAAAATACCTCAACACCGAGAAAGAACTGCGGGCCATGCTCGTGGAATTCGTGGCCGGACGCGCCGCCGAGGAGATCGTATTTGACACCGTCACCACCGGCGCCGCAAATGACATCGAAAAGGCAACGCGGGTCGCCCGCGCCATGATCACCCAGTACGGCATGTCGAAGCGCTTCGGCCTGATGAACCTCGAACAGGCAGCCAACCAGTATCTGGAGGGCAGAATGGTGCTCAACTGCTCCGACGTGACAGCAGCCGACATCGACACCGAGGTCATGAAGATCCTCAGCGCTTCCTATGAGGAAGCCAAACGGCTCCTGACGGAGCACCGCAATTCCCTGGACCAGATCGCCGAGTTCCTGATCGAAAAGGAAACCATCACCGGCAAGGAATTCATGGAAATCTTCCGCAGAGTCGAGGGCATCTCCGAGGACGCTCCGAAGGAAAACGGGGGACGTATCCACGAGAAGGCTGCACCGCAGGAGGCACCGGCCGTGGACAACACCGCACCGCAGGAAGCATCGGCCGTGGACAACACCGCACCGCAGGAAGCACCGGCCGCGGACAACACCGCACCGCAGGAGGCACCGGCCGACGAGACACAGTTCGCCTGGGAGCGCGAACCTCAGGCACCTGTCGAGCCTGAAGAATAAAATACATAATCGACCAACGGCGAAGATGTTACGGAATTGTTAAGTCGCACAATAATCCGTTCATTTTCGCCGTTCTTTTCGGAGATTTCGCCACTTGTAAAGAAGTTGTAAAATGTTTAAAATCTCCTCAAGAAAAGACAAAAAACGATGGTAAGGACGTTCGTCCGGGAGAGAATATAGAAGCATGAAGGCTGTCAGAAACTTTTTCAAACAATACAGTCACGGTCTGTGGATGGTGCTGTACATGGCATTTTATATGCTGGGTTTTTTCATTCTCGAGAATGCGGGTCACAGGCATTATCATGTGATCCATTCTGTGATCGATGATATGATTCCCTTCTGTGAGTATTTTATTATTCCCTATGATCTGTGGTTTGCATACATCGCCTGCGCTGTATGCTGGTTTATATTCTTCTGCAGGGACAGGCGGGAGTATTACAAGCTGTCCTGTTCGCTGGCGATCGGGATGACCCTGTTTCTGATCGTGAGCTGTATCTATCCGAACAAACAGGATCTGCGGCCGGAGGTTTTTGCGAACAATAACGTGTTTACAAGACTGGTGCGGTCACTGTATGCGACCGATACGCCAACGAACATTCTTCCGAGTATTCATGTGTTTAATTCGGTTGCCGTGTTCCTGGCGCTGAACAGCTCACCACAGCTGCGCAGGTGGAAGAAGGTCCGGTTTGCATGCGGTGTGCTTTCGGGACTGATCATTTTATCGACGATGTTTCTGAAGCAGCATTCGATCGTGGATGTCTCGCTGGGACTTTTATGTGCGTTTGCCGTTCAGATGTTCGTGGATTATGTGTTTGCTCCGGAGGCGGGAAGAAGAACGAAGACCGGACGCCTTACGGAAAAGATCTGATCAAAAAGCTGCAGGGGCTTTAAAAAGCGCCATCCGGCGGTCTGCCGGGTGGCGTTCTTGGCGTTATGGAACCTGCCGCTGCGGAAGGCTGCCCCGGGCGGCCGAAGATGAGGAGCGATCATGGACAGTACATTTAATATTCAGGAAGAGTTAAAGAAGCTCCCGGGGAAGCCGGGTGTTTATATCATGCATGACGCTTCCGATGCGATCATCTATGTGGGAAAGGCGATCAGCCTGAAAAATCGCGTGCGCCAGTATTTCCAGGCCAGCCGCACACGCACTCCGAAAATCGAGCAGATGGTGGCCAGGGTCCGGCGTTTTGAGTATATTGTGACGGATTCGGAGCTCGAAGCACTGGTGCTGGAGAACAATCTGATCAAGGAGCACTGCCCGCGGTACAATACGCTGCTCAAGGACGATAAGACGTATCCTTATATTAAGGTAACGGTCGGGGAGGATTTTCCGCGGATCCTGTTCACCAGAAAGATGACGAAGGATAAGTCCCGCTACTTCGGCCCGTTTACCAGTGCCTATGCAGTGAAGGAGACGATCGATCTGATGCGCAGGCTCTATCATGTGCGCAGCTGCAGCCGAAGACTGCCCGAGGAGATCGGAAATGAGCGGCCGTGCCTGAACTATCACATCCGGCAGTGTGATGCTCCGTGTCAGGGACTGGTGTCCCGGGAGGAGTATCGCCGCTGCGTGGATCAGGCTCTGGATTTTCTGGGCGGCAATTACGACCCGCTCCTGAAGATGCTGGAGGGGCAGATGATGAAGGCCTCCGAGGAGATGCGCTTTGAGGAGGCGGTGACATACCGGGACCTGCTCTCCAGTGCGCGCCAGGTCGCGCAGCGCCAGAAGATTACCTCTTCAGACGGGGAGGATAAGGATGTTCTGGCCGTGGCGGCGGACGGAAATGATGCGATCGTGCAGGTATTCTTTATCCGGGACGGGCGGATCATCGGGAGAGATCACTTCTGGCTGCGCGTGTCGGAGGGAGAGCAGCAGGGGGATATTCTCGGAAGCTTTATCAAACAGTTCTATGCCGGGACGCCGCTCATTCCCCGCGAACTGATGCTGGAGCAGGACGTTGAGGATCATACGCTGATCGAGGAATGGCTCAGCGCGAAGCGGGGTGCAAGGGTATATCTCCGGGTGCCGAAAAAGGGAACCAAGGAGAAGCTGGTGGAAATGGCCCATGAGAATGCACAGATCGTGCTTACAAAGGACCGGGAGCGGATCAAACGCGAAGAGGGACGGACGATCGGTGCAATGCGCGAGATCACCGATGCCCTCGGGATGGAGCCGGTGGTGCGTGTGGAGGCCTATGATATTTCCAACATCAGCGGCTACGAATCGGTGGGCTCAATGGTGGTGTTTGAGCGTGGAAAGCCCAAGCGCAGCGATTACCGGAAGTTCAGGATCCGGACGGTCCAGGGCCCCAATGATTACGCCAGCCTGGAGGAGGTGCTGACGAGGCGCTTCACCCACGGGCTGGAAGAGCAGGAAAAGCTCAAAAAGGATGAACTGAACAAAGAACTGGGAAAGTTCTCCAGTTTTCCGGATCTGATCATGATGGATGGCGGAAAAGGGCAGGTGAACATCGCCGAGCGGGTGCTGGAAAACCTGGGGCTCCCGATCCCGGTGTGCGGAATGGTGAAGGATGATTATCACCGCACGAGGGGACTGTATTTTCAGGGGGAGGAGCTCCCGATCGATACGCGCAGCGAAGGCTTTAAGCTGATCACCCGGGTGCAGGATGAGGCGCACCGGTTTGCGATCGAGTATCACAGAAGCCTGCGCTCGAAGGAGCAGGTCCATTCCGTACTGGACGACATTCCGGGCGTGGGACCAAAACGCAGAAAGGCGCTGATGCGGGCGTTCTCCTCCATCGAGGAGATCCGTGCGGCCGGGGTGGAGGAGCTTGCGAAGGTCCCTTCCATGAATGAGGCGAGCGCCCATGCTGTATATGCATTTTTTCATTCCGACGGCAATGGACAAGGTGCATGAAAGATGGTACTATGATAGAAATGCCAGTCGGGTAAATGCCGAAGGACAAGGCATCACAATCATACGAAAAATAAGGAGAACAATATGAGCAGCAGTGTTGCCCTGACGAAGCTCGTTGACAAGATGAAGCTGGAGTCGCTGACACCGCAGATCGATATCTCAAAGCTGAAGGTCATCACCACGGAGGTCAACCGGCCTGCGCTTCAGCTGACCGGGTATTTTGATCACTTTGATGCGGAGCGTGTGCAGATCATCGGTTATGTGGAATTCACCTACCTGGAGCATCTGACCCGGGAGGAGAAGCTGCCGGTCTATGAGAAACTGCTGGCGGCGCAGATCCCGTGCCTGATCTACACAACGATGACCTATCCGGATCAGGATATGCTGGATCTGGCGAACAAATATAAGGTACCGATCTTTGTCACCAAGCAGGCGACATCGGCATTCATGGCCGAGGTGATCCGCTGGCTGAATGTGGAGCTGGCCCCGTGTATTTCCATCCATGGCGTACTGGTGGATGTATACGGCGAAGGCATCCTGATCATGGGAGAGAGCGGCATCGGAAAAAGTGAGGCTGCTCTGGAGCTGATCAAGCGCGGACACCGTCTGATCACGGATGATGTGGTGGAGATCCGCAAGGTCAGTGATGAGACGCTCATCGGAACGGCACCGGACATCACCAGGCATTTTATCGAGCTGCGCGGAATCGGGATCATCGATGTAAAGACCCTGTTCGGCGTGGAGAGTGTGAAGAACACCGGTACGATCGATCTGGTGATCAAGCTCGAGGAGTGGGATCGTGACAAGGAATATGACCGCCTTGGCCTGGAGGAGGAATACATTGAATTTCTGGGCAATAAGGTGGTGTGTCATTCGCTTCCGATCCGCCCGGGCCGCAATCTGGCCGTGATCGTGGAATCGGCTGCAGTCAACCACCGTCAGAAGAAGATGGGCTACAACGCGGCGAAGGAGCTCTACAATCGTGTGCAGAACAGTCTGATGAAAAACATGCAGGGAACGCAGGAGGGATAAAAATGGGAATGTATTGCTTCGGAATCGATGTGGGAGGAACAACGATCAAATGTGGTCTGTTCAATCATTCCGGGGAAGTGCTCGATAAATGGGAGATTCCGACCAGAACAGAGGAGAACGGATCCGGTATCCTGCCGGATGTTGCGAAAACGATTCTGGATAAGATCGAGCAGAAACATCTGGATAAAGCGGATATCGACGGAATCGGAATCGGCGTTCCGGGACCGGTAAACGATGCGGGGGAGGTTTCGGTCGCAGTCAATCTGCACTGGGGCTACATGAATATCGTCGCAGAGATGGAGCGGATGACGGGACTTCGCACAAAGGCCGGGAATGATGCCAATGTGGCAGCGCTCGGAGAGATGTGGAAAGGCGGAGGCGCGGGTTACCGCAATTTGATTCTGGTTACGCTGGGAACCGGCGTGGGCGGAGGAATCATTGTAAACGAGAAGATCATCTCCGGAGCGCACGGCGCAGCAGGTGAGATCGGGCATGCCCATGTGGAGGATGCGATCAAAACTCCCTGCAACTGCGGCAACTGCGGATGCCTGGAGCAGGTGGCGTCGGCCACCGGGATCGCACGGCTGGCCAGGGAGGAGCTCTCTGAAAGCGACGAGCCGTCCATGCTGCGCGATGTAAAGCGGGTGAGTGCAAAAGCAGTGTTTGACGCGGTGAAGGTGGGTGATCCCCTGGCGACCCGCGTGGCGGACCGGTTTGGCCGCTATCTGGGCAAGGCGCTGGCCGTGTTCGCCTGCGTAAGTGACCCGGATGCGATCGTCATTGGCGGCGGCGTGTCCAAGGCAGGCCCGATCCTCCTGGAATATATCCGCCGGTATTACTGCACCTATGCATTCAGCGCCTGCAAGGACACGGCTTTCAAGCTGGCGACGCTGGGAAATGACGCGGGAATATACGGTGCAGCGAAGATGGTGCTGCAGTAAGAATAGCGCTGCAGCGGACAGGATCACAGCCAGACTGTGGTCCGGGAAATGGCAGAAATGAGAAGGTACGAAAAAATTGTACTGGCGTCTCTGAACGCGAAGTACATACATCCATGCCCGGCGCTGTATTCCCTGCGGGGATATGCAAAGGAGTATGTGGACCAGATCCGGATCTGTGAGTTTACCATCAATCAGCATCCGGAGGAGATTATTACACAGCTGTATCGGAAAAAGCCGGATTTTCTGGCTTTTTCCTGTTATATATGGAATATTCGGCAAACGCTGGACATCAGCCGGATCCTGCATATGCTTCTGCCCGAAACGCCGATCTGGATGGGCGGACCGGAGGTGTCCTTTGTGGAGGCTTCTTTTCTGGAGGAGCATCCATGGATCACCGGCGTCATGCGCGGGGAAGGTGAGCGGGTCTTCCGCATGCTGATGGACTGGTATGTCGAAGGCCGGGGAAGCCTGGAGCAGATCCCGGGGATTCTGTGGAGAGAAGACCGGGACGAGAGGACCGGTGGTCCAAAGCCGGAAAAGGCCGGGGGCGGCAAAGCCGCACGGATCCGCGAGGGAAGGCCGTTTACCCGGGCGGATCTGGTGGAGATGGACGAACTGCCGTTTCTGTATGATGACCTGTCCGTATTCCGGAACCGGATCCTCTATTATGAATCCAGCCGCGGCTGTCCCTTCACCTGCAGCTACTGCATGTCCTCCACCACAAATCGGATCGTACGCTTTCGCAGCCTGGAAAAGGTACTGGCGGAGCTGAACGTGTTCCTGGAGGCGGGGGTTCCCCAGGTGAAGTTCACGGACCGTACGTTTAACTGCAACCCACGCCGGACAGGTGCGATCTGGAAATGGCTGATGGAGCACGATAACGGGGTCACGAATTTTCATTTCGAGATCGAAGCGAACCTGCTGGAGGAGGAGCAGCTTGCGCTCCTCGGGAAGATGCGCCCGGGACTGGTACAGACGGAAATCGGCGTTCAGTCCGCCAATCCGCTTACACTGCGCGCGGTCAGCCGCAATCCGGATGTGTCGAAGGTGCTGCACTGCGCCAGGGTGCTTCGCGCAGCCGGCAACATGCATGTACATCTGGATCTGATCGCGGGCCTGCCCTACGAGGATTACGCATCGATGCGCGAATCCTTCCGGGAGGTCTACCAGGTGCATCCGCACGAGCTGCAGCTGGGCTTTCTGAAGCTGCTGGGCGGCTGTGAACTGCAGCGAAGGAGCAAAGAATACGGGATCAATGCCTCACCGTATGCACCCTACGAAGTGCTTTCCACCAGATGGCTGGATCATGATGCACTGCTTCGGCTCAAAGAAGTAGAGCGGGTGCTGGAGATCTTTTACAACAGCGGACAGTTCACCTGTACGATCCGCGCTCTGGAAACATTTTTTCCGGATCCGCTAGCTCTGTATGAAGCACTGGCGGATGACGTCTTATCCGATCCGGAGGGGATCCCGACCGGAAGCCGGCTTGCACTGATGCAGCAGCTGCGCACCTTTGCCTGCAGAGTGGCACCGCATCAGGAGCAGCAGTGGAATGAGCGGACGATCCTCGACCTGTATCTTCGGGAAAACGCGAAAACCCGTCCTGCATGGGCGGAGGATCCCCTCGCACACCGGGATGCACTGCACGCTTTCTGGGAGAAGGAGGAACGCACAGGAGCACTGTTTCCGGAATGCGCCGGAATGCATGCCCGGTCGCTCCGCCGGATGTTTCCCATGGAGCGCTTTACCTGCATCCTTCCCGAGATTCTGGAGATGGCAGGCGCCGGGCCGGAGCGCATCAGGGAGGCTTCTGCCGGGACAAACGGCAGAAAAGAGCAGCCGTCGGCGCTGTGGGTGCTGTTCGACTACCGCAGAAGAGATCCGGTCACCGGAAATGCAAAACCCCTCTTTTTCGGGGAAAACGCGCAGGGCCGGATATTTTTTCTTGTGGAATTGAATAAAATGGCATACAATGATGCCTGAACACGCAAACCCGGTCCCCGGGAATTCAAAAGGATCCGGGTTATGAAGTACAATCAAACGAAAGAAGGTAAAAAATCATGATGAATCCGAAAAAATCCAAAAAGACCCAGATGATCGCAGCCGTGATCGTTATCATCCTTGTGCTGGCGATGGTTGTTACGACGATCCTGAGCGCTCTGGTCTGATGAACGGGAACGGGAGGGGCCGCATGAGCGTGGTGCCGGCGGTCCGTCTGGCGGCATGTCTGTGTACGGCGCTCTTCGTCGCTGTGACGGGGAGCAGCCGCGCAGCGGCAAAGGAAGCGACGGTCAGTAAGGGCGTATATGTGGAAGGAATGGATGTCGGAGGACTGACCAGGGAGGAACTGACAGCGGCCATCGAAAAGCGGGTCGCTGATCTTGCCGGGACCCAGGTGACGTTTCACGTCAATGAAACCGACGTGAGTGCCTCTCTGGAGCAGCTGGGTCTGACATGGTCAAACCATGAGATCGTCGACGAGATCATGCAGCTCGGGGCCTCCGGAGATATCCTGAAGCGCTATAAGGATCAGAAGGACATTGAGCACAGCCGCAGAGAGTATCAGCTGACGTTTGCATCGGATGTGGAGAAGGTCCGCACCTGTGTCGGGACATTCACGGCTTATGAAACAGAGCCGGAGAATGCCAGAATCTATACGACCGATGAGCTGCTCCCGGGCGTCGAGGGTGGAACGGACGGTATACGGATCCGGCAGGAGGAAACGGCCTCGCAGCTGCAGGAGCTGATCCACGGATGGGACGGCGAAAGCGCGCTTTCCATGGAGGTGCCTCTGGAGCGCACGAAGCCGGAGGTGCCCTATGAGGATCTGGCCATCATCTGCGATCCGCTGGGCACGGCGACGACCGATTATTCGTTTTCCAGCTATGAGCGGGCGATCAATGTGCAGAACGGCTGCAATAAGATCAGTGGAACGCTTCTTTATCCGGGAGAGTATTTCTCCGTGACGGAGGCAGTCACACCGTTTTCCGCGGAGAACGGATATGAGCCGGCACCGTCCTATGAGGAAAACCGCGTTGTCGATTCCTACGGAGGCGGGATCTGCCAGGTGTCTACTACATTGTATAACGCGGTGCTCAAGGCGGAGCTTGAGGTGACGGCCCGGTCCAACCACACCATGGCCGTATCCTACGTGGACCTGTCGAAGGACGCGGCGATCGCCGAGGGCTCTATGGATATGTGTTTTGTGAACACGAAGGAGGATCCGATCTATATTATCGGATATGCCTATAACGGGACGCTCTCCTTCACGATTTACGGCCATGAGACCAGGCCGGCGAACCGTACGCTGGAGCTGGTGAGTGTGACGACGGGGACGATGGAACCGACCTCAGCCATGATTTATGCCAACACCGGGCAGCCGGTCGGATATATCAATCAGACCCAGTCTCCCCACACGGGGTATACAGCGGAGCTGTGGAAGAATATTTATATCGACGGCGTGCAGACCGAAAGCATTCAAATTAATTCCAGCTATTACAATGCCGTCGGGACGATCTATGATGTGGGTGTGGCATCCACAAACAGTGCGCTGACACAGGCCATGTATTCGGCGATCGGCACGAATGACATCTCTGCGGTACAGTCCGTGATCGCAAATGCTGCAAGCTACGCAGCACCGACCCCGGAAACGCAGGCTCAGCAGCCGGCCGACACGACCCAGGCTGCGGACGGCACTGCATCGGCGGATGCCGGCGGCGGTACTGCAGCGGAAACGTTTCCGGAAGAAGGGATCATCACGGATCAGGGCCTGATTCTGGATCCTGCGCTGCTGAACGGTGGTGATGCTTCCGTGCAGCCGGATTACGATGAAAGCGCAGGGTATTGAGGAAGTGCCGACTTCGCTGGAAATCGTCGGAACTGTGCGAACCGGACGGTACTGCGTAAAGGACGGCGGGAACCTGCCGGAAGGCCATAAAAAAACAAATGCGATATGGAAAGATTCAGGCGGCGGTCCATGACCGCTGCATACGGAATGTGCTGCGGCAGAAGGGTGTAAGTACCATGCCGGAAAGCGGACATGCGCTGTGTGTGCGCAGTGTCGGCGGCCCGCTGGATGTACAGCCCGAAATGGTGGTGACGGAAGCACTGGCGCGCCTGCGAATCGGGACGATCTGCTGCCGGGAAAGCATCCCTGCGATCAGCGTGCACATGCTGCTTGGCCCTGACACGCCGGAGGAGCGTCTGCATCGGTGGATGGAGCGGATCATCACCTTCTGTGCGGAGCAGGAAGTGGCGTTTGCGGGAGCGGATGCATCGGTTGGCGATGCAGTCACCAGGGATCTGCTCACCGTACAGGCATTTTATTCCGGCGCCGGCGCGGCACCGGACAAGGGCATGCTTATGCCGGGGAGTGCCCTGTATATGGCCGGGTATACCGGCCTGGCAGGCTGCGGCATCGCTGCCCATGCGCTGCGCGAAAACCTGCTGCAGCGGTTTTCGACCGTGCTGGTGGAACGGGGGCTCTCCTTTATGGAAGAGGGAGCCCTGCCTGCTGCGCTTCCGGAAGGCGCTCTGGCAGTGTGGCCGGTGGGCGAAGGCGGGATTCTCGGGGCGCTCTGGGAGCTTGGAGAGTACTGGAATGTCGGCCTGGACATCGACCTGCGCTCAGTGCCGGTGCGGCAGGAGATGATTGAGATCTGCGATGCGCTGGAGCTGCATCCGTATCAAATGTACACCTGCGGCGCAATGCTGTTTACCGTCGAAGCGGGTGGCGGGGAGCTGCCGCACATATCTGACCGGGACGGAAGACACATTCCGGCAGTGCGGATCGGCACTGTGACGGAGGGAAAAGCACGGATCGCGCGCAGCGGCGAAGAGATCCGGTATGTGGACAAGCCGGCACAGGATCCGCTCATGCAGTTCGTTCACGGTGTACTAGCCGAAGGACAGGGCATGGATGGGCCGCAGCATAGGCGAATGAAGTGATCAAAGGAAGGAATTGGAAGGAACGGAGCAGGCACACAGATATGAGAGAACAGATACTGACATTTTTGGAGAAGAACAGTAAGATCGATCTGAAGGAGCTGGCGGTCATGCTGGGAACCAGTGAAGTCGTCGTGGCGAATGAGATCAGTCAGATGGAGCAGGAGCACATTATCTGCGGGTACCACACACTGATCAACTGGGAGAAAACCACCCTGGAAAAGGTGACGGCGCTGATCGAGGTGCGTGTGACGCCTCAGCGGAATCAGGGCTTTGAACGGATCGCAGAGAGAATCTACAATTATCCGGAGGTGCAGTCCGTATATCTGATCTCCGGCGGATATGATCTGATGGTGATCCTGGAGGGAAAGACACTGCGTGAGGTTTCCGCATTTGTGTCGAATAAGCTGTCGACGCTGGAAACGGTGATCAGCACGGCGACCCATTTTATTCTGAAGAAGTACAAAGACCATGGAACGATCCTGCAGGGACAGGAGGAAGATGAAAGGATACCGGTGACACTTTGAGAGACCCGTTAGCAAGTAAAGCGGTGGCTTTGAAGCCATCCGGCATCAGGAAATTTTTTGATATCGTCAGTGAAATGGATGACGTGGTTTCGCTCGGCGTGGGCGAACCGGATTTCGACACACCCTGGGTGATCCGGGATGAGGGCATCTATTCCCTTGAAAAGGGGCGCACCTTCTATACCTCCAACGCCGGCCTGAAGCAGCTGCGCGAGGAAATCGCAAAATATCTGCATCGCCGGTTCGATCTGAGCTACGATCCGCTGAAGGAGATCTTTGTGACGGTCGGCGGCAGTGAGGGAATCGACATGGCCTGCCGTGCCATGCTCAATCCCGGGGATGAAGTGCTCATTCCGCAGCCTTGTTATGTATCGTATGTTCCGTGTGTTGCAATGACAGGGGGCACGGTGGTCCCGATCCGTCTGAAGGCGGAAAATCAGTTCCGGCTCACGGCCGGGGAGCTGCGGGAGGCGATCACCGACAGGACAAAGCTTCTGGTACTTCCCTTCCCCAACAACCCGACCGGGGCGGTGATGGAACGCGAGGATCTGGAAGCGATCGCGCAGGTGATTCTGGAGAACGATCTGTTTGTCCTCAGCGATGAGATCTATGCCGAGCTGACCTACACCGGTGACCGGCACGTCAGCATTGCCGAGCTGCCGGGAATGGCGGAGCGCACGATCCTGATCAACGGGTTCTCCAAGGCCTATGCCATGACGGGCTGGAGGCTCGGATACGCCTGTGGTCCGAGGAAGATCATCGAGCAGATGGTCAAGCTGCACCAGTATTGTATTATGTGTGCGCCGACGACAAGTCAGTATGCTGCGGTGACGGCACTGCGGGACTGTGATGCGGACGTGGCGAAAATGAGGGAAGCCTATAACATGCGCAGAAGATATCTGATGCATGCCTTCGAGGAGATGGGTCTGCCCTGCTTCGAGCCATTCGGAGCCTTTTATGTATTCCCCTGTATTTCGGAATTCGGAATGTCCAGCGAGGAATTTGCCACGAGGCTTCTGCAGGAGGAGCATGTTGCGGTTGTACCCGGAGATGCCTTCGGAGACAGCGGAGAGGGCTTTATCCGCATTTCCTATGCCTATTCCATCGACAAGCTGAAGGCAGCGCTGAAGCGGATCGATGCGTTTATCACGCGGCTGCGCAACGAGCGCGGCAAAGAAACGCAGGATCAGAAGGCTGCGGAGGCGAAGGCATGATCAACATCGTGCTGCTGGAGCCGGAAATACCGTCCAACACCGGGAACATCGGCCGGACCTGTGTGGCAACGGGAAGCCGTCTGCATCTGATCGAGCCGCTGGGCTTTCACCTGGATGAACGCAATCTGCGTCGTGCGGGGATGGATTACTGGAGCGATCTGGATGTGATCCGGTACAGTAACTATGACGATTTTATGCGGCGAAATCCGGGAGCAGCCATTGTATATGCGACCACAAAGGGCAGAAGGCTCTACACACAGGTCAGCTACCCGGAGGACTGCTATATCATGTTCGGCAAGGAGAGTGCCGGCATCCCGGAGGAGATTCTGATGGAACATCCGGATGCGTGTGTCCGGATTCCCATGGCGGGAGATACCCGTTCTCTGAACCTGTCCAACGCGGTGTGCGTGGTCCTCTATGAAGCGCTTCGTCAGCAGAATTTTGCGGGGATGCAGCTTGAAGGGGAGCTGCATCATCACCGGTGGGATGAAGTATAAGCACGTATTTGGACAAGAGAACATGTATTTTGAGCATGCAGCATGTTTTCGCATGGAATGCGCGGGCATGTAAAATATCAGGAGATGCCGTGTGAGAAAGAGCTGTCGGTTTGAAAAAAGAAACGGCGGCAGGTGATGAGGAACTGTGCATGAATCTTCCACAGGAATTTGTGCTTCGGATGAAGCAGATGCTCAGCAGCGAGTATCCGGACTTTGAAAACAGTTATGCGCAGCCCCGCAGAAGAGGACTGCGCGTAAACACCCTGAAGATCCTTCCGGAGCAGCTTGAAGAGATGGCCGGATTTCATCTGGAGCGTGTTCCATGGATCGAGGGAGCATATTATTACGAAGAAGAGGATGCCGTATCAAGACATCCTTTTTATTATGCGGGTCTGTATTATCTGCAGGAGCCCAGTGCCATGACACCGGCCAGTGTGCTGGATGTGGAGCCGGGTATGCGTGTGCTGGATCTGTGTGCCGCACCGGGCGGGAAGGCGACAGCGCTTGGAGCAAAGCTGAAGGGGAAGGGACTGCTGGTGGCAAATGACATCAGTGCACCCAGATGCCGAGCGCTGCTGCGCAACATTGAACTGGCAGGGATTCCCAATGCCTTTGTGACCAATGCACCCGGACAGCAGCTGGGAGAGCGCTTCCCGGATTTCTTTGACCGGATTCTGCTGGACGCGCCCTGCTCGGGGGAAGGGATGTTCCGGAAGGATGAAAGTGTGATCCGCGCCTGGACACCCGACAAGGAGGAACGATGCGCATCCGTTCAGAGAGAGCTGATCGTGCAGGCGGCGCAGATGCTGCGCCCGGGAGGAAAGCTGCTGTATTCTACCTGTACCTTTTCCACGACAGAAAATGAAGAGGTGATCGCTTATCTTCTGCGTCATAACCCGGACATGGAACTGCTTCCGATCCGCGGGCAGGACGGCTTTGCCTGCGGCCTGAACGGCCTTGAAAAGTGCGTCCGCCTGTGGCCGCACAGGATCGGAGGGGAAGGGCATTTTCTTGCACTGCTTCAGAAGAAAAACGCCGGCCTTTCTCAGACGGGAGAGGCGGAGGCTTTCGGATGGTCCGGACATTTGCAGGGAACATCCGGGGCACAGGAGCGGGGCAGGAAAGGCGTAAGAGGATCGGACCGGGCCCGGAAGGATGCAGGGGAAAAGGGACGGAGCCGGAGCGGAGCAAAGCTGTCGGCCCGCAATATGCTGGAATTGCCGGAGTCCTTTTTACGGGAGCATGCGATCGGACTGGAACCGGAGGAAATCGAGATCCGCACGGAACAGGTATACCGCAGTGCGATCACTTCGGACATAGTGAAAGGAATCCCCTTTGTCCGGAACGGGATCTATCTTGGAGAGTGTAAAAAGGACCGGTTTGAGCCTTCTCAGGCGCTGGCCCTTGCCTGCTTTCAGCTGCCGGAGCCGGGGAAAGCCCCGGCTGATCCTGCCATTCTTTCTCTTCCGTGCAGGGATCCGCGGCTTGCCGCTTTCCTGCGCGGCGAGACGATCGATCTTACGCAGGAGGAGGCCGGGATACGGGGATGGCGTCTGGCAGCAGCGGACGGATTCCCCCTGGGCTGGGGAAAATGCACCGGTACACAGCTGAAGAACAAGCTCCCCGCAGCATGGAGAGTCGATTTTTAGCTCAATTTTTTCCGTGAAACGATTGAAAATCTGACTTGAAAGAAATATACTGTGTATAACTTGTAGTTGTGGGATTCAGACAAGGAAAGGGAAACCACTGATTTGAGGTACCCGGGTTGAAAGGAGGAAACTCAATTGAACAGAAAAGTACTGGCTCTGATGCTCACCGCCGCCATGGCAGCGACAGCCGTTACCGGCTGCAGTTCTTCCAAGAAGGAGACGGAAGCCCAGACCAAAGCGCAGACGGAAGCCCAGACAGAGGCAAAGACGGAAGC
>CAMOSN010000051.1 GCA_946624935.1 uncultured Lachnospiraceae bacterium | reverse complement strand
CTGTGATGCACGATGCAAAATCTAAAACTCAGTAAAGTTCACAGTTACTAATATTTGCAACAGAGAAAGGCATTTGTCAAGACATTTATATAGCCAGTCACATCCACCAATTTATACGCATCCACCAATCCATCGCCCACCAGCCTTATAAGTTCTCCGCATGCGCCGCCCGATACTGATCCGGCGTCATCCCGGTCTTTTTCTTAAAGATCCGGAAGAAGTATTTCGGATTGTCATACCCGACAGCCTTGGAGATCTGGTACATCCGGCGGTTCGTTCCGGACAGCATCTCCATCGCCTTTTCGATACGGACCTCGTTCAGGTAGTCGATGAATTTCATGCCGGTCTTCTGCCGGAAGAGGGTGCTTAAGTAGCTCCGGTTCAGGTAGAACAGGGAGGCGATGAAGTCCTGGGTGAGGTCCTTCTGGTAGTTGTGCTGAATGTAGATCTGCACCCGGTCGATCACGCTGTCGACGGCGTAGATGCTCTCGGCCTTGAGCAGAGTGGCGGTGTTGAGGAAGAACTGTCGGTAGTAATCCTCCAGCTCCTCCAGACGGAACATCTGCCGGACGACGTTTGTCATGCTTCCGGACTGCCCGTCGCCCTCCTGCTTCATGTAATAGTTGATGATCTGGCGGCACTGGCTGGACAGATAGTAGCAGTAGTACTTTGCATCATCCATCGTCAGGGACGGCATCTCGGTAAACCAGGCGAAGAGCAGCCTGGTGAGCTGCGATACCTCTTCCTCCATCCCGGCCTCGATGCGGAAGAGCAGCTCATTTTCCCGTTCCCAGGTGATCTGCCGGGGAGCAGACGAGCCCTGGTAGATGTAATACTGGACGGAGTGATCGGTGAGAAGCTGCTGGTCCAATGCCGCCGATGCCTCTTCAAAGGCCGTGTGCAGCTCCTTCAGGTCGCTGTGCACCCTGCTCACGCCAACGAGCAGAGACAGCCCGTGGTGCGCCGCCTCGCGGATGAGCATGTCGCACACCTGATCGGTCAGAGCCGACGGCGTGATCGCACCCGCATTGGGGAAAAACAGGATCAGGAAGCTGATCAGCGGGATGCTGCTGCACGGCAGAAACAGCGCCAGATCCCCGAAACCGGCGTCCTCCAGCCATTCCTGGATGTGGAACTGATCCGGGGGAACGTTGAAAGAGAGCGTGAGCAGAGCCATCCGGTGGGTGTCGTTGATGAATTTGAGCTTCTGGGAGGACACCCCGGCCTCACTGGTGTGATAGCCCAAAATGAGATTCGTCAGGTATTGCAGATCATATTCATAACGGGCCAGCTCCTTCTGCTCATTGCTGGTCGTGATCTGCCGCGTGATCGTCTCGGAATTCTCGATCCGGGAGATGGCGCGCCGGACCGTCTCGCCGATCGCCTCTCTGGAGAATGGCTTGAGCAGGTAGTCGATGGCGTCCGCTGTGATAGCTTGCTTGATGTAATCAAAATCACGGTACCCGCTGATGACGATCAGAGGCATATCCGGGTAGTGCTCGGACAGATAAGCAAGCACCTGCGTCCCGTGCATCCCCGGCATTTGCATATCCAGAATTACAAGATCCGGGTGCAGCTGCTCCACGAGCTTGATCCCGTCTTCTCCGTTTTCAGCCTCCCCGACGCACTGGATCATATCCTGCATGGGGGAGAGCTTCTTGATGGTCCCCTTCCGGATGAGGCTCTCATCATCGATGATCACATACGTATACATGTTGTACTCCTTCCGGATCCAAGGCCAGCTCGCTCAACGAGCCCCTCGGCCCGCACACACAGCCAACGCACCCCAAGGCAGCCCCCACGGCCAGCCCACCCAACGCGCCACACGGGTCACTCCTGGCGCCGATCCCCACTACTTCAGTATCGGCACCCGTATCTGTATATTCGTCCACTCGCCTTCCGCGCTCGTCACCGTAAGCCCATACCCGCGCCCATAATACAGCTCGATCCGCGAGTGAATATTCTTCAGCCCGATGCTCTGCCGGTTGCGATGCCCCAGCTCGGTGAAGGAGGGCTCCTTCATCAGGCTGCGGCGCAGCTCCTCGAGCGTCTCCCGGTCGATGCCGCAGCCATTGTCATGCACATCGATCACCAGGCAGGAATCCTCCTGCCGGCCGGATATCCGGATCGTATCCCCCTGCGTGCACTGCTTCAGCCCATGATACAGCGAATTCTCGACCAGCGGCTGCAGGATCAGCTTCAGCACACGCATCTGCCGGAATTCGTCGGTCATGTCCACCTCAAGATGAAAACGATGATCGAAGCGGAGCAGCTGGATGGTCACATAATCCTTCACGTGATCGAGCTCCTCCTGCACCGTCACCAGCTCGCTCTGGGTCTTCAGCGTGTACCGGAACATGTTGCCGAGCGCCTGCGACATCGTCGCGATCGGCTCGTTGTCATCCAGCTCCGCCATGCTGTTGATCGCCTCCAGCGTGTTGAACAGAAAATGCGAGTTGATGCGCGCCTCCAGCGATTTCATCTGCGCATCCAGCAGGATCAGCTTGTCCTGGTAGTCCTGCTTGACCGCCTTGTTCAGAGACTCGACCATGGCATTGTAGCCGTTGTAAAGCGTGCCGATCTCATCGGTCCGGTCCAGATACCGGGTGGAGGAGATCAGGGTGTGCCCTTTCTGCGAAGCCATCTTCCGGCTCAGATGCTCCACCGGCTTGACGAGGTACCCGGAGATAAAGAAGGAGATGATCAGCATGCCCGCGATCAGGATCGCTCCGATCAGGATCAGCATGATGCCGGTCACATTGAATTCACGGAACAGGGTGTTGTAGTCGATCGTGACGGACAGGCGCAGCGGCGCGATCGGCAGATCCGTCTGTGTGGTGTGGATGTTTCTGCCGTCGAAGGCGTGTACCTCGTCTTCATAGCTGGTGTAGATCACATCCTGCGTATCGGAATTGTCGATGGTGATGAGCGTGATGTCGGGCATGGTGTCCACGGAGGACAGATCGAAGATGTCCGGGTTGCAGTCGATCAGCAGCACCCCCATGAGCTTGTGGGAGTACACATCCTTCAGCGTCTTGGAAAAGAAGACCGAGCGCCGGCTGCCCGTAAACATAGAATGGGACTGGACGGTGCTGGTGTAGTACTTGCCGTCCAGCGCAATCGTGCTTTGGTACCAGTCTTCTTCCTCGAAATCCCGCCCGTTCAGAACCGTTCCGTTCTCCCCGCTGGAATAATCGAAAATGTAGCCGCACGGAGTGAACACATAAATTCCGAAAATAGCAGGGTCCGACAGCAGCAGATTCCTGCAGGTGCGCCCAAGATTTGTGTAGGACTGATAGTAGTGATAGGAATCGGGAATGCTGTCCTTGTCTGTATACGGCTCCAGTTCCCGGAGCAGACTGCTGCCGTCATTGTAGTAGTAATTGAATGCGTAGGAAATATCCTGGATCGTTTCGAGCTTGCGGGAGGCTTCCTCGGTGGCATTTTCCATCAGATGACCGGAAAACTCATCCATCCGCTGATACGTAGTCTTCACATAGCGCTGGTACGAAATCAGAGTGAGCAGCAGCAGAGGAAAAATCGACAAGCCGCTGAAGAGAAGGAAGATTCTGGTACGAAGCTTCATAACACAGGCCCTCGCTGATTACAGAAATGGAACCGTAATAATACCCGAAAGGTATCTGAAAAAAGTATACTTCACAATCCAACAAAAGTGTACCATGACAATGGTAAAATGTAAACAGCTCCAAGGAAGAGTAGAGTTCACGAAGAGTTTAGCAACTAAGTGACACAAGCATTTGAAGGAGGTTTCCAAATGAAGAAACAGGTACTGTTTTCACTGGCTCTGGCCGGCGCTATGACAATGAGCACGGCCGTTACAGCGATGGCATATGATCATGAAGCCATCGAGAACTCCGGCGACATCACGATCACCATGATGGTTTCCGGAACGGCTTATGAGAACGACTTCGAGACCGAGCAGCTTCCGGCTCTGATCAAGGAAAAATGGCCGAACGTTACGCTTGAAGTGACCAAGCTTCCGGATGACAACTATTATACCTCACTGAAGACCAAGCTGGCTTCCGGTGAGTGCCCGGACCTCATCCTGACCCAGCCGATGTACGCCGGACAGAATTCCTGCTACGCTCTGGCAGAAGCAGGGTATCTTGCTTCTCTGAATGACCTTGATACAGTGGCAGGCAGACAGGATCTGAACTCCGTAACCTATGACGGCGATGTGGTCACCAGCACCAGCGGCGTTTCCATCCTCGGAACCTACTACAACAAAGACCTCTTCGCACAGGCCGGCATCGAGAGCGAGCCGCAGACCTGGGACGAGTTCCTTGAGGACTGCCAGAAGCTTCAGGACGCAGGCATTCAGCCGATCGTGATGGGCGACAAGGATCAGTACGTGCTGCAGTTTGGTCTGTATCAGATCGCTGCAAACGAGATCTATCCGAAGAACCCGGACTTCGACGTACAGCTTCGCTCCGGCGAGACCCACTTCACCGATGAAGGCACCTGGGACAAGGTTCTTGAAATGTACAAGACCCTTTACGACAACAAGTACATCGATGCTTCCAAGTCTCTTGGATACGGCGCTTCTCAGGCAATCACCGACTTCATCGACGGCAAGGCTGCCATGACCTTCGACGGCTCCTTCAACGCAGCAGCGCTTACAGCAGAAGGCGCAGCAGGCCCATTCGAGAGAGGCTACTTCCCGATCCCGGGTACCGAAGGCGTTTACACCGCTACCTGCCTGAGCGCAGGCTACAGCATCTACTCCGGATCCGAGTACATTGATCAGTGCAAGGAGATCCTGGATTACTGGCAGGATGGTTCCTCACCGGTATGGCAGGCACATCTTGGAACCGGCAGAATCATCGCTACCTACGGCGAAGGCGCCGACACAGCTCCGAACTACGAGCTGTTCAAACCCTTCATTGACCTGCTGAACGAAGGCAAAGGCTTCTACTGGTGCAACCAGGCATGGCCGGCAGGCACCGAGACCGAGATGGAAGTACTGTTCAGCGAGATGGTCGGCGGACAGGGCACCGAGGTCGAGGACATCGTAGAAGGAATGCAGGAGAAATTTGAGGACCTGCTGGAGGATTGATCGTCAAATATCTGCGCAGCTCATTGACGACCCAGGAAATTGATTGAGCAATTGATTGAGCAATTGAGTGAGCGGATAAAGCAATAATGTGACAGAACCGGATCGGGGGAGTGAAAAAGGAAAATACAAACCATTCACTCCCCCGTCTCCGCGCCCGGGCGCGCGAGGCCTGCGGCATAATGCCTCGGCTCTGCAATGTGAAAACGTGGTATATACGGCGGCGTCACATTATGAAATGAACGACTCAAATATGGAAAGGAGAGAAGGCCATGCAGCCTAAGAAGAAACGGAAAGGCAACACCTCTCTGATCTTTACGAACAAAATGTATGTATTCCTGATCCCGGCACTGGCAATGTTCCTGGTATTCTGGATCTACCCGGTGCTCCAGCTGTTCTATTACAGCATCACCAATTTCAACGGGATCAACTATGACTATGAATTCGTGGGACTGAAAAACTACGCGAAGGTACTCAGCAACGGAACCCTGTCGAATTCGCTGAAGAACACCATGATCTACGCCGTGTTCACCGTAGTGCTGAGCAATGTCATCGGTATGGCGGTCGCCATGGCACTGAACACCAGGATCCGCTTCAAAGGCCTGTTCCGTACCTGCGCGTACTTCCCGGCACTGTTCAGCGCAATCGTGGTCGGCTTCATCTGGTCCTACGTATACATGCCGGGCGCAGGCATGATCGGCAACCTTCTGACCCTGATCGGACTGGACGGCTCCGCCTTCAACCCGCTGGGCAACTATAAAACGGCATTGTACGCCATCGCCATCGTAGAAATCTGGAAGGGCTTCGGCACTACCATGATCATCTATCTGGCTGGCCTGCAGACCGTGGATGAGAGCCTTCTGGAGGCAGGACGGATCGACGGCTGTACCGAATGGCAGCTGATCCGCAAGATCAAGCTTCCGCTCATTTCCGCAACCGTCACCATCAACGTGATCCTCTCCGTGATCGCCGGCCTGAAGGCATTCGACTATTCCTTCATCATGACAAACGGCGGTCCCGGAAAATCAACCAAAACGTTGATGTTCCAGGTGTACGAGACCGCATTCACGGACATGAAGATGGGACGTGCTTCCGCCTTCTCGGTAATGGCCTTTGCATTTATCATCATCATCACCGTGCTGATGCTGTTTTATCTGAACAAGAGGGAGGTGGAGCTGTAATGGCACTCGGAAAAAAGAAGGATGACCGCGAAGTACAGACCTACATGAAAACATCACCGAAGACAATCCTGCTCTACGTGGTGATCATCCTGTTCTGCATCGTCGTCATCTCCCCGCTGGTAATCGTATTCTCGAGCTCCCTGCGTTCCCCGGAGAACCAGACCTCTCCGCTGGCCCTGTTCATTGAGTTCACCGGCGTCAGCTACATTCGGGCATTCTCGAACATGAACTATCCGATGCAGCTGATCAACAGCATCATGACAACCGTCGGCTCCGTACTGTGCATCGTGGTATTTGCCACCATGGCCGCTTACCCGATCGGAAGAATCAAAACGAAGCTCGCCCGCTTCCTGTACTTCTTCTTCATCTCCGGCCTGATCATCCCCTCACAGATGGTCATCGTGCCGATCGCACAGACCCTGAACCGCCTGGGCGTGCCCAACACAAGATTCACACCCATGATCATGTTCATCACCTGCTCGCTTCCCTTCTCCGTATTCCTGTTCTCAGGATTCATGAAGGGCCTGCCGGTGGAAATCGAGGAATCCGCCTACATCGACGGAGCCTCCCTGCCGAAGCGCTTCACCAGCATCGTATTCCCGCTGCTGCAGCCGGCAATCATCTCCTGCGTAATCACACAGGGCCTTTGGATCTGGAACGACTACTTCTATCCGATGGTCTTCATCACCAAAAAGGCCCAGTACTCACTGCCCGTCGGAATGCTCCAGTTCCTCGGCGACAAAGAAAACCCCGCCCAGTGGAACGTCCTGTTCGCAGCCTGCGTACTGTGCGCACTTCCACTCATCATCGTATTTCTGGCGCTGCAGAAACAGTTCGTAAACGGCATCGCCGCCGGCGCAGTCAAAGGCTGACGCAAAATGGGACAGGGGACGGTTCTCTGTCCCATTTTCAGATTGTTATGAAAAAAGAACGTATCAAAAATAATATTTGGTATTTGTGGAACGACTATAAGTGGCTTCTCATGGCTGGGCTCGTGGTGGCGGCGCTGGCAATTCATTTGCTTTTTGCGGCGCTGCTGAAGAAGGATGCGGCCCTTTGCGTCATGCTGGTCGATGCACACACGCCCGTTTCAGAGAGTGATATGCAGCGGGACGCGCTTGCCGCGCTTGGCCTGGATCCGGGAAAGTACAGCGCCACCTTTTCGAACAGCCTGATGTTCTCCGATACCGATTCCGGGAACTACGCCATGGCCAGCCTTTCCCGTTTTCTGGCAGACATCGGGAGCGAGAAGCTTGACGTTTGTGCCATGCGGGAAGACGATTTCAAAAAGTATGACGAATCCGGCACCTGGGCCGATCTTGCGGCGCTCTTTGGCGAAGCGGGGATGTCGGTGGCGGACGAAGCGGGCCTTCTGTTGGCGGACGAAGCGGGGCTCCCGGTGCTTGACGAAGAGGATCTTCTGGTTGCAGATGGCAGAGTGATCGGCATTTATGCAGATGCGCTCCCAGGGCTGGAGAAATATGAATGCTACCCGCAGGAGGACTGCAGGGGAGTGGTAGGAATCGTTTATAATGCCCCGCACCCGGAAAACGCTGTGCGGTATCTTGCATATCTGGGTCAAACAGGGGACGGTTCTCTGTTTGAAGGCGAGTGACAGGCACACGGCACGAAAGAAAACCGGCTGTGAATATAAAACGCAGCATCAGAAAATGGCTGTGACGCTTAAAAAGCAGCGTCAGGAAAATGGCTGTGACGCTTAAAACGTAGCGTTAAGGAAAGCGGTTGTGATACACAAGTCGCAGCACGACTGAAAAAATGGAGGATCAACGGAATGGGCATATTTGCACCGGACGGAAAACTCGCAACGGTTCTGAACACGATCGGTTATCTGATCGTGCTGAATCTTCTGACGCTTCTGTGCTGCATCCCCATCGTGACGATCGGGGCTGCCATGACGGCACTGTATGCCATGACGATGCGTCTGGCCAGAGGCGAGGAAGGTTCGATCGTAAAAGGATACTTCAGTGCCTTCCGGTCAAATTTTCGGCAGGCGACGATCCTCTGGCTGATCTTTGGAGGCCTCATGGCCTTTATGGCGTTTGACATCCGGCTGCTGCAGCAGATCAGCGGCAGCTTCGGGATGGCCTATCGCATCGTTTTGTTTATTATCATTCTCTGCTTTGGCATGGAATGTATTCATATATTTGCACTGCAGGCGAGATTTGAAAACACGCCGAAAAACACGGCGAAGAATGCGCTGCTGCTGTGCGTGGGACACTTTCCGCAGGCGGTACTGATGCTGGCGGTGACGCTCTGTCCGCTGCTCCTTCTGACCGTCTCGATGCGCTTTATCTCGGTCGTTTTCCTGATCGGGCTTGCCGGGCCGGCGTATCTGGCGGGGATCTATTACAAGAGCATTTTCAGACGGTATGAAGATACGGCGCGGCGATGAGTATAAGAAACTGCGGCGCAGCAGCGACAATGGAAAGCTGCTGGTGCAAAAATAGCAGAAAAAGCTGCGGGTATAGCCATGGCAGTAAAAAGCTGCGACGCAGCAGTGACAAGTATAAAGATAAGGCACAACAGCAATTTGAGAATGGATGGTCAGGAGGCCGGACGGACAATGAGAACAATCAAAGAGCGTACATTTACGGGCACAAGGGACACCGCAATGACGGCCCGGGAGAAGCTTGGGGCAGCTGCAGCACGCAAAGCAGCCGCGGAAGGAATCGTACTGCTGAAAAATGAAAACGGCATTCTTCCGCTTTCGGCGGGGAGCGAAGTGGCCCTGTTCGGCGTCGGCGCTTCCAGGACCGTAAAGGGCGGGACCGGTTCGGGAGATGTGAACCAGCGCTATTGCGTGAGCATCTGCGACGGCCTGAAAAATGCAGGATACCGCATAACCACTCAGGATTGGATCAGAGATCTTGACGAACAATACGAAAAAGCAAGAACAGCCTGGCGCGATGATATTCTCTCCAGAACCGAGGGAGAAAATACCGCGCATGGCTTTTTTGCGGTCTATACCACGACGCCCTTTGTGATGCCGGCGGGGGGTCCTGTCACGGCAACCACCGCTAAGACGGCATTCTATGTGATCAGCCGCGTGGCAGGAGAAGGAGCGGACCGCTATGCGAAGGAAGGAGACTATTATCTGTCCCCCGCGGAGGCGCAGCAGCTTGCGGACACCTGCAGGTTTTACGAGCACGTGATCGTGGTGCTCAACACGGGCGGCGTCGTGGACCTGTCCTTCATGGACCGGTATCCGAACATTGAGGCGCTTCTGCAGATCTCGCAGGGCGGAATGGAGGCCGGAAATGCGTTCGCAGATGTCATTTCCGGCAAGGTGACGCCCTCCGGAAAGCTGACGGACACCTGGGCATATCATTATGAGGACTATCCTTCCTCCAAAACCTTTTCCCATAATGACGGGAACGTGGAGAAAGCATACTACACAGACGGGATCTTTGTGGGGTACCGTTATTTTGACACCTTTGGTGTGCCGGTAAGATATGGCTTTGGGGAAGGGCTCTCCTACACACAGTTTAAGATCGACTGCACCGGGGTCGGATATGATCAAGGGACAGCAAGTCAAGGGGCATTGGGTCAAGGGGCAGCAAGCCAAGGGGCAGTGGGTCAAGGAGAAGCGGCAGTAACGATTTCCTTCACGGTCGCCAACACCGGAGAGCACTTTGCGGGAAAAGAAGTCATTCAGGTTTATGTGACCTCCCCGTTCGGAGGAGAGACCAGGGAAGCCAGCGCCCCATTCCTTTCCGGAGGAGAGACCGGGGAAGCCAGCGCGCCCTTCCCTTCCGGAGGACTGCCCAGGGAATTTCGCTCCCTTGTGGGCTTTACCAAGACCCGCACCCTCGCACCCGGGGAGGAGGAAACGGTGTCGATCCGTATCCCGCTGAAGCTTCTTGCGGCATACGACCCGGGAAGACCGGGGTGGCTGCTGACAAAGGGCGAATACGTCTTCTGGGCCGGCAACAGCCTTCGAGACAGCACGCCGGCAGCCATTGTCACACTGGACGAAGAGGTCCTTCTGGAGAAAACACAGAACATCTGTCCGCTCAGGGAGGAGCTTGAGGAAATCCACCCGGGAGCTGGTGCCACAGACGCAGCACGCAGAAGGGTGTCAGAAGCGAGTGGACAATCGTCCGGGGCGGTCCTGCGAAGCGATCTTCCCGTATGCGCTATACACTCCGACGAGATCCCCCTCAGGACGGTCTCGTATCAGCCGGGCAGCGCATTTACGCATCCGGAGGCTGCCCACTTCACAGCCGGTCTTACGACAGACCAGCTGATCGCGCTGGCCAGCGGCGACCCGGCAAAGGCACAGGGCGGGGACCTGGGCAGCGCAGGGATCTCGGTCCCGGGCAGCGCAGGGGAGACCAGTCGGTGTGCGCAGGACCAGGGCCTTGCGAGCATTGTCCTGGCAGACGGGCCCGCAGGCCTGCGCCTCACGCAAAGCTATAATGTGCACGAAGGAAGAATCGTTTCAAGACCGTTTGAATGCAATCTCGAGGGCGGCATCTTTGACAGAAGGACCACGCCCGACCCGGGGGAGACCTACTATCAGTACTGCACCGCGATACCGGTCGGGACCGCGCTGGCCCAGACCTGGAATACGCAGCTTCTTCGGGAGATCGGCGAGGTGATCGCCGGGGAGATGGAAACCTTTGGCGTGACGCTGTGGCTGGCGCCGGGGATGAACATTCACCGCGACCCGCTGTGCGGAAGGAATTTTGAATATTATTCGGAGGATCCCGTTCTGTCGGGTTACATGGCGGCGGCCATCACCGACGGCGTGCAGTCCGTGCCCGGCTGCGGCACCACGATCAAGCATCTGGCCTGCAACAACCAGGAGGACAACCGGATGCATTGTGACAGCATTGTATCGGAGCGCGCACTCAGGGAGATCTACCTCAGGGGCTTTGAAATCGCCGTGAGAACGTCGCAGCCGCTTGCGATCATGAGCAGCTACAACCTGATCAACGGAATTCACGCCGCGAATCATGCAGACCTGTGCACCAAAGCGGCCAGATGCGAATGGGGCTTCGAGGGCCTGATCATGACGGACTGGACCACGACCCAGCATGGAGATGACTGCACAGCCTCGGGCTGTATCCGGGCCGGAAATGACCTGATTATGCCGGGCGCGTTCTCCGACGCGGAGAACCTGCGCAGCGAGCTTGCAGCGGGCACACTGAAGGAAGAAGATCTGCGCTCGTGCATCAGCCGCATCATCCATGTGATCCTTAACTCAAATCAGTATGAGAAGTAGTAATGCTGTCGCTTCAATAATTATGAAATATGTTTGAAGGAAATAAGACAAAGTGAAGATAAATACGATTCGAATCAATGAAATGATCACGTCTCTCGGACTTGATGAGGAAAAGCCGGTATTCTCCTGGCTGTTTGAGGAGGATCCGACAGGTCAGAAAAAGAACGAAGTTCAAACCGCAGCGCAGATTCTTGTGGGGACCGCCCCCGGACAGCGCGATGCATGGGACAGTGGAGTCCTGGAGACGGGCAGATCCATCGGCATCCGTTATGCCGGCGCTCCGCTTCAGCCCATGACCCGATATTATGTCAAAGTGCGCGTCTGCTCGGAAAAGGGAGAGTGGTCGGAAACGGAGAGCTGGTTCGAAACGGGGCTGCTTTGCGAAAATATGGCGTTTCGCGGCGCAAAGTGGATCGGCGCGCCGGAATACGCCCTCGCGGCGGACACACTGAATGCCTTTGTCCTGGAAAGCACCTTCCGGATCGAGAAAGGAAGGCGCGCCGGAATAGTCTTCGGGGCAAATGACCCGCGGCTGAAGGACAAAGATAAGAACGAGATGCTGCTCTCCGGGGAAAGCGGAATCGTCTTCATAATAAATGTGGAGGGAATGCCGGACACTTCCGCCGCACTGGAAATATACCGATACGGATATTCCGATACCGACAGCAGGCAGAAGCCCCTGTATGTGCTTGGGCTGCGGGACATCCGCACGGGAGAAGAGGTCATCACCCCGGAGAACATGCGCGCACTGCACACGCTGCGAATCGAGATGGAGGGAAACGGCGCCTACACGTATCTGGACGGGCATCCGGTGGATGAAAGCACCCGCCCCACATCCGACGGTGACATCCGAAGCCCGCGTCTGCTCAACCCTCTGGGGATCCTTGATGTTATCACCTACCCCCGACTGTGCAGCATCGGCTATTACGTGGACGATGACGCGCAGGCTTACTTTGCCGACGGCATCCATGTAAAAAATCTGCGCTTCCCGGGGAATGAGATCTGCACGCTGGACGCGGACGGGCTCCGGATCGTCGGAAGGCACGCCGAAGAGGGGAAGGCCGAAGAGCAGGTCGACGCCGTAGAGAGGAAGGCCGAAAAGCAGGCCGGCTCAGAAGAAAACGGAATGCAGGTCGACGCCGAGAAAGTGAAGGCCGAAGAGCAGGACGGCAACACAGAAACGCTTCCTGCGCAGGGCCTTGAGCGCGGCTTCATCCGGATCACAGACCCCTCCTGCCATTCGATCCCAATGCTTCGCCGCCGCTTTGTCGTCGGGGAAGCAGGAAGATCGCTGAAAAAGGCCCGGCTTTACGCCACCGCCAGAGGCATCTACCGCTGCCTGGTAAACGGAGCGGAGATCGACGATGTCTATTTCGCACCCGGCGCCAGCCAGTACGATCATCATCTGATGTACCAGACCTACGATATCACCGACAGGCTTGCCCCGGGAGAGAATGTGCTTGGCGCAACTCTTGCATCCGGCTGGTGGAGCGATGCCTTCAGCTTCCGGATCTACAACACGAATTTCTGGGGGGACAGGCCGTCCTTCCTGGCAATGCTTGTGCTCACGTACGAGGACGGAACGGAAGAGACGATCACAACGGATTCTGAGACCTGGGAATACTTCGGGGAAGGGCCGGTCCGCTACGCAGGATTTTTCAACGGGGAGCATTACGATGCGCGCCGCGAGGAAGCCGCGAGGAGATTCTTCGTGGGGGCTTCCTCAGAAGCCCAGTTGCAGCTGCGAACGCCGGAGGAGATTCTTCCCGTTCCGATCGGCGCCCACGAGGGCATCTTCCCGGGCGCCTGCATCTGGCCGGCAGTGAATGAGAGAGAGCCTGTCCTTACAGGCAGCTATCAGGCCCCCGTCAAGTTGGTCGAGACCTTCACGGCGAAGACGCGCACCGAGGTACGGCCCGGCGTGTACGTGTATGACCTGGGCCAGGAAATCGCCGGTGTGCCCCGGATCACATTTGACGAAAGCGCAGGCACGAGGATCACCATCCGCTATGCGGAGATGCTGTATCCCGACCTGGAACGGTACGAGGGGCTGCAGGGCACGCTGCTGCAGGCAAACCTCAGAGATGCCATGAGCACAGACATCTACATCTGCAAGGGCGGCGCTGGAGAAGCGTTTTCACCGAAATTCACGTTCCACGGCTTCCGTTATCTCGAGATTACGGGGGCGCTGAACCCGCCGCGGCCGGAGGAGGTGCAGGGCCTGCTGCTCTCGAGCGTGACTGAGATGACGGGGCGTTTCATCTGCAGCGATCCGCTGGTGAACCGGCTGGTCAAAAATGTCCGATACAGTCAGTACTGCAACTTTATCAGCATTCCGACGGACTGTCCTCAGCGCAACGAGCGGATGGGCTGGACCGGCGACACCCAGGCCTTCTGCAGGACCGCGAATCTGCAGAGCAGCGTGAAGAACTTCTACCTCAGGAACCTTCAGGCTATGGCGGATCTGCAGACGGAGGACGGGCGGCTGCCGTGCATCGCACCGTTCGGCGGGGGCTTCGGCGGGATGACCTACGAAAGCGCCATGATCCTGATCGTCCGTGAACTGTATGCACACTACGGGGATCGGGATGTTGTGGAGACGTATTTCCCGGTCATGGATGCCTGGATGGATTCGATGGAAAGGATCGGGCTTCCCGGGAAGCCGCAGGTGTCTTTCAAGGCGTGGCTGGGCGACTGGCTGGCCCCGCAGGGCGCAGATGAGTATCTGATCTTCAATGCATTCCATTATCGCAATGCGGTGTGCATGGGTTATTTCGCCGGTCTGCTGGGAAAGGTGGAAGAGAAGGAAAAATACGCCGGGATCGCGACCCGGACGAAACTATACTGGAATGAGACCTTCGCGGATCCGCGCACCGGGGTGACGAAAAACGCGGACGGATCGATCTGCGATGTGCAGGGAAGCTATGCCATCGCCCTCGACTGCGGCGTGTTCGACGACGCCCTGAAGGAGAAGGCCTTTGCGCATCTGGCACGCAAAACCGTCGAAGGGGACTGCACGGTCGGAACCGGATTTTTCGGAACCGGGCCGCTGAACTATATGCTCAGTGCAGGAGGCTATCCCGATATTGCAGGGAAGACCGTCACTAATACAAAATGCCCCGGCTGGCTGTACCCGGTCACCCAGGGGGCGACGACGGTCTGGGAGCGCTGGGACAGCTTTACGGCGGAGAACGGGTTTGGCGAGAGCAACTCCATGAACAGCTTCAACCATTATTCCCTGGGCAGCGTGGTGGGATGGCTTTACGAAAATGTACTCGGGATCCGGCGGGATCCGGCGTCTCCGGGTTACGACCACTTTATTCTGCAGCCGGAAACAGGGACGTTCCGCTATGCCGGCGGCTGCATCCATACTCCGCATGGGGTGATTGAAAGTAGCTGGGAGTGGATCGGCGAGAAAGACACCCTGGAGCAGGAAGCGCCGGATGCCCTTGGGCAGAAAGCGCCAGGTTCCCTCGGGCAGGAAGCACCGGACGCCCTCGAAGGATCGAGGAACTTAGGACAGTCGAGTGCCACGGGAGCGGAAGAGAAGGGCACCCCGGGACCGGAGGGGAGCATCTGCTATAGATGCAAGATCCCGCCCAACACCAGCGCCGAGCTCATCCTGGGAGAGCGCCGGATGCACCTGGGGAGCGGAACCTATGAACTGAGGATATAACATGGGCGGTCATGGCTGGGCCATGGGGATGGACCATGGGGACAGGTCCGGTGGCTGCACAATAAGTGAAAATGGGACATTGTATATTTGACGGGGAGCAGTTCAAACAGAGAACCGTCCCCTGTTTTACACCATATGGGAGGTCAAGACATATGAGTGAAAAAACCCGTAAAATCATCGAGCAGCTTTCCCTGAAGGAAAAGTGTGAACTGTGTGCGCAGGCCGAGGGAAGCTTTGGACGGATCGAGCGGCTGGGGCTTGCCGGAAATGTTCCCCAGGATAATCCCAGGGGCGGTGCAGATTATTTCCGTTCCGGGAAGCCGCAGGAGGGGGACGGGCAATATCATCCCGTCGCGCTTCCATCCAATGCCTGCCTGGCCATGAGCTGGGATGAGGAAGCAGCGCACAGGGCGGGAGAGATCTTCGCGCTGGAGTGCCGGGCGAACCCGCAGATGGTGACCTGGCTGTTCCGCCCGGGTGTCAATATCAAGCGCAGCCCCCTGTGTGGAAGAAATTTCGAATACTTTTCAGAGGATCCCGTGCTGTCGGGGGAGATGGCCGGCTCCTTCATCCAGGGACTTCAGGAGAACGGCGTTGCCGCGACCTTAAAGCATTTCCTGTGCAACAATCAGGAATTCGAGCGCATGACCACGAACGCCGTTGTGTCTGAGCGGGCCCTGCGGGAGGTTTATCTGCGCGCTTTTGCGATCGCCATCGAAAAAGGGCATCCCTGGTCGATTATGTCTTCCTATAATAAAGTGAACGGGGAATGGGTGAACTCGAACCAGGAAATCTGTGATCTGCTGCGGCGTGACCTGGGGTACGACGGGGTGGTGGTGTCCGATTTTGCCGCGCTTCATCACAATAAGATCGAAGCTCATCGATGCGGAATGATGGATATCGAGCTCGCACCGGTGGATGTCCATTCGCAGGAACTTATGAACGCAGTTCTGGATGGATCGCTGGAGGAGGCAGTTCTTGACGCGGGACTGGAGCGAGTCCTCGACCTGGTGGACAGACTGTACGACACGCAGCCGGCGCAGGTTGACATGGAGGAGCTTCACCGTGAGGCCTGCGAAATGGCCGGGCAGAGCACGGTGCTTCTGCAGAACAACGGGATCCTTCCCCTGGGAAAATTCGGAAAACGGGAAGCGCAGGAAGAGCAGGA
>CAMOSN010000050.1 GCA_946624935.1 uncultured Lachnospiraceae bacterium | reverse complement strand
CGTCCCCTGTCCCATTTTACATCCGCTCGGGGGCGGAGAAGCCGAGCAGGTCGATGGCGCACTCAAGGACCTCCCGGGTGAGATCGATCAGCGCGATCAGTCCGGCTTTTCTGGCCGGATCGGGCTCGGACAGAATCTTGGTTTCATGGTAGAAGTGATTGAAGGCGTTTGCGAGCTCGTAGATGTAGGCACAGATTTTGTGCGGGGCGAGCTCCGCGGCAGCGCCTTCGATGCTGCTGCCGAAGCGGGCGAGCAGAAGCTGCAGTTCCTTTTCGCTGTCCGTCCCGGCCGATCCGATGCTGCATACCGGTGCGGCCTGCGCTCCATCAGAGTATTTTGCCAGGATCGATTTGATCCGGACGATGGTATACAGGATGTAGGGACCGGTGTTTCCTTCGAAGGAAGTAAACTTCTCCACGTCGAAGATGTAGTCCTTGGAAGCCTGATTGGACAGATCGCCATACTTCAGCGCAGAGAGGGCAACCAGACGTGCGGTCTGCCTTGCCTCGTCGGGATCCGCCTCATGGTTTTCGGTAATCTTCCGGTACATTTCCTCACCGATGTCGGCGATCAGATGCTCCAGACGCATCACCCCTCCCTGACGGGTCTTGAAGGGTTTTCCATCCGTGCCGTTCATGGTGCCGAAGCCCAGGAATTCCAGCTGTGTATTCTCACGGACGATGCCGGTCTTACGTGCGCAGCGGAACACCTGCGTGAAATACAGCTCCTGGCGCTTGTCCACAACGTAGATGACCTCATCCGGGTCGTACAGCTCGCGGCGCATCACCAGCGTCGCAAGATCGGTCGTATTGTAGAGGGAAGAGCCGTCCGATTTGAGGATCATGCAGGGAGGAATCTCCTTGGTGTCACTTTCTTCCTTCACGTCCACCACCAGAGCGCCCTGATCCATATGCGCATAGCCATTGTCCTTGAGATACTGCACCATGTCGGGAATGTACGGCTGGGCGTCGGATTCCTTCTTCCACAGATCGAACTCCACGTTCAGATTGCCGTAATTCTTGCGCAGATCCGCGATCGATACGGCCAGAATGTGCTCCCACAGGGCATGATAACCCCGGTTGCCGTTCTGCAGTTCATAAGTGGCCTGCATCGCCTCTTCCTTGTAAGCCGGATCCTGTTTGGATTTTGCACTGGCGCAGGGGTAGATCTCCTCCAGCTCGGAGATGGTGAAGGGTGCTTCCTTCGGGTATTCCCCCTGGTACTCCGGATCAAAGTACACCAGCTCCGGGGAACGCTTTCTCAGCTCGGTGATGATCAGCCCCATCTGCAGGCCCCAGTCGCCCAGATGCACATCGCCGATCACCTTATGCCCCTGGCTGCGCAGAATCCGCTTTATGCTCTCACCGATTACAGCGGAGCGCAGATGTCCGACATGAAGCGGCTTCGCTACATTGGCTCCGCCGTAGTCGATAATAATCGTTTTCGGCGAATCCGTCTGTCCGATACTCAGATGCTCATCCGCCGCCATCGTTTTCAGGTACTCCTGCACAAAAGTCCTGTCCGCCTTCAGATTGATGAAGCCCGGCTTCACAACACTGACCTCGGAAAACACCGTGCTTCCCTCCAGTGCTGCGGCCACCTCTTCGGCGATCATAAAGGGGGCTTTGTGGTACTTCTTGGCCGCCGCCATGGCCCCGTTACACTGAAATTCGCACAGATCCGGCCGGTTGGATACGGTCACCTTCGCCAGTCCGGAGTCGTACCCCGCTTTTTCAAAGGCTGCCGCCATTTCCTGCTCCATTAAGGTGATGAATTGTTTCATGAATGATTTCTCCTCGTAATTGATCGCCCGAAGCTCCGCTCCGGATCTATGATAAAAGCCTGACCTTCCTTTTTCCGGAGCTTCTACGCCTCCGCATGCAGCCAGTCCAGATATTCCCGGATCCTGTTTTCATATCCGTTTTCGGAAGGGACATAAAACTTCCGATCCCCCAGCTCCTCCGGCAGATAGCGCTGCGCAGAGAAGTGCTTTGGATAGTCGTGGGCATATTCATACCCAATGCCCCTGCCAAGCTTTGCCGCGCCGGGATAGTGACTGTCGCGCAGATACGCAGGTACACTGGTGCGTACCTCCTGAACGGCGCGCATAGCATCAAAAATCGCATTGGTCGCCGAATTACTCTTGGGCGCCGTGGCAACATAGAGCGCAGCCTGCGCCAGGATCAGCTGCGCCTCCGGCATCCCCACACGCTCGATGGCCTGGGCAGCCGCCACCGCGACCTGGATAGCCTGCGGATCGGCATTTCCAACATCTTCCGACGCGCAGATCATGATTCTGCGTGAGATAAACCGGATATCCTCCCCGGCTGTCAGCATCTTTGCCAGATAAAACACAGCGGCATCCGGATCCGATCCGCGCATGCTCTTAATGAACGCTGAGATGATATCGTAATGATTGTCTCCGTCGCGCTCGTAGCGCACAGCCCGCCGCTGGATGCATTCCTGCGCCGTCTGCAGGGTGATGTGGATGCGTCCGTCCCTGTCCGGATCAGTCGTAAGGATCCCCAGCTCCACGGCGTTGAGCGCCGCTCTGGCATCCCCGTCGCAGATCTGCGCCAGAAACGTCACCGCATCGTCATCGATCTGCGCACGGTAGAGTCCCATGCCACGCTCCTCGTCCGTGACAGCCCGGCGGATCAATTCACAAATATTCTCCTCCGAGAGCGGCAGAAGCTCAAAAATGATCGACCGGCTCAGGAGTGCGCTGTTCACCTCAAAATAAGGGTTCTCGGTGGTCGCACCGATCAGGATCACCGTTCCGTCCTCCACGAAGGGCAGCAGATAATCCTGCTGGCCTTTGTTGAAGCGGTGAATCTCATCCACGAAAAGAATGGTCTTTTTCCCGTACATGCCCAGGTTCGTCTTCGCTTCCTCCACCACCGCTTCCATGTCCTTTTTTCCGGCCGCAGTGGCATTGATCTGGCGAAAGAGGGAACTGGTCGTGCCGGCGATCACCTTCGCAAGCGTTGTCTTGCCGGTGCCGGGCGGCCCGTAAAATATTACCGAGCGCAGCTTGTCCGCCTTGATCGCACGGTAGAGCAGCTTATCCTTTCCCAGGATATGCTCCTGCCCCACCACCTCCTCCAGCGTGCGGGGACGCATGCGGGAAGCCAGCGGGGATTCCGTCTCTTTCTTCCGGGAGGCCGCGTATTCAAACAGATCCATTCCATCACTCCTTCGCTGCATCGGCAGAAGCATCTGACGCAGCCTCCGGCACCCGTGATGCGCCGTCCTCCGGCACCTGTGATGCGATGTCCTCCGGCACCTGTGATGCGCCGTCCTCCAATGCCGTAAAGCTTCCATCCTCCACGGACACAGAACCGGCATCCTGCAGCACGGCATCCTCCTGCGCAGCGTCTTCCCCGGCGTTATCCTCCTGCGCGGCGTCTTCCCCGGCGTTATCCTCCTGCGCGTCATCCTCCTCGATGCCGAGGTAGCGGTTCAGGAAACGCCTTTTATACATCATCGCGATCGCAAATACCATTGCCCCGTATAATCCGGTGCTGCCGCTCATGTCCATGGCAAAGTACCCCAGTCCCGCGTAACCGACGAGATTAAGCAGCGCATAGGTACGGTAGGCACTGATCTGCTCAGGGGTACGGTCCGCAAAAGCCTTCGTGACGACCGGCTCGACCACATCGTTCAACAGCCAGAACACAAACAGCGCCGCGCACAGCCCGATCTTATAGGTGTTCCCACTGATCCGGCCAGTATACCCACCCCAGATCATGGCCGCCATCGCTGCCACCACTGCGACCATTGAGCCGATCCGGATCATATTGCTGGTTCGTTTCCTTTTCTTTTCGTCCATTTAAACTCCTTTACCGGCGATATCTGTACCGATGTCTTCATCCTGTTTTCGTGCAGATAAAGCCTATTGTAACCTCCCGGAACCTTCCTGTCAAATAGCCATCGGACATGGAGATAAATATACCGGAATGCCGGTAAACAAATAGATAAAAGGGACGGTTCTGCGTTTCAAACACAGAACCGTCCCCCCGTTTGACCCTGTTTGCTGAAGATCAGCGGATTATCTCTGTACGGATGCACGCAGCGCATCCCCCGCGGCATCGATCACGATGGTATCGCCCGGAAGCACCTCTCCGGACAGGATCATCCTGGCAGCGAGAGTTTCCACGTTCTTCTGCAGATAACGTTTGAGCGGACGGGCGCCGTACACCGGGTCGTAACCGCCGTCCACGATGTAGTCCTTTCCGGCCTGCGTCAGTGTAAGCCGGATCTCCTGATCGGCGAGCGTGCGGTTGAGTCCATCCATCATCAGGTCGACGATGTGGCCAATGTTGTCCTTGGTCAGCGGCTTGAAGAGAATGGTCTCGTCCAGCCGGTTGAGGAATTCCGGACGGAAATGGGAACGCAGCTCGTTCATGACCATTTCCTGTGCCTGCGGTGTGATCTCTCCGTCCTGCCCGATTCCGTCAAGCAGATAGGTGGAACCGATATTGGAGGTCATGATCAGAATCGTGTTCTTGAAATCCACGGTCCTTCCCTGGGAGTCGGTGATCCGGCCGTCGTCGAGGACCTGCAGCAGTACATTGAACACATCCGGATGAGCCTTTTCGATCTCATCAAACAGCACCACGGAATAAGGCTTGCGGCGCACGGCTTCGGTGAGCTGGCCGCCCTCCTCGTATCCAACATATCCGGGAGGTGCTCCGATCAGACGTGACACGGAGTATTTCTCCATGTACTCGCTCATGTCGATCCGCACCATGTTCTGCTCGTCATCGAACAGATTCTCAGCCAGTGTCTTGGCCAGCTCGGTCTTGCCCACGCCGGTCGGCCCCAGGAACAGGAAAGAACCGATCGGTTTTGACGGATCCTTAATGCCGGCCTTGGAGCGCCAGATCGCATCGGTCACACGCTGCACAGCCTCATCCTGGCCAATCACACGCTGATGCAGCTGATCGCCGAGGGCGAGGATCTTGGCCCGTTCTCCCTGCGTCAGCTTTGCCACCGGGATCCCGGTCCACCGGGAGATGATCCGTGAGATCTCCTCCTCGGTAACACTCTCGTGCACCAGAGAAAGATCCTTATTCTTTATCTTTTCCTCCTCGATCTGAAGCTGCTGCTGCAGCTTCGGAAGCCGGCCGTACTGCAGCTCGGCTGCCTTGTTCAGATCATAATTCTGCTTCGCGATCTCGATCTGACGGTTCAGATCCTCGATCTGCTCCCGCAGGGCAGAGAGATTTTCCACACTGGCCTTCTCATTATCCCACTGAGCCTTCTTCGCATTGAATGCATCCCGCTGCTCCGCAAGTTCACGCTGCAGAGCCTCCAGGCGTTCCTTGCTGGCGTGGTCCGTCTCTTTTTTCAGCGCGGCTTCCTCGATCTCCATCTGCATGATTTTGCGGCGCATCTCATCCAGCTCGGTGGGCATGGAGTCCAGCTCCGTTTTGATCAGTGCGCAGGCCTCATCCACCAGGTCGATCGCCTTGTCCGGCAGGAACCGGTCAGAGATATAACGATGCGACAGGGTCGCCGCCGCCACCAGTGCACTGTCGGCGATCTTCACGCCGTGGTACACCTCATAGCGCTCCTTCAGGCCACGCAGGATCGAGATCGTATCCTCCACCGTAGGCTCATCCACCATGACCGGCTGGAACCGGCGCTCCAGCGCCTTATCCTTCTCGATGTACTCGCGGTACTCGTCCAAAGTGGTGGCACCGATGCAGTGCAGCTCGCCCCGGGCCAGCATCGGCTTGAGCATATTGCCGGCATCCATCGCACCGTCGGTCTTGCCGGCGCCGACGATCAGATGCAGCTCATCCACGAACAGGATGATCTCGCCGTCGCTGTTTTTCACTTCCTCCAGAACCGCCTTCAGGCGCTCCTCAAATTCACCACGGTACTTTGCCCCGGCCACCAGTGCCCCCATATCAAGGGAGAAGATCTTCTTGTTCTTCAGCCCTTCCGGCACGTCTCCTCTGGCCACACGCTGTGCAAGGCCCTCCACCACAGCCGTCTTACCTACACCAGGCTCACCGATGAGCACCGGATTATTCTTGGTTTTCCGGGAAAGGATACGGATCACATTACGGATCTCATTGTCCCGCCCGATCACCGGGTCCATTTTCTGCCGGCGGGCCTTTTCCACCAGCTCTTCCCCGTACTTGTTCAGGGAATCATACGTATCCTCCGGCGTGTCCGAGGTGACCCGCACATTGCCGCGCACCGTAACCAGTGCCTGCAGAAAGCGCTCTCTTGTGATCCCGTACTCCCTGAAGAAATTCTTCATGGACGGGCTTGCGTGATCGAGCAGGGACAAAAACAGATGCTCGACCGAGACATACTCGTCCCCCATCTGCTTCGCCTCATCCTCCGCACTCACCAGTGCCTTATTCAGATACTGTCCGATGTACACCTGGCCTCCGGATACCTTCGGCTTCTCCGCCAGCAGCTGCTCCAGGCGCTCCTGGAAATGCTCCTTCGCGATCCCCATCTTCTCCACAAGCTTCAGGATCAGGCTGTCATCCTGGCGCAGAAGACTCATCAGCAGATGCTCCTGCTCCACCTCCTGGTTCCCGAACTCATAGGCGATCTTTTCAAGTTCATTGACCGCCTGCACGGATTTCTGTGTAAACTTCTGAATATTCATATCATCCCTCCTTCCGTCCCACACGGGTGATGAATGAAAATCACTCCAATCTAAAAACACCCGAACATGTTTTCGTCCGGTGCTGATGATAATATAGCACGAGTTGTTAGCACTGTCAAGAGGTGAGTGCTAATTTCTTTTTTATTTTTATTTACACTATGTATCTGTTTTTCCGCAGCGGGACACAGAACCGTACCCAAAAGCAAACGCCCCTGCGTAAAGCAGGGGCGCCCATGGTCTCAGTCGATATCTTCTATATCAACGCTCATTTCCACGTTGCGTTCGCGCAGGTCGGTGACGATCTGGTGGTAGAAGGCCTGTCCGCCGTGCACGATGTCGTAGGTGCGGGTGTCGTCCCGTGTTTCGAGATGACGGCCATAGCTGCAGTTGGCAACATCCTCGGGTCCGTACTGATCCCGCTGGCCGTCGGGCCAGAAGATGTACATCTGAGGAATGGAAGCCTCTGCGGCAGCCTCAGAACCATCGAGCGCCTCAAGGATCTCTCTGCCCACATCATCATAGCAGGTGAACACATGTGCATAGCGCCATACGGTACGGGTGAAGTCGGACACCCGGAACTGGCCGAGCCAGCTCTCATCCATCTGTCCGTCAGCAGTCGTCTCCGACATGATCACGATGAGCGGGAAGCGGTTTTCCTGGTCCCGTACGGCAGATACAAGAGCCGGGATCTGCTCGCTGCGCAGGATTCTTCTGCGGTTGAAGCACTCAATGCCGCTCATGATTCCGATTCCGTCCACAATACTCTTATAGAAGCCGGGATAGCTGAAGAACATGACGGTCCCCTCTTCTGCTGTGTGCTCGCTGCGCGGCTCGGCGAATCCGTTGCGTGTGTCCAGAATGATCCGGCCGGCGGCGTCGGGCAGGAGCTTCGCGTCGGAATACCAGATCCGGCCCCCTACGTCCGAATCCACATGGCGGACGTGCATTTTCATCATCCGTTCCTCGGGACGGTATACGATGTCCACATGAAAGCCGAGGATATCCGATTTCCAGGTGGAGACCTCCTTGGAGGCCCCGGGAAACAGCGGACTGTATTTGGTCAGTACCCAGCCGTAGATGGCCTGGGCGGAGCGCTCAAAGATCTCCTGCGCGGAGGGCGGATCGTTCTGGCGCATCCTGCTGCCGTTCACCCACGTTTTCATTCGGAACACATCGTGCCGGACGAGGGGGTTCATCACATAATGGCGGGACTCACCCACACTCTCCTCGCGGCCGTCGTTATAGACATCGCACTCGCGGAAGATCGCGTTCAGCTTGCTGTCATGAATCACGGCATCGTTGAGGAGTGCGATGATGGTATTGACATTGATGGGCACGCGGCGCGTTCTGCGCAGCAGCAGGTCGACGAGCACCGGCTTGCTGGTTTTGTATACGCGCTTTGCGATGCTGTCCACGGTCTGTACCTGATCTTCGTTCAGGCGCTGCTCTACCTCCGGGTACATGGCGGCGTCGCCCATCTTGATCCGGAAATGACTGCGGATCATGTCCGTCCAGTTGCCGGACTTATACAGTTCATGTCCCAGATCCTCAAACAGCGACACCATGGACTTGTCGCACAGCTCCAGCGTTGCCAGAATGCTGTTGAAAAACCTGGAAAAGCCCGGATAATCCTTCCACAGCTCTTCGCCCTTGTAGCGCATGTCATGCTCGATCTCATGCCAGCCCTCAAAGAACATCGTCTTGAGCTGGATCTCAAAGGTATCATCGATGCACATGTCCCAGGTGGCCGGCGAGATCTGCGAGCGCAGATATTCCGGAAGCCGGAATACACCGTTGAGCTTGGTCGGCTTGAATTCATCCTCACTGCGGTCGGAAGCCGACCACTCCAGCACTTCAAAGGTCTTCTCCATGACGTGCTTGCAGATGTCCACATCATCGTCAAAGTATACATTGATGCGTACGCCTACCAGATCCTGGATCTTATGATCCTCCCCGTACTCCTTGCGGGCGAATTTTTTCTCCATCGAGGCAGCTGTCTTGATTCTGGAAAATACCCGGTAATAAAGGCCGCACTGCTCCAGACGGTCACTGATGATCATCTTGAGATCCTGCTCCACGACAGTCGGTACGACTACCTTTTCATCAAGCTCCTCTTTTGTATAGAATGCACGCTCGGGACCTGAAAAGCCCGCTCCCGTTTTCTGTCCGGGACTCTGCTCCTGTGCAGATGCGTATTCTTTCTCTGTCTCCATTACCTTCCCCTGTTTCGTAAACCCTGTATTCTACCGTATTATACGATATTCTTCTGTATTCTACTGTAATATGCTATATTCTTCTGTATTTTGCTGTATGAGATTCTTCCGTATCCTGCTGCTTTGCCATATTCTGCTGTCGTTGTTTCAGCGTTTCCTGCTTCTGCATGACTGCATCTGTGCATACTCACCCAAGCAGATTGCCGTAGGCGTCGTAATGCAGCCCGGTGTAGGGATCCGTCCAGGCGACCTGGGACGGGTCATATGCCTGATAGGTACTGCCGTTCCCGGAATAATCGCTGGAATTATAGGAATCCTGCCCGTACACCGTGATGGAATCCTGGTTCATGGAAGCCTCTCCCTGGGAGCTGCTCCCCGCGCCTGCCGAAGAGCCGGACGCACTGCCGCCGGAGGAACCGCCCTGGCCGATGTAGGGCTGCACCTCGTATGCACGGGACGGGAATTTTTCCACAATCGTGTTAAACACCTCGTCCGCCTGCGTGTAATCCCGCAGATTGTAGTAGGCGAAGCCAAGATAATACAGCGCATTAAAATAATTGGCCTGCGTCCCCTCGGCATCCGTTTCCACAGCCAGCTTCAGCTGTTCTGCCGCCTGCGTGTAATTCTGCCCGGCATAGGCGGTCGTGCCTGCCGTATAGTACTGATTGAACAGGACGTCGCTCACACCGCCCTTCATATTGTCGAAGAGCGTCTTTGCGCTTCCCTCCAGGTCCTCCTCCCGGATCGACCCCAGCGCTTCCACGGCATTCACCTGGTCGCCGGACACATACTGACTGGCTGCCGTAAGCAGCTCGTCATAGCTTTTCACCTTGTTCAGAGCATCGTCGCGCTCCTGATTGGCCGCCTGGATCTGTGCTTCATAGGAGCTGATCTCATCCTGCAGATCCTGCAGCTGCGCGGTTCCCGAGGCCAGCTTCAGATTTGCATCCGTCACCTGCCGGTTCGCATTCTCCTGAATGGTCTGACGGTTGGCCGGGACGGCCAGGAACCAGATGAGTGCGCCGCCCAGCAGAATGCCCAGGCCAATATTGATGAACGTCGCGATGGTAGAGCTGTCCCGGAAGGTGGTGGGCTGAATGATCATCTCATTGCCGCTGATGTAGCGCAGCGTGGACCCGGTCTCCTCCTGCTCGGATTCACTGCGCCGGCGCCGGTATCCAAAGGCCGATGTCCGGCCGGTGATCTCCTCGATCTCAGAGAGATAGCGCAGCGTGGTGGTATCCGTGTTGTCGATGGCCGCGGACTTTTTCAGAAGGCGCCTGGCCTTCTCGTACTCCTGGCGCTTCATGTACAGAAGAGCCAGCAGCTGCTGGGCCCGCACAAACTTCGGGTTCTGCGCGACCACCTTTTTCAGCTGCATCACCGCCATGTCCTCATGGTTCGAATTGCAGTACTCCACCGACTGGTTGTATTTGCGAATGCTCTGATTGATCACATCCAGATGATTGCGGTCCCCCTGCAGACAGTCCAGAAAATACTCTGCCAGATTGTCCGTCTCTTTCAGATTCTTGCTGATCACCCATTCGCACAGCGCAGAAACGACCTCCCCGGTCTCATAGTAGCAAAGGCCCAGAAGGTTGCGCGCATCGGTATTTTCTTTGTTGAATTTCAGGCTCTGCTTCAGGCAGCTGATTGCTCCCGAAAGATCCCGGACCGAAGCCTTTTCAAGCGCACGGTTATAAAGCAGATTGGAAATCCGCCCAATCCGCTTCTCCAGTGAGACATCCGCCCCGCACCCCGGGCAGTAGATCATGCCCGTCAGCGGAGTGTTGCAGTAAATACATCTCATCGTTTTCCTTTTTCCTTCTCTTCACTGAGCAGTTCCTTCAGGATGTCGGTCATGTCGGTCAGATCTCTGCTGTAGATGGCATCCTCCGCCTCATTCACATCCATGCTCGGGTGGAACTTCTTCAGTTCTTCCTCGTAGTTGATCATCCTTTTTCGTATCCTTTTTTTATAAGTTCGTATCCTTATTCTATGTGCAAATACGTCTGGGGCATACAGACTCAGCCCCCCGTTCTGCCCGGATCCACCCTTCTGCGGACCCTTTTACAGGCGGCAGCGATCCCGGAAATATTTCAATGCTTCTGCACCCTCTCATTCTCCAGGAAAGCGCGGATCTCACCCACCAGGTAGAGCGACCCGGCGCAAAAAAGCATACTCTCCCCCTTTTTCTCAAGAGCGAGCGGGAATGCTTCACCAACCTCCCTGCGCACCTCCACCGGTGCAGTGGTATATTTTCGGAAAATCTGTGCAAAAACCTCTGCATCCACCTGGCGGCTTTCTCCCACCTGGGTGACGGTAATGTGGCTGTACGGCGCACAGGCACAGATTTCGCGGATCATCTCTTCATAATCCTTGTCCGCAACGGCTGCAAAAAGCAGGGATACACTGCGCGATCTGCTGATGTGGGATACGGTATGCAGAAACTGTGCAATCCCGTCCGCATTATGCGCTCCATCGATCACCACATCCGGAAGGATCATTTCCATTCTCCCGTTCCAGCGCACCTTCGATACCGCTTCACAGATATCCTGCTTCCGAAGCTGCGCGGCGCGCTCGCCGAGAAGGCCGGTCTGTGCCGCTGCCTGAAATGCCATCATTGCAATGGAACAGTTCGCCGCCTGGTAATCCGCCAGAAACGGCAAGGCAACCGACACATAGTCATAATACCTGTTATTCAGGACAAAAGCAATGCCTTTGTCCGTGCGCTGTGTGATCTGCGCCATCTGCGGATAGAAGGGAATGGCCGGTGCATGCATCCGCTGTGCCTGAGCGGCGATCACCCCCTCCGCCCGGCGATCCGTAGCGTCATACACCACCGGAACCCCCTCCTTGATGATCCCGGCCTTCTCCCCGGCGATCTCCTCCACCGTATTTCCCAGTACGGCGGTATGATCCAGGCTGATGGAGGTGATTACACAGCACACCGGATGCGCGACCGTATTGGTAGCATCCAGCCGTCCTCCCAGTCCGGTCTCCATCACCAGACACTCGATCTGCTCTTTTTGGAATGCGATCATCCCTACTGCAAACAGAATTTCAAAATACGTCGGATGATGAAACCCGTCCGCTACCATTGCGTCGATCGCTTCCTTCACTATATTAAAGGAGGCCGTAAAGCACTCATCCGAGATCTCCTGCCGGTCGATCTGAAAGCGCTCGTTGATCCGCACCAGGTGCGGCGAGGTAAACAGTCCCGTACGGTACCCTGCCGCGCGCAGCATTCCCTCCAGGAACGCACACACCGATCCCTTACCGTTCGTCCCCGCCACGTGAATCACCCGAAAGCTCTCCTCCGGATGCCCCAGCCGGTTCAACAGCTCCACGGTGTTGGACGGCTCATTCGTCTTTGTAAATTTCGGTACTTCCGCAATATAGGCATTCGCCTCTTCATATGTGTAATACATGATCGACCCTCTTGTTATGCTTTATGACAGACCATAATCTTTTGATAAACCTTTTCTTATGATGTACTTTTTTCTTATAATGAGCTTTTTTCAGTACGTATGTGTGAAAGGTCCTGAGCCCTTATCATACCAGAACCGGCGTCGTCTTTCCACCGGAAGAATGGAAAAATCAGAAAATCCTAAGGAACAAAAAAGGAAGACTATAAAAGCCTTTCTGGACATAATTATAGATTGATGCTATACTTACGGCAAATCCGCTTCAATGAGCGGATCCCCCCTGAGAAGCATGCTGCTATGCCCATCAGGGCAATCCTTGTACCAAAGAAAATCAAAAAAACAGGAGGCAACAAAACATTATGAAAAAAAATCTTCTGATCGGAGCGCTTCTTCTCGGAGCTGCATCCTTCTCCATGCTGACCGGTTTTGACAACACCCTTACCGCGCAGGACATCCTCGCAAAGAGCCAGGAAGCCGGCAAAGCCCTGAACGAGGTGAGCGCTGATGCCGACATCAATCTGGATGTGGATATTGCGGTTCCCGCAAACGATATGAGCCTGGGCATTCAGGCAGACGGCAAAGAAGAAATCGCAGCCAAAATGGATCCCTTTGGAATGCAGGCTGATATGAACATGACCGTTTCCCTGATGGGTCAGAATATGGTCGTGGATGTAAGCATTTACGGCATCATGGAGGATGATAACACCTTCAGTGTTTATACCAAGACAGCCATGGAAGGCGAAGAAGCTCCCCAGTGGACCAAAACTTCCACCGACGGCGCTCAGATCACACAGGCCCTGGAACAGGCAAAGAACATGACCTTTGATCTCTCCTCTCTGCCCTTTGCCTTTGAAGTTGCACCGGAAGCGACGGATGTGAACGGAACGGAATGCTATGTTCTTTCCGCCACCGCCACCTGGAATGATCTGTATCTGCTTGCGCAGCCGTATCTTGAGCAGCTTCCGCAGGAGGTCCCGATGGATGAGCTCGACAGCTACAGCCAGCTTCTTTCCGGTCTGAAGTTCAACATGCAGACATGTGTTGATACCGAAACCTTCCGTCCGATGGCAGTCCATCTTGACGTGAACGGAAGCGACTGGACCACCATCGCAGCGCTGGTATCTTCCCTGTTCGGCACTGACGAAAACGGAAATGCCTACGAAGTCAGCATGGATGTGAAGGCAGCTGACATCGATATCGTCTACGATTATACAACTCCGGTGGAGATCGTCCTTCCCGAAGAGGCAGCTTCCGCACAGGAAGCAGATCCTTCCACCCTGCTGGATATGGTCGAGAACGCTGACGATGCAGCGTGATGCAGCCTGACTTCCGAAATAAGTACTGTAAACCCCTGGCGCCAATGGTGCCGGGGGTTTTTTTGTCCGGGCGGGCCAGCGCAGTAAAGTATACCCAGAAGGTGATGGCCCCCTCCTCTATAGGTGGGGGAAACAGAAGCTTTCTCAGGAGGGGTCCAATCCCCTTCTGAGTGCCTCCGGCGGATGCCAGGGCTGCGCAGGGGAAAATGCCAGCGTAGCTGGCGCGCAGCCCGGCGCAAGTCCGGCATACGCCGGACTTGAATTTATTCGTGCTCCATCCCGCCGGAAATATGAACGACTGCCGTGCGAAGCAGTTCGCACGGCAGCCTTGGTTCCGTTTTACGCTATGATTCAGTTGAGAAAATCCTTCAGGCGTTTGCTCCTGGTCGGATGTCTGAGCTTGCGCAGCGCCTTGGCTTCGATCTGTCGGATGCGTTCACGCGTCACATTGAATTCTCTGCCGACCTCCTCAAGGGTACGGGCTCTGCCATCCTCCAGTCCGAAGCGCAGGCGGACAACCTGCCGCTCGCGTTCGGTAAGGGAGCGCAGCGCCTGGTCCAGTTCCTCCTTCAGCATGGAGAATGCCGCGGAATCCGCCGGAGACTGTGCGGAGTCGTCCTCGATGAAGTCACCGAGATGGCTGTCATCCTCTTCACCGATCGGCGTATCGAGGGATACGGGATCGCGGGAGATCTTCAGCACCTCACGCACGCGGGACACGGGAACGCCCAGCCGGTCAGCCACTTCCTCGGGGGTCGGCTCTCTGCCAAGCTCCTGCAGAAGCGTCCTGGTCATCCGCAGAGTCTTGTTGATCGTCTCCACCATATGCACCGGGACACGGATCGTTCTTCCGGTATCCGCAATGCCTCGGGTGATGGCCTGACGGATCCACCATGTCGCGTAGGTCGAGAACTTGTATCCTTTTGTATAATCGAATTTATCAACAGCTTTCATCAGGCCCATGTTGCCCTCCTGGATCAGGTCCAGGAACGGCATGCCGCGCCCGACATATTTTTTCGCAATACTGACGACCAGACGGAGGTTCGCCTCAGTCAGCTTCTGCTTCGCTTCCTGATCGCCCGCCTCCACGCGCTTGGCCAGCTCGACTTCTTCGTCGCTGGTCAGAAGCGGCACATTTCCGATCTCCTTGAGGTACATGCGGACCGGATCCTCGGTGCTCACGCCCTCCAGCACATCAACGTCATCGATCAGCTCAGGCTCATCTTCATCCGGAATAATATCGTCCTCTGTTTCCAGAAGGAGCTCATCCCCCGGATCATCCATCGTTTTGCCCTGCAGCACATCGATATTGTTCTTCTCGAGGTATTCCAGGATGTCATCCATTTTATCCTCGGTCAGCTCGATGCCGTCAAAGCTTTTCAGGATCTCGTCGTATTCCAGCGTGTTCTTTTTTGTTTTTGCCTGCTGCAGCAAAGATTCCAGGGTCTTTAAAAACTTTTCCTGCACGTCCTGCGCTTCATGGACTTCACTCATAAGTGTTGTTCTCCTCCTTTAGACGTGAGCAACCGCAAAGGGTGCTGTGCAAAGATTCCCAGTTGGCAAGCACCTTTCAAAATAGCATATTTTTCCAGATGTGTCAAGCAGGAGATCTTCCAGGTCAAAAAAGAACTGTCCCTGCCGACTCACTCGAGCAGCTTCACATCGCTGCCGCGCATGTAGATCTGCGGCAGGCCCTTGTGACGGATATAGTCACCGGTGATCACGACTCTTCCGATGTTTTCGTCCTTGGGGATTTCATACATGATGTCCAGCATAAAGTCCTCGATCACGGCGCGAAGGCCTCTTGCGCCGGTCTCCCGCTCCAGAGCCTGATCGGCGATGGCCTCCAGGGCGGATGGGTCGAACTCCAGGCGCACCTCGTCCAGCTCGAGCAGTTTCTGATACTGCCGCAGAATGGCGTTCCTGGGATCGGTCATGATGGAGGTCAGCATTTCTTTTGTCATGCTGCGCAGCGGACAGATCACCGGCAGTCTTCCGATGAACTCGGGGATCATCCCGTATTTGCGCAGGTCCTCGGGCGTAACAGCGGTCAGGATGTCGGGATCCTGATCATAGCGATCCTTTAAATCCGACTGAAATCCGATCGACGCGGTTTTATTCAGCCGCTCTTTGATGATATCCTCCAGGCCCGGAAAGGCGCCGGCGCAGATAAACAGAATGTTTCTGGTGTTGACCGTGGTCATCGGAACCATGGCATTTTTGCTGTTGGCTCCGACCGGTACGTCGATGCTGCTGCCCTCGAGCAGGCTTAAAAGTCCCTGCTGGACCGATTCTCCACTGACATCGCGCTGATTTGCATTTTTCTTTTTGGCGATCTTATCGATCTCGTCGATGAAAACGATCCCCTTTTCGCACCGCTCCACGTCCTCGTCCGCTTCCATAAGAAGCTTTGAGACGACGCTTTCAATGTCATCCCCGATGTAGCCGGCTTCCGTGAGGGAGGTTGCGTCCGAAATGGCCAGCGGCACATCCAGCACCCGGGCCAGTGTCCGCACCAGATAGGTTTTTCCGCAGCCGGTGGGACCGAGCATCAGCACATTGGATTTCTCGATCTCGATCTCATCCATCGTGTTGGTAAAGATTCGCTTATAATGATTGTACACCGCCACGGAAAGGACTTTTTTCGCATGGTCCTGACCGATCACGTACTGATCAAGCATGGCTTTGATCTTGTGCGGTGCGGGAACGGATTTCAGATCCAGGATTCCCGGTCCTTCCTTCTTCTTCACCGTTTTCCTGCGGGGCTGAGGGTTCTGTCCGAACAGACTTCCCAGGTTAAAAATGCTGATCGTCCGCCGCTCCGGGCCTTTCTCCTCCGACTCTGCGCTGCCACCCGTCTCGTCCGGCGGCACGGTTTCGGAACTGGT
>CAMOSN010000049.1 GCA_946624935.1 uncultured Lachnospiraceae bacterium | reverse complement strand
TCATACGAAATAATCCGGAGATATGCAAGCAACAGGTTCTTAAGCTTTTCTGAAATCCGTCGAGCGCCGGATCACCAGTTCTCCTTCGTACATGATCCTGCGTGCGGGGCCTTCGGGCTCCCGGATGCGGTCGAGCAGCACCTGTGCACCGGTGCTTCCGATCTGATAAAAGGGCTGGGCGATGGTACTCAGGGGCACAACCATGTATTTTGCGAATTCGATGCCATCATATCCGATCACCCGGACATCCTCGGGGATCCGCACGCCTCCGTCCACCAGTGCGCGCATCACGCCCATGGCTACGGTGTCACATCCGCACACCACCGCATCGTAGCGCGGGATGCTCCCCAGCAGCTCACTTATGGTTTCATAGCCGGTCTCGGGATCCTGGTTGACCTCACGCACCATGCTGTCCTCATGCGCGATACCCTGCTGATCCATTGCCTCGTAAAAGCCTTCCAGACGGACCCGGCTGCTCAGAGAATCCTGCAGAGGCAGGAACAAAAAGCGCCGGCTTCCGGTCTCACACAGATATTTGCCCACGGTATATCCGCCCCGGAAGTTGTCGTTCATCACAGTGTCGACGGTGTCATCCTCACAGGAGCGCATCAGCATGACAAAGGGAACCCCCAGCCGTTTCAGCCAGTCCGTCGTTTCCCGGTCGAAGCACAGCGGCGCCACCAGGATCAGGCCGTCAATGTGCTTTTGCATCAGGGTTTCAATGGCAAAGTGCTCCATCTCCTTGCGCCGGTCGGTATTGGCTGTGATCACGGTGTAGCCCTGCAGGCCCACGATATCCTGAATGCTGCGCAGAACCGTAGAAAGAACCATCTCCGAGCTGTCGGAAAGAACCACACCGATGGTTTTCGTCTCATTGACCCGCAGGCTGCGGGCGACGGAATTACCATAATAATGCAGCTCACTGGCTGCATCAAGCACCTTCTGACGAGTCGCTTCGGACACACTTCCGGTGTGGTTGAGGACCCGGGAAACGGTCATGGCGGATACACCCGCTTTTTTGGCCACATCTTTTACCGTGCATACTCTCATAAGAAGCTCCCTCTTCTCTCTTCATGACAGCCACTTTTCCAGGCAATCTCATTCCAGTCCAATTTCAGGCAATGTCATTATCGTCACATTTTCAAACAGGTTCATTGTATCCTGTCCGGACAGTCGGGCACAAGCATGTCTTTCTGAAATACATCCCTTCGGTGAGCAGTTCTTTTTGAAAAGATCTTTTAGGAATCTCTTTTTAGGAACCTCTTTTAAGAAGTTCTTCTGAAGCGTTCTCCGCTGCATCCCCGGATACGAACAAAGCCCCGCCGGTCCGGAAAACGGCTCCGGAGCGCAGGGCTTTATTCGGAATTCGCTATCTATTTCTTCATTCCGGTCCGGAGCAGCATTCTTTTGCAAAAGGTATGCTGTTTTCCGTTTTAGAATCCGGCCAGAGAAGGAATAAACGTGGTCAGTCCCGGAATGAACATTACCAGCAGCGTTACGAGGATCGACATGATCAGGAACGGAGCAAGGTATTTCAGGCATTTCGTGAACGGAATCTTCGCAACGCTGGTCGTGATGTACAGATTGATGCCGACCGGCGGAGTGATCGCGCCTACCAGAAGGGCGATGATCATGAACTCAGCGAACTGGATCTCGTTGATGCCGATGGCGGTGGCTACGGGAGCCAGCACCGGTACCAGGATGGTCAGGGCTGCGATGGTCTCCATGAAGCAGCCGACGAACAGGAGCAGCAGCAGGATCATCAGGAGAATGACGTACTTGTTGCTGGACACGCTCATCATTGCGTCACGTACCATGATCGGGAAGTTGTTTACGCTGAGGATCCAGCCGAACAGCGTTGCCAGGCATACGATCAGCATCAGCTTGGAGATGCCCTCCGCGGAATCCACCAGGCACTTCCACAGGGTCTTCAGCGGCAGACGGCGGCTGATAAAGCCGTACAGCATTGCATATACGCAGGCCACACCGGCGGACTCGGTCGCGGTGAAGATACCGGACAGGATACCGAAGATGATGATGAACGGCATCAGCAGAGCCGGAATGACGCTGATGCACAGCGCACGGATCTCCGCACCGGAACGTTTCCTTTTATGCTTTTCCTGGTTCTCCATGACCGTCTTGTTACGGGTTGCGTAATGATAGCTGACAATGATCAGCGTCAGAGCCAGGATGACGCCCGGAATAACGCCGGACAGGAAGATAGCACCCACGGACAGACCTGTCGCAGCTGAGTACAGAATGGCCAGCAGAGAAGGCGGAATGATCGGGCCAAGCATACCGACCGTACCGATCAGGCAGCTGGACCAGCCTTTTTCGTAGCCTTCCTCGGTCATCGGCGGGATCAGGATCGCTGCCAGAGCAGAGGTATCGGCGGAAGCCGAACCGGATACGCCGGCGAAGATCACGCCTGACACGACGGCTGTCATGGCAAGGCCGCCCTTAATGCGGCCGACCAGCATGTTGGCGAAATCCACCAGCTGGCGGGAAATGCCGCTGGCATCCATCAGGTTGCCGGCGAGGATAAAGAACGGAACTGCCATCAGGGAGAAGGAGTCGAGGCCGCCGAACATCTTGGCGATGACCTGCACCTTTGCCTGCGGCATGTACATAGCCATGGACAGATATGCGCCCGCGCCCATGCAGTAAGCGATCGGTGCGCCAACCAGCAGCAGAATAATGAAAACGAGTACAAGACAGGTAATCATGCTTCCACCTCCAGTTCTTCCGGATCCGCATCCAGACTGATCTTATTCGTGGCGATCTGATAAATACGGTAGGCTGAAAAGATGGCCATAAACAGAGCGCCGACCGGAATCGCAAGGTTTACATACCCATAGGGAATGTGCAGTGCTGCACTGGTCTGCTTGACATTTCCGAGTGCGAACGGGAAGCCCAGGCGCACCAGAACGATATCAAAAATGATACAGATCACTTCGATTACAATCGTCAGGATCTTTTTGGCATTGCCATGCAGACGGCTGGGGATCAGATCCAGCGTCAGATGGGATCCCTTCAGCGTACAGATCGGCATAGCCAGGAAGAACATCCAGATGAACGAATAGCGGATGAATTCCTCCGACCACACGATGGAGTTGTTGAACACACGCCGTGCGATAACGGCTACGAAGGTAATCAGAACACCAACAAGCAGAATCGCTGCCGCAATATTCTTCAAAATATTAATCAGTGTTTTCATTCGTCTTTCCCCTATGTATGCAGAATTCTCTGTTTTCTTTTCCAGCCGCGGTTTTCCCTGACAGGATCCTGTGACGGGGCCTTCTGTGCGTCGGGTCCTTCTGTGAAAAAGAATGTGTAACGATCATACAGAGCCTGCATTTTGAAGAATAAATGCCCGCGCAGCGAACGTTTTTTGCGCGCCGCGCGGGCAGCTTATAAAGTCGGTTGCTTATTCAGCGGTCACAGCCTGGATCATGTCAAATACAGCCTGCTTGTTCTCGTCGCCGCCGATGTACTCCTCATAGAAGGACTGCACTGCTGCCTTGGCATCGGTGTTGTCGATCTCGTGTACGGTGGTGTTGTTCTCTTCGAGCTGTGCCAGATAGCCTTCTTCGTTGGCCAGCCAGGTCTCGCGCTCCCACTTTTCAGCATCTGCTGCGCACTCATCAACGATGGCCTTGATGTCATCCGGAAGACCATTGTAAAGGTCCTTGTTCATAACGAACTGGCAGTCAGCATAGATGTGGCCGGACTGAAGCATATCGGAGCAGACTTCGTACATCTTGTAGCTGATACCGGTCTCAAGCGTACCTTCCATTGCTTCCACAACGCCCTGCTGCAGAGAGGAATAAACCTCTGTCATAGCGATCGGGGTCGGGTTGGCACCCAGTGCGGAGAAGGTGGATACATACACGTTGGACTCCGGAGTACGGATCTTCAGGCCTTCCAGGTCAGCCCAGGTCTCAAGCGGCTTGGTGGAGTAGATCATACGTGCGCCGCCGTTCAGCCAGTTGAGGATGTGAAGGTTGGTCTCCTCCTCGAGCTTGGCTTCCATCCAGTCACCCATCTCACCGTCGCAGGCTGCGAACAGCTGATCATAATTGTCAAACAGGAACGGCAGGTTCAGTACGCCGAAGGCCTCGTCGTAGTTGGAATAAACGCTGCACTCACCGAAACCGATCTGGATGGAGCCAAGATCTACGGACTCGATGATCTCACGCTGGGAACCAAGAGCTCCGCCCGGGCTTACGGTTACTTCGATACGGCCATCGGATTTCTCCTTGAGCTGATCTGCGAAATACTGCAGAGCCTGCGTATGCGTCGTAGTCTCGGGAAGATGAATCGCTGCTACCCAGTTGTACTCTGCTGCGGAAGCGCTCATCGTCAGAGCTGCCATTGCTGCTGCGCCGGCCAGAACTGCCATAAGTTTCTTTGTCATTGTCGTTCCTCCTTTTGGACTCCATAAATTGATAGTTCCTAACAGGTTCCGTTTATCTGCACTGTTTCAAACTCCTGTATACCTCATATATACGCTGCAGGTTCCTCCGGGCCTCCACTGTGTCTTTTCCGTTCCGAAGCTCTTTTCCTTACGGAGGCCTTTCCGGGGCGTATATCCCGCTTCTCCTGCGGGTCGGATATCAAAGCCTGACCACAGATGCATTCTATAATGATTAGCGTTTTACCTCAACGCCGGTAATGTTCTCATAGTACTTCAGGATCGCACTGTGATCATCGCTGCCGCATTTGTTATTGTGCAGCCACTGCAGCATTTCCTGTACTGCGCTGGTGAGGATCATCGGAGTGCCTACGCCGTGACCGGTATCCAGAGCATTGTTCAGATCCTTGATGTGCAGGTCGATGCGGAAGCCCGGCTTGAAGTTGCGGTCCATCATCATCGGGACCTTGGCATCCATAACCGTGGAGCCTGCCAGTCCGCCGCGGATGGCAGCGAATACCTTCTCGGGATCCACGCCTGCCATGGTGGCCAGCTCATAAGCCTCTGCGCATGCTGCGATATTCACAGCAACGATCACCTGGTTGGCCAGCTTTGTGGTGTTGCCTGCGCCGTTCACATCGCCGCAGTGTACCACGGAGCCGCCCATCACGCCCAGGAGCTTCTCGTACTTGTCAAACATGGCCTTCGGTCCGCCGCACATAATGGACAGGGTGCCGTCGATGGCCTTCGGCTCTCCGCCGGAAACCGGAGCGTCCATCATGTTGATGCCGCGCTCGGCGCATTTTTCTGCGATATCCTTGGACTCAAGAGGTGCAATCGAGCTCATGTCGATGATGTCGAGGCCTTCCTTCGCACCTTCCGCGATTCCGCCTTTGTCAAACACTGCGGAACGTACATGCGGAGAATTGGGAACCATCGTGATGACCACATCACTCTTCGAAGCCACATCGGCGTTGCTCGTGCCGCGTACTGCGCCGGCTGCAACCACTTCGTCCAGAGCCTTCTGTGCGAACGGATCGAATGCGGTCACTTCATAGCCTGCCTTCAGCAGATTCAGGCACATCGGGCGTCCCATGATTCCAAGGCCTACAAATCCTACTTTCATTGTCTTATCCTCCTGATATTATTTTGAAATATTCCGAAGCTGTGTTTCCTTATTCCTTTTTATTACGGCGCTGATGCGTGTTTTCGCAGCAGTCCGGCTGAATGAGCACTTCTACCGTTTCGTCCGATCAGATCCAGTGGCTGGATTTCTTATTGGACAGGTAAGTCATCAGCGGCACCCAGCCGGTCTCATTGAACTGGCTGAGCAGCTTCTGTACCACGCCGAAGGTGATGAACTCTTCCGGCTTCATGCCGTCCGGCTCGTACGCGCGGACAAACTCCGGAATCTTCATCAGCTGCTCAAGGACCTTCGGATCGATCGGGTCATTGATCTTCTCGACCTGAGGCGGATCCTCAGCCAGGATCATGTCCTGTACGCGGGTGTTGATCGTGTAAAGCAGATTGCCGCCGGCCATCTCGGTAAGATGATAGGCGCCGCGCAGTCCTGCCGGCATGATCAGGCAGTCCGTGTAGCCTCTCTCCTGGAACAGCTGGTAGGTGCGCTTCGCCATTGCCAGACCTGCCATGGTGATCACGGATTCATCCAGCCCCAGCTCCATGTCATAGGCCACATCGCGCAGATAATCATCCAGACGTCCCACCTGCTGCACAACGATGCAGATCGGCGGCTTCACACCATTCGCGATGGCCTTTTCCTTTCCGCGATAGTAAGCCTCAGCCACTGCCAGTGCCTGCGAAACGGATACGTTGACCGTCGCACAGATTGGAATACCTTCCTCTGCAAGATGCTCGATCGTCTTCACGCCGGCTGCCGTTGCCGGGAGCTTCACGGCGATGTTCGGTGCCCAGGAATGTACCCGGCGGCCCTGCTCAAGCATCTTGTCCCAGCGGCCCTGATAGCCGGGATTGAGCTGTCCGAGTGCGTAGCCGTCCTTGCCGTCGCTTTCATCGTAGATGTGACGGACCTTGTCGGCCGCATAGGTGGCTACCAGCTTCAAAAGCGCTTCCGCTCTCTCCTCCGGCTCCATCTCATCGCCCAGGGCCAGCACCTTCGGCTGCCAGAAATCCGGCTCGGAGGTGAAGGAACGGTAGGTCAGAACGGGGTTCGTCGTCACGCCGGTAGCGCCTCTTTCCAGCGCCAGGTCGATCTCGGCGGGGCTTCCGGAGTCATGCCACCATCTCGTTTGCGTGCAATTGTTGATCCACTCTAAATAATTCATATTCGATCCTCCGGCATCCCCGAAAGGATGCCCGATAATTAAGAAACTCTCCGTGTTAGTCGTTTAAGTCTCAGTTCTTACAGGCCGACACCCGTCACGCTTACCGGTTTTTCTGCAGCCAAAAGGCAGGATTGCGGTTCACACGTGCTGGCCTGGCACGCATTCACGTCTGTACTCAGGCCTCGTAATCGTAAGCGGTCAGAACGTTCCAGCCGTCGTTGATGAACTGGTCGATGGTGCGGTTCGTCGCGCCGTAAGCCATGAACTCATCCTGAGTCATGCCATCCTCGAGATAAGCCTTGCGGAATTCCGGCATGGTCATCAGGCGGTCGATCACAGCCTGGTCAACCGGGATATTCACGCGCTCTTCCTGCGGAGCATCCTTTGCAACAAGGGCAGCGATCTTCGGAGCGATGGAGAAGATCATCTTCGCGCCGGCCATCTCGTAAACCTGGTTGGCGCCGCGCATTCCTGCCGGCAGGATGTAGGAGGAATATCCTCTCTCATTGAAGATCTGATAAGCTTTCTTCAGGCAGGCGATACCGGCTGTGGTGATGTCGCTCTCGGAAACAGCAGCCTTGGTATCATGAGCCACGTCGCGCAGATAGTCGTCCAGACGGCCGGCCATCAGAACTGCCGCGGTAAGGCCCGGCTTGATGCCGTTTTCCTGTGCTCTCTTTTTGCCGCGCTCCGCTGCAGCACCAACTTCCAGAACCTGCGGTACGGTGAAGCTGACGGTTGCTGCCATGTTGAAGCCCATCGCTACGCCTTCTTCATAAGCCTCGATACCGGCTCTGGTAGCGGGAACCTTGATCATCAGGTTCGGAGCCCACTGACCATAACGCTTCACCTGCTCGATCATGTAATCGGCATCGCCGCACTTGAGCGGATTGGTCTGTGCGCAGATATAGCCTTCGCCCGGATTGCCTTTTTCAAAGATCGGCTTTGCTTCTTCCAGATAGTAGCCGGTCACCAGATGGATCAGCTCCATGGCCTTCTCATCACCCTTGAGGCCCTTCGGAAGCTTTGCCAGGCGATCCGCCCAGAATGCTCTGTCGGAGGTAAGGGTCGACTGGATCAGGAACGGGTTGGTGGTCATACCGGTCGCGCCGTTGCCGAATGCCTCTACCTGCTGTGCTCTGACTGCAGAGTCATGCCAGTAGATGGACGGTGTTGTTGAAAACCATTTCAGATATGCATGTTCGCTCATAATTGATGTCCTCCTTCATCTTTAAAAAACATCTGTTTTTTACGTATTATATTGGTGTTATATGGATGCCTCCGGCTGCGGAGATCTTTGAAAGCCTTTCATCCGGCTCCTGTTTCCCCGTTTCCCGAAAGCGGATTCCCGAAATCTCAGCCCATCATCGGAGCTGCTTCAATGGAAACGATCGTTTCCAGGGCCTTCATGTAGTCCAGCCCGCGCTTCGCGCAGTCAAACTCGGTCGGGTACGGCGTGCACTCCGTGGAGATGTAGCCGGTGTAGCCGGTGTCATACAGCGCTCTCATGATCGGCTTGAAATCCACGCCGCCCGCGCCGGGATAACCGCGGTTGTTGTCCGAGAAATGCACGTATCCGGTGATGTCCGCCGCATTCTTTACGGTCTCATATTCATTCCAGTCCTCGATCGCCATGGAATGGGTGTCGATGTGCAGGAACAGGTTATCCTTCTTCATATCCCGCAGAAACTGCGCCGTTTCCGGTACGCTGTTCAGGTAGTTGTTGATGTAGCGCATGATCGACTCGACGTAGATCTTCACGCCCTTTTCCTTTGCGTAATCACACAGCTCGCCAAGCCCTTCCTTATAATATCCCAGGTACTGCGCTTCGCGGTTGAAATCCGGAATACTGCCGCGCATGATGCCGACCACCACCGGGGAGCCGATCGCTGCGCCAAGGTCGATGTGCTCCTTCAGGCGTTCGACCGCCTTCGCACGCTGATCCGCATCGTCGTGGATCAGGCACAGGCCGTTCCTCGTAAACTCCATTCCCGTGGAGATCGCACAGAAGCAAAGGCCCTCATTGGCAGCCGCCTTGTTCAGCCGCTCCGGATCGTACTGCTTCGGGTCGCGGATGAAAAGCTCAATTGCGTCATAACCGGCTTTTTTCACCTGGTCGGCAACATGCTCGATCTCGCCCCGGATGATCACCGGCTGACGGACCGGCTGCGGTTCCAGAGAACAGGAAATTCCATATTTAAACATTGTGTTCTCCTTTTCTTGGTGCTGCACCGTAATGGGCAGCAATCAAATACGGTAAGAGTTGCTGCTATGTCTGCGTGTTCAGGCCATGTGCATGCCGCCGTTCACATCGAGCATATGTCCGGTGATGAACGCTGCGTCATCGCTTGCCAGGAATGCAACGGCTGCCGCCATGTCCTCCGGCTTTCCGAGGCGTCCCAGCGGGATCCTGGTCAGCAGGCGGGCCATCGCCTCATCGGAGAAGGCCTTGGTGATCGGCGTTTCCGTCGTACCCGGGCACACTGCGTTTACATTGATGTGGAACTTGGCAAGCTGTCTTGCCATTCCCATGGTGATGGCATTGATGCCGCCCTTGGAAGCGGAGTAGGCCATGCAGGTCTCGAAGCCGCCCATGCGCCCTGCCAGCGAGCTCGTATTGATGATCCTTGCATGCTCTGACTGTTTCAGATACGGAAGTGCCTTCTGGGACATGAAGAACGCGCCCTTCAGATTGATGGCCATGGTCAGATCCCATTCTTTTTCCGTCACATCCTCGATCATGGACTTGGGAAGAATGCCGGCGTTATTCACAACGATATCGATCCCGCCGAATGCCTCGACTACCTTTCCGATGGCTTCCTCAATGCTTGCGGGAGAGGAAACATCACAGCGCACACCGATGCAGCCGTCCAGCTCGGAGGCGGATTTTGTCACAAGTTCCTCATTGATGTCAAAAAGCGCGACCTTTGCGCCTTCCGCGTTCAGCCGTTTTGCAATGGCAAGTCCGATGCCCTGGGCCCCGCCCGTCACGATTGCTTTTCTGCCTTCCAGCTTCATAGTGGATCCTCCTTTTGCAGTGATGCTGCTGTAATGATGTTTTACCTGTAGATTGCCCGTGAAGTGTTTTGCAGTGCCGTTGTTAACGTTATCACACTTCCGGGAATGAAAAGTTAACGTTTTTTTGTTAACGTTAACCTCTTTCCTTGGCGTTATTGTAAATCATTACAAGGATTCTTGTCAACCATCCGTTTTAACTTCAGCGTTCTAGCCAATTTCATGTGCTCCGTTTTTTGCACTTTGCCAATATGCACAAGTCTTTCCACCGAACGCTATCGTTTTCGGGAGCGTTTTCTTCTGTCCCGCAGCCCTGCCCGTGCTGCTGTCGCTGAGGCCCCGCCTGGGGCTACTGTGGCTGAGCCCCCGTCTGGGGCTACTGTGGCTGAGGCCCCGTCTGGGGCTACTGTGGCTGAGCCCCCGCCTTCAGCTGTCGTCATGCTCCCGCCTTAGGCTGCCGTTGCCCACGCCCCGCCTGGGGCTACTGCTGCCGCGGTCCTGCCTGTGCGAAATACTCCATCAGATAGTTTCGGAATACCGCTGCCGCCCTGGACATATATCCCCCCGTGGGCCAGGAAATGTGAATGTACCGGTGAAAATCGACGTCCTCCACCTCCACGAGGCGGATCTTCTCGTTGACGACTTCCGGCCACGTGATCTCCGGAACATAGGCATACCCCATCCCCAGGCTCACCAGGTCGGCGATCCGCGTGGAGGTGTAATGATCCATAATGTAATGCGGCTCAAATCCGGCGCATTTGTAGCGCCACGTAATATTTGCCGCCAGGTCGCTGCCGTTCTGAAGTCCGACGATCGGTTCTCCCGCGATCTGGGCAAGCTTCACTTTCCCCTCCCCTGCAAGCGCCGAATCTGCAGGCACAGCCAAAAGAAGCCTCTCCTTCAGGAGCGAACAGGACTGGGGTGACTCGAAGGGCTCCACCGTTGCGAACAGATTCAGATCCGGCGCCGCGCTCTTTAAAAGCCAGGTATCATACTGGACCACCTGGAAAGATATGTCGGGATGCTCTGCCTTAAAGTCGCGGATGAGATCATCGATCATCATGCCGAGCGCCTTGATGCTCAGGTTGATGGAGGAATGCTCCAGATCCATCTTCTCGCGGATCGCACTGCGCGCCGTACGCATGCTGTCCAGTACCTCCGTTGCATGACGGAGCAGAATCTCTCCCTTTTCATTCAGGATGATCCGCTTCCCGACATGGTCGAACAGCTCCGTGCCCAGCTCCCGCTCGATCATGTGGATCGTCCGGCTCAGCGCCGGCTGCGCCACGTTGAGCACCTCGGCGGCCTTCGTCATGTGCTGCAGCTCCGCCACGACCTTGAATTGTTCCAGCTGATACAGATCCATAAGCTCCTCCCGCGGCGCCGGATTTCGCCGTTTATATTTCTGAATTTCCGATTGATACGCATAAGATTCAAGTCCGGCGCATGCCGGACTTGCGCCGGGCTGCGCGCCAGCTACGCTGGCATCTTCCCCTGCGCAGCCCTGGCATCCGCCGGAGGCACTCAGAAGGGGATTGGACCCCTCCTGAGAAAACTTCTGTTTCCCCCACCTATAGAGGAGGGGGCCATCACCTTCTGGGTATACAAAGCTCCTCTGCCTCCAGTATATCAGCGCTGCACGCAAAAAAGAAGCACCGATCTCTCGGTGCTTCCGGTACTTCCGGTAATTCTTACATGCCAGCCGGCTTCGCTGTGTTACGCTCTGCGTGCCTCCCAGGCTGCGATCTCCTCGCGCATGATCTGCGTGTAGCGGACCATCTTGTCGAGGACCTCCTGGCCGCCTTCATAGATCGCGTCCGGGCACAGGTCCACGCGGCGGGTGCCGCTGTTGTCCAGGTAGAAGCGGATCCGCTCGCGGATCACGTTCTCGTCATCGGTCAGCACCTCTTTGAGCGGATCCAGAGACACCTGTACCACGGTGCCCTCCTGGGTCTTTTCCACTGCCTGCACATAATCAGTCCAGGCGCTCACATGCTGCCATCCAAAGATCTTCACGGTCTTCAGGCCGTCCAGGAACGGGGTCAGGTTGCCGCAGCTGTGATAGTAGCCGATACCGTCGTAGAACTCGGCGATCTGCTTCTCATAGGGCAGCACAAATTCTTCGAACATGTCCTTCGAAAACATGTTTCCATTCACCTCGTCCTCGAAGGAGTCGCTGTTCCAGTTGTCGCGGTAGATGATGTATTTCCAGCGATAGTCGTGGTCCTTCGGGTCGATTCCGAGATACTCACAGCGCTGTTTCTCCCAGGAGATGCGGGAGTCTGCCGCAAATTTCACGAGCTTATGCACGTATTCCGGATCCTCCATCATGTCCACGAACAGCTCGTTGAAGCCGCGCAGGATCGTGGCGATGCTCCAGGGACCGCGGGCAAAACCCGGGAAGAATACATGGAAGCGTTCATCCACCATGGTCTTGAGCTCTTCATACTGTTTGATCACGGTGGGCATCAGTCCGGAGGTGTAGAAGTCCGGCATCTGCAGGTTGTCGATGTCCTCGATCTCCTCCAGGATAGGACGGCCGTAGGTGGGCTCCGCGCCTTCGATCATATGATAGTCCATCCCGTAGAAGCTGGGCTCGTAAGCGGTCGCGTAGTCAATTCCGATCTCCATGTCGAAGGGGGTATCATCCTGCAGCACATAGAAGTTCCACAGCTTCCAGCGCAGCTGCTGCTTCAGACATTCGTTCATGTCATGGTAATAGTCCAGTGTTTTGAAACCGAAGGCACGGGCGAACACGGTACGGCCGATCCCGACACGGTAGCGGATCTGACTGTCATTGGCTTTGAGCTGCGCATTGCGCTCGCTGTGATAAGCGGCCTCACATGCATCCATCAGCTGTGTAAGATCCATGGCAAGGATCTGTTCCTGCGTGTATGTTGTCATCTCTTCTTCCTCCTGTCTGTCCAGTAATGCATATTTCGATCACAAAAGCTCCTGACCGTAAATTGTTCTCCTGTAACCTTGCCCTATGCAGGCGTTCTTTATGACAACATCATAAAAGCCGCATAAGCTTTCTGTCAAATACAAGAATCGGATATATTGATAACATTTCCGTTATGAATAATCTATTTCGATCCTTCTGTCAGCTTCCGCCAACTTTCCGAATACCAATTTTGTCCCCGGATACCAATTCCATACCCGGGCATCCGTTCCGTCGCATTGCATCTACCTCACTTGTGCGGAGGCTTTCAGGCAGATGGTTTCAGGCAGATGCCGTGCATTCCAATTGCATTCTATCCGGCAATCGTTTATAATGGCGAAAGTAATGCAACGCCGGCAGTCTTTGGCGGCGCAATCTTTTTTCTGAAAGGAGACTTTCGCCCTTCGGCGGCCAAATCCATGAACGATTTAGCAGACATAGGCATATTAATTCTGTTACTTGTACTATCCGCATTTTTCTCCTCCGCGGAGACGGCGCTGACCGCCGTGAACGAGATCCGGATCAAGGCACTCGCAGACGAAGGGGACAAGCGTGCTGCCACCGTTCTGCAGGTGCTTGAACAGCGTCCCAAGATGCTCAGCGCGATCCTGATCGGCAATAACATTGTCAATCTTTCCGCGTCTGCCATGACGGCAACGCTGGCCATGCGCCTGTGGGGAGACGCCTTCGTGGCCGTCGCCACCGCTGTGCTCACGATCCTCCTTCTGATTTTCGGAGAGATCACGCCGAAGACGTTCGCCACGGTCCGTGCGGAAAAGATCTCGCTGCGGTTTGCAGGGCTGGTGCGGCTGCTGATGACGCTGCTCACGCCGGTCATCTTCATCGTCAACGCCATCTCCGGCTTTCTGCTGCGCATCATGGGCATCGATCCCACGCAGAAGGCGCAGATGACCGAGCAGGAGCTGCGCACACTGGTAGAGGTGTCCGAGAAGGATGGTGTCATCGAGGACGATGAACTGCAGATGATCAACAATGTGGTGGACCTGGACGATACCTGCGCCCGTGAGATCATGATCCCGCGCGTGGATATGAAAACGGTTCCGGTCGACGCTACCTACGACGATCTGATCGCTGCGTTCCGCAGGCACCGCTACACCCGTCTCCCGGTCTACGAGGATCAGATCGACAACATCGTCGGCATCCTGAACATGAAGGACCTGCTGGTGACGACACCCGAGACCTTCGACCTGCGCAAAATGATGCGGGAGCCTTACTTCGCCTATGAGACCAAGAGCATCTCCGATCTCCTGGACGAGATGCGCCGCGGCTCCATCTCGATCGTCATCGTGCTGGATGAATACGGTGCCACCTCCGGACTGCTCACCCTTGAGGACGTACTCGAAGAGATCGTCGGCGACATCCGGGACGAATACCGCGGCAGGGACCACGAAGAGATTCAGGAGCTCATCCCCGGAAGGAAATATTCCGTCCTGGGCGGTGCAGCGCTCGACGACGTCAACGAGGCCACCGGGCTTCATCTCGAATCCGAAAACTACGACTCCATCGGCGGTTACATCATCGAGCACTCCGAGGACAACATTCCGAAGGTCGGCGAATTCGTGGACGAGCCGGACGGCGTGCGTCTGATCGTCGATACCGTCCGCCGCAACCGGATCATCCGGGTGATCATTCTTCTGCCGGAGCTGCCGGAAAAGGAAGAGAAATAAACAGCTGCCGGGCAAAGAAGAAAGACAGGCGGCTGCCGGGCAAAGAGGAAGAAAATATCGTCAGAGAAAAACAGATAAGCAGGGAGATGGTTTCGCATCCGGTGATCCGATGCAAATTCATCCCCCTGCTTATTCAATTCACCCAATTCCCTGCAGGAAAGGATATTTTGCCTGATTTTTACGAATACTGTGGTATTTTTTTGCGCCAGCTTCCTTTGAAATATACGATGGCGGTGATCACTGCGCCGATCACCCACACAGCCAGCAGCGACACAAACACCATTTTTTCCTGCGTAAGCAGCGCTGCTCCCGCTTTTCGCATGATCGCAACCAGACCGTAAGCCAGCGGCACACGCATCAGAATCGTGGTAGCAATGGTGATCCACATCGGCGACATGGTATCACCAGCTCCGCGGATGACGCCCTGCAGGGACTGCGTGATGCTCACCGCGATATAGCCGACGGCAAGAATGCGCATCATGGTCATGGCCAGGTCGATCAGCTCTGTGTTCCCCGGTGCGAACAGATCCATCAGCGCAGGTCCGAACCAGAGCACCAGCGGTGTCATGACGACTGCGGTCAGAAATGCCATGGCCGTGCCCTGACGGGTACCGCTCTTCAGGCGGTCCAGACGGCCCGCACCGACATTCTGTCCGGCATAGGTGCCCATTGCCTGTCCGAAGCTGAAGTTGGGCAGCATGGCGTATCCGTCCACCCGCATGACCATCACGTTGGCCGCCACCAGCAGCGCATCGCCGAAGCCGTTGATCAGCGCCTGCACCAGCAGCATGCTGCAGCTCATGATCGCCTGCGTCACACCAGAGGGAATCCCCAGGCGGATGATCCTGGAAAGATAAAGTCGTTCCGGCCGGATATCGGAAAGCCGCATGGTGAAAATGTCATTCATCCTGCGCAGCTTCCACAGACACAGAACTGCCGAGATGATCTGCGCGATCACGGTCGCCAGCGCCACGCCGGCGACGCCCATCGAATCCACCAGCAGCAGATCTCCGATCACATTCAGCCCTGCGCATACGATCAGAAACAGCAGCGCGGAAAACGAGTCACCCAGTCCGCGCAGGATCCCCGCGAAGATATTGTAGAACATGAAGCCCACAATGCCCAGGAAGAAGATATCCAGATACGCCTTGCAGGCGTCATACATTTCCGGCAGCGTGTTCATGGCCCGCAGCATCGGTCCGGAAAGAAGCGGTCCCATCACCATGATGACCACACTTGCGATCAGTGAGATAAAAATGCAGTTGCCGATGCTCTTTTCCAGGCCGTGCCGGTCCTTCGCTCCGAAATACTGAGCGACGAGAATCCCGGCTCCCGTGGCGACGCCCACAAACAGCGCGAGTAAAAGGTTCAGGATCGGCAGCGCATTACCGACGGAAGCAAGCGCTGTATAGCCCCACCGGCTACGTCCGACCACCACAGCGTCGACTGTGTTGTAAAGCTGCTGTGCAAAATTGCCGATCAGCATCGGAAACGCAAAGCGGGCGATACACTTCCACGGAGTGCCCTCTGTCATGTCACTGGCGGTAAATAAATTTCGAATGTTCATTGTGCCCTGCTTTCTGTACTACTTGTCTTCGAAGTGCCGCTGTTCCGGGCTTCATTTTCTGAAACGTTCTTTCTTCTGAAGCATTCTCCTTTTCCCGGACAGTATCTTCACCACTATAGCAGATGATTGCGAATGCGTATACTGTTTTTTGACGCCGGACGAAATTTCTCTCATAATACTATACCCAGGCAGAGCGTGGGGGAGCCATGGGGACAGGTCCCGTGGCCCCGGAACCCCGGAGACCACGGGACCTGTCCCCATGGCTCCCCCACGTCCGCTTTTCCGTAAAGAAACGAGCCGACAGCGGGGAAAGCTGCCGGCTCGTTCGTTATTGTCGATGAAGTCATTAATAGAACCAATGGTCTCCGATATGTACGCCTGATCCATGGGAAGTATTGAAATACAGGCAGCCGCCGGTGGGATCCTGCCCGCCGAGTGCGGCATAGGCTGCGTCATAGCAGCTGGACGGTACACCGCTGGCGATCGTTGAAGCAAGCTCTCCCGCCGGGGTAAACTGTCCGGGCTGGTAAAGAACCTCGCTGATGGTTCCGGGGAAAGAACCACTGTTTACGCGGTTAAGTACCACTGCACCGACTGCGATCTTGCCTTCTTCCGACTGATTGCCGGCTTCGTGATAAATGATCGCTGCCAGAAGGTCTACATCTGAGGAGGCTGCAGAGGAGGAAGTATCCTCCGTATAGGAGCCATCGTCATAGGTACCATCATCATAAGTACCGTCATCATAAGT